>JBELFK010000034.1:0-22481 GCA_042092935.1 Paracoccaceae bacterium | reverse complement strand
CGGTTGGCATGTGCGTGATCCGCACCGCTGAATCGGTGGTGTTGACGTGCTGCCCGCCCGCGCCGGACGACCGGTAGGTATCGATGCGAATATCCGACGGATTGACCTCGATCTCGATGTTGTCATCGACCACAGGATAGACCCAAACCGACGAGAACGAGGTATGGCGCTTGGCGGCGGAATCATATGGCGAAATCCGCACCAGCCGGTGCACACCGCTTTCGGATTTCAGCCAGCCATAGGCATTGTGACCGCTGATCTTATAGGCCGCCGACTTGATCCCCGCTTCCTCGCCAGCGGTTTCAGATTGCAACTCGACCTTATAGCCCTTTTTCTCGGCCCAGCGCACATACATCCGCGCCAGCATCGAGGCCCAGTCACAGCTTTCCGTCCCCCCCGCACCCGAGTTGATCTCAAGAAAGGTGTCATTGCTGTCCGCTTCGCCATCAAGAAGCGCCTCAAGCTCTTTCTCGGCGGCGGTGTCGACCAGCTTAAGAATAGCGTTTTCGGCGTCCGAGACGACCTCTGCGTCATCCTCCATCTCGCCAAGCTCGATCATCTCGATATTATCCGAGAGATCCTGCGCCATGCTGTCATGGGTTGCCTTGGCATCGACCAAGGCCTGCCGCTCGCGCATCAACTTTTGCGCATTGTCGGGATCGTCCCAAAGGGTCGGATCTTCAACCCGCGCGTTAAATTCCTCAAGCCGATGCGGCACGGTCTCCCAATCCATGCGCTGCTTGAGCAACTCAAGAGATTTTTCAATCTGAGTAATCGCGTTTTGAACGTCTGCACGCATCGGGAACCCTGCCTTTTGGTAATGTCTTGGGTGATAAACCAGAGGGTTAGCAGGGGCAAGCGACGCTTGAAGGCGCACACCAACTAAGGCAATGAACTATTCGGGAATGTAAATAAACCCACCACCGGCGGATTTCCAAACACCCTCTTCGAATTTCAACGTAAACTTTTGACCATCGAGTGGAACTTTTTCCGCCGTTACAGCGCGGCCATCAAGATAACCACCCCCGAATATTATCGACCCTCGATCGCCGGAAATTCGGTACTTCACTTGTTGGTATTCATCGGGGCCCAGCATGAAGTTAATATTCTCCAAGGCACCATTGAAGCCATCAAATGATTGCGTTGGTTGCAGGCTAACCAAATATCCCTCCATTTGATCCATTTCGTCGACTGCGACATACCAAGGTGCCTCATTTAGAGGTGCTGTGGTTGACAGCATAATCTCACCATCCAAGTCTATCGTATATTCATTTGAGCCGATGTCAGTTTCAACATCAGCATCGGGAAAATATCGTGCCAACAAGTTTGCGACTTGTGAAATGACGTCTCTTTTTTCGTCATCAACCGTCGTGTAGTCTTCTCCAACTTCTGCCTCAAAATCGATATAAATGCTTTCGCCCGCGATAGCTTTCAAAATGTCGTCGCTGCTAATCTTGATTTCAACTTCGTCTGCTTGGCAAGCGGCCAAAAAGCCGACTCCCATTAATAGAATTGTCTTTTTGGACATTTTGAATCTCACTAAATTAGGGATAGTTTCCACCATAGCGCGAAAACAATTCCAGTCTAGTGTGCGCTTAATAAAGCCCGCCGGAGCTTAGCGTTCCAAAGTCGGCTTTGGTGTCGTCGGTTGGCACGACGACGGTGCCCTCTTCGGCGGCGTCTTGTGCGGCCTCGGCGGCTTCAAGCGCTTCATTGAGCAGTTGCTCTTCCGACTTCAGATTGGCCCCCATCGCGAATGTGTCGGTCAGGCTGAGCCCGAAGACAGGTTCCTCGCCGATGCGGAAGTATTCGGCCACGACGTTTTCGCCCTCGGCGTCGTCAGGAAGACGCGCGCCGGTGAAGCGGTCCATTTTGATGAACTCGCCGCCTGCGGGCACCACGAACTGACCGCCGCCGTATTTCTCGACCGCTTCCACCATGAATTCCTGAAAGACCGGTCCGCAGGTCGATCCGCCATACCATCCGCGCCCAAGCGATTTGGGCACGTCATAGCCAATGTAGCAGCCTGCCACGATGTTGCTTGTGTAGCCGACAAACCAAACATCGCGGCTGTCGTTTGTCGTCCCGGTTTTACCGGCAGCCGGCACAGGCAGATCAACAAACCGCGAGGCCGTGCCGCGTTGCACGACGCCCTCCATCATCGACACAAGCTGATAGGCGGTGATCTCGTCCATCACCCGCTCGCGGTCGCTGGTGATTTCGGGGCGCGCGCCCTCTGGCAGGTCTGGCACCGAACAATCAACACAGGTGCGGCGATCATGGCGATAAACAGTCTGGCCGTAGCGGTCCTGCACGCGGTCCACCAGCGTCGGCTCGACCCGCTCGCCGCCATTGGCGAACATCGCGTAGGCGGCAACCATGCGGTAAAGCGTGGTTTCCTCGGCCCCGAGCGAGTTGGCGAGATAGGGGTTCATCGCGTCATAGACCCCGAAGCGTTCAGCGTAATCGGCGATGGTGTCCATGCCGGCGTCTTGCGCAAGACGGATGGTCATCAGGTTCTTGGACTGCTCAATGCCGATGCGCACAGGCGTCGGACCATAGTATCTCTCCGAGGAATTGCGGGGCCGCCAGAACCCCTCGGGTGTTTCGATTTCAATCGGTGCGTCGATCACAATGGTCGCCGGTGAATAACCGCTGTCCAAGGCGGCGGCATATACAAAGGGCTTGAACGCTGAACCGGGCTGGCGTTTGGCTTGGGTTGTGCGGTTGAACACCGAGTTCTCATAGTTGAACCCGCCCTGCATCGCCAGCACGCGGCCGTTGTTGACGTCCATCGCCATAAAGCCACCCTGAATTTCGGGCACCTGCCGCAGGGTCCAATTGGCAAAGTTCCCTTCGTCGTCAAGTTCAGCGCGCACATAGACCACGTCGCCGAGGCTCAGAATATCGGACGCCACGGTCGCATGGGGGCCTGCTTGCTCGCCATCTTCGGTTTCAATCAATTCGGCGCTGGCCCAGGTGACGTCGTCGGCCAGGATCCAATGGCCATCTTCGTCGTCCTCAACGCCCTCAATCCCGATCCGCGCGGCAAAATTGCCCAAGCGGCGCACGACGGCCAGACGCCAGAGGCCATCCAATTCGATGTCGCGGGGCAATTCAACCTCGGCCAAGGCCTCTTGCCAGAGGCCATCCGCCAATTTTTCCTGATCGATCACAACCTCGGTGCCGCGCCAATGGCCCTTGGCACGGTCATAGCGTTCCAGCGCGGACTTCAGCGCCTTGGACGCCACGTCCTGCATTTCGGGATCGATGGTGGCCCGAACCGTCAGACCACCCGAGAAAAACTCGCCCTCGCCAAAATCGCGGCTGAGCTGGCGGCGGATTTCGTCGGTGAAATAGTCGCGCGGCGGCAGTTCAACGCGGAAACTTTCATAGTCGCCGTTTTGAACCGACTTCAAAGGAAGTTCGCGTTCGGCCAGATAGACCTCTTCGGTCAAATAGCCGTTTTCCTTCATTTCCTTCAAAACGAAGTTGCGGCGCGACAGCAACCGCTCTTTGCCGCGCACCGGATGGAAGGCTCCGGGCGCCTTTGGCATCGAAGCGAGGAACGCGGCCTCATGCGGTGCAAGGGCGGATAGGGGTTTGTTGAAATAGGTCTGCGCCGCAGCCGCCACCCCATAAGAGTTCTGACCGAGGAAAATCTCGTTCATGTAAAGCTCAAGGATCTTGTCTTTGCTCAGCGTTTCTTCGATCCGCGTCGCCAGAATGATTTCCTTGATCTTGCGCTCGATCTTCCGGTCGCCCGACAGCAGGAAATATTTCATCACCTGCTGGGTAATTGTCGACGCCCCGCGCAGGGTTTCGCCCCTCGACAGAACACCTTCGACAGCGGCGGCAGCGATACCGCGCAGATCATAGCCTGCGTGTTGGTAGAAATTCTTGTCCTCAGCCGAAATGAACGCATTTTTCACCACGTCCGGCACTTCTTCGATGGGCACGAACAATCGGCGTTCCTTGGCGAATTCGTCGATAATCAACCCCTCGCCCGAAAATATCCGGCTGATCGTCGGAGGCGTGTATTTCGCCAAAGCGGCGTGGCTGGGAAGATCCTTGCCATAGACCCAAAAAACCGCGCCGATGCTCAGCGCGACCATAAAGATCGACAGGACGAAAAAGCTAAAAATCGCCCCGAAAAAGGAAAAGATTGCACGGATCAAATCACGGGCCCTTTGAAGTATCAGCGCTTCTATAGCCAGCCCTTGCTGCGGGGTCAAAACAGAAGGCTGTGAATGTGGTCACTTTATTGCCTATTGCCGCACCAAATCGCCCAATGCAGCATCGGTTTGCGACCAGGACAGAACAGCCGAGGTGATCGCCGCAGCGGTATTGGCCCGCCATTCAGGGTTCATCAAACGCTCGCGATCTGTGTCGGACGACAAAAATCCGATCTCAAGCAGCACCGATGGAATATCCGGCGCCTTGAGAACCGAGAACCCCGCTGCCCTGCGCGGCACCTTGTGCAACATCGTGCCAGCCTGATCGAGGGCAAAGACAATGGCATTTGCCACCGCTTGCGAACGTGGCTGGTTTTCAAGCCATGCAAGATCCATCAGAACATTGGCGATCGTATCGTCCTGACCGCTCAGATCGATGCCGGCCAACAGGTCATCGCGGTCGTGGCGTTCCGCCAAAGCGGCGCTGGCCTCGTCCGAGGCGGTGTCCGACAGCGTATAAACCGTCGCCCCTTCAGCTTGCCCGCGCCCAAGGGCGTCGGCGTGAAGCGAAATGAATAAGTCGGCCTCGGCGTGGCGGGCAATGGCCACCCGCATTTCCAGCGGCACAAAGCTGTCGTCGTCACGCGTCAGAACGACCCGCACGCGGTTGGAGCGCAGCAAGCTCTCCTTAAGCTCGCGTGCCATCGCCAGCATCAGCGCCTTTTCGGTCTGATCGCCCCGCTCGGCCCCGGGATCAATGCCGCCGTGGCCAGGATCGATCACCACCGTCAGCACGCCCTCGCCGGTTTGGCGCATCCGCGCCTTGGCGACCTCGGCTGCGGGGGGAACCCACCAGCCCGGCGTCGCAGGCTCGCCCGAGTTTTCGGCAAATTCCGCGTCGCTCACCAGCGTCAGATCGACCTGCAATTCAGCCAGACCCGTCGCTTCGTCGATGCGCATTTCAGCGCTCTCGAGCTTGAGCGGCGCATTGAGGTCCATCACCAGCCGTGACCATCCGGGTTGAAACTGGCCAAAGCGCACCGCGTTGACGCGGTCTGTCGCCTCAAAGTCCAATCCCGTCGCGTCGGCCCAGTCAACCTCGCGGAAATCGGCCACCAGCCTGCGCGGCTCATCGACAGTGAAAACACGCCAAGGCACGCCTTGCGACAAGCCAAGCGTCAACGACACACCGCGCCATTTGTTCTCGACACTGCTTTTGTCCGCATCAAACCGCGCCAAGGCCGACAGGTCTTGGGCCATCGCAGACGCGGCGGCAAAAAACAGCGCCGCAAAGATCAATGCAAATAGTCTCATCGGTTCAATTCGATCCCAACATCCTTGGCCATCAGGGCCAGAAAACTGCCGTCTTCGACTTTCTCAAGCCAGCCATTCTTGCGCACATTCGTCGACCACAAATGCATTCCCCGTGTGTCGGGCTTTATAATGTCATTCAATATCTCGTCGGTAAATTTGGCTTTCGCAATGAAGCGATGCTGGGTTGACGGCAAAGGCAGATAGACATGTTGCGGCTTGGCGTGATCCAGCTCGCCGCTTTGTTTGAGCGCATATTTCAACAGGCTCGGCCCATAGGTCGTGAATTTCTGCTGGCTGATATGTGTCGGATTGCCCTCGCGTTTGGCTGTGTTCAACGCGATGCGCACGCTGCGCCGCACCCATGGGGGCACCGGATAGCGATCCTCGACAAATTCAAGCATATAGGCCAGCGCCGGACTGTCCGAGGGGAGCCTCAGGACCGAATTGTTAAGGTTGCTGGAATCAAAATAGCAAACGATATGACTGTCGTCTGGATCAAACGGCTTCAAACAAAGCTGATCTGTATCCACCCAGATTTGCGTGGTTTTGTGCATCAGGTGCAGGCGGAAAATGTCCGCATGCATCGCAGGCGACCCGTTGCGATGTATCAGGATGTCGTCGTCAGGGTAGATCTCGCGGGCATCGCATGTTTCAATTGCGTCTGGCACGTTTTCCAGCGGAAAATAGTGATATAAAACAACTCGGTAGCCGTGCCGCACATAGGACAACAGGCAAATCTGATCCAAGACCGACAACGGCCCTCCGATCCAAAGGCTGGCGATCGTGCGATTATCCATGCGTTGTGTCCGCTGTGAAATCCGCCATAAACGCCGCCAACCGCTTTAGGCCCTCGCGTATGTCGTCTGTCCCCGTGGCGTAGCTGAAGCGCACTGTGCCGCCCCCCCGCTGCTTATCGAAATCCAGACCGGGCGTGATGGCGACACCGGTCTCGTCAAGGATACGTCTGCAAAACCCCAACGAGTTATCGGTCAGATGGCTGACGTCCGCATAGACATAAAACGCCCCGTCCGGCGGCGCGATCCGATCAAACCCGGCCTTGGGCAGACCGTCCAGCATCAGGCGGCGGTTTTCGGTGTAAACATCCAGATTAGCCTGCAAATCATCCTGACAGTCAAGCGCTGCCAAGGCGGCAATCTGACTGGCATGGGGCGGGCAAATGAACATGTTCTGCGCCAAACGCTCGATCCGGCGGACGTGATCTGGCGGGACGACCATCCAGCCAACCCGCCAGCCCGTCATGCTGAAATACTTCGAGAACGAGTTGATGACGTAAACGTCGTCGGAAATCTCAAGCGCGGTGACCGCTTTGGCGTCATATTCGATGCCGTGATAAATCTCGTCCGAGATGAACGACGTTCCGGCGGCGTGACAGGTCTCGATCAACGCCTTCAACGCATCGCGCCCCAGCATCGTCCCTGATGGATTGGCCGGCGAGGCCACCATCAACCCGTCAAGCGACAATCCCTCCAAATCCTCGGGCGTGGGTTGATAGCGTGCAGCGGCGCTGGTCTGAATGCCAACCGTTTCAAGGCCCAAAGCGTGCAAAATCTGGCGGTAGCTGGGATAGCCCGGCTCTCCTATTGCGACCCGTGCGCCGCTGTCAAAAAGCGCCGAGAAGGCCAGAAGAAACGCGCCCGACGAGCCAGAGGTGACAACGATGCGGTCAGGCGAAACCTCGACCCCGTACCAATCGCGGTAAAGCTGCGCGATCCGTGCCCGCAAGGCCGGAATGCCCAAAGCCACCGTATAGCCCAGCGCATCCGCGGCCATGGCCTCGGTCAAGGCATTGCAGGCGGGCAAGGGCGCCCCCGTGCTGGGCTGGCCGATTTCCATGTGAACGATGTGACGACCCGAGGCCTCGGCGGCGCGGGCGGCTTCGAGAACATCCATTACGATGAAGGCATCAACGTCACTTCTGCTTGAGTTCCTCATCCTGCCCTCTTATGCATTCACCTATTGCTTTTTCCACTCTGCGAACGGCGGGTCAATGCTCGACTTTGCCAAGGGTCGCTTCAGGCGGGAAACCTTGTTCTTTAAGGGCTTGCCAGCACGGTGAGACCGTACCTCGGGGCCATTATGACGCGTATAGCTGCATCCCACTCATCCCTAAGCAGAGAATTCCCGTATGTCCGGTGAAACTGATCTCGATGTATTGCTGCGCTCGATGACCGCCACCATGGCCGAGGGCATCTATGTTTTCGCAACCCTCAATGATCGCGCGGTGCCACAGGGTCTTTCGCCCAGAATGGTGTTTCAAGAATCCGAAGGCACCACGCTGATCCTGCTGCAATCCGAGGCCGAGCACCATGGCATCGCTTATGAGTTCCCCTGTCGGATGATTACGCTGAATGTTCACTCGGCACTTGAGGCCGTCGGCTTTATCGCCCGCATCGCCACCGAGCTTGCACGGCAGGGCATGGGCGTGAACCCCGTTGCGGGATTCTTTCACGACCACCTCTTTATCCCTCTGGGTCGCGAAGACGACGCGCTAAAGGTGATTGCCGATATCGCAGCGACATCGGCCTGACGCGCATATTGCATCACATGGGCGCGAAACCCCGCAGGCGCAAAGGCCGTTGAGGGGGCAGCCTATGCCAGCGGTGAATACGAAATAGCCCTATACAAACAGGATAAACCAGCTTACACGGCCCCCTTTCCTGCGCAATCCGCCGCCGTCACAGGGCGCGAAGGCGCGTCCCCTATCCGGAATGACCCCGAGCCATGATTAAAACAATCGCAGACGCGCTATCCGAGCGTGGATATGAAACCCTTACCGACGTTCAAAAGGCGGTTTCAGAGCCGGAACTCAACGCGGCCGACCTGCTTGTTTCCGCCCAGACTGGATCGGGCAAAACCGTCGGGTTTGGCTTGGCGATTGCTCCGACGCTTTTGGGCGACGACGAACACTTCGGTCGCGCGTCCGAGCCTCTGGCGCTGGTTATCGCCCCGACCCGCGAATTGGCGATGCAGGTGAAAAGCGAACTCGGGTGGCTGTTCGCGAAATCCGGTGTCCGCATGGCCTCATGCGTGGGCGGCATGGACGCACGCGACGAGCGCCGCGCCCTTGAACGTGGCGCGCACATCGTTGTTGGCACACCGGGACGTTTGCGCGACCACATCACCAAGCGTGCGCTGGTGCTCGACTCGATCCGCGCCATCGTTCTCGACGAAGCGGACGAAATGCTGGACATGGGTTTTCGCGAAGACCTCGAATTCATGCTGGACGAAGCCCCCGAGGACCGTCGCACCTTGATGTTCTCGGCCACCGTTCCGGCACAGATCGCCAAGATGGCCCAAAAATTCCAGCGCGACGCTGTGCGCGTGTCGACAGTCTCTGCGGGCAACCAGCACGCCGATATTTCCTATCAGGCGATGACCGTCCACCACAACGAAGTCGAAAACGCGATCATCAACCTGCTGCGCTTCCACGACGCCGAAACCTCGATCGTCTTTGCCAATACACGGGCGGCGGTCGCACGCTTGACAGCGCGGTTTTCGAACCGAGGCTTTCGCGTTGTCAGCCTGTCCGGAGAGCTAAGCCAAAACGAGCGGACCCACGCCCTACAAGCCATGCGCGACGGGCGCGCGAATGTCTGTGTCGCGACCGACGTTGCGGCGCGTGGCATTGACCTGCCGAACCTCGATCTGGTGATCCACGCCGAATTGCCAACCGGTAGCGAGGCTTTGCTACACCGCTCTGGCCGCACAGGTCGCGCGGGGCGCAAAGGGATCTCGGCGCTTATTGCCACGCCGAAAACAGTGAAAAAGGCACAGCGTTTGCTGGGCTGGGCCAAGCTAAAAGCCGAATGGGTCGAACCCCCATCCGCAGACGCGATCCGCCAAAAGGACCAGGAGCGTTTGCTTGAAGATCCAGTCTGGCAAGAGGAACTGTCGGACGAACAGACCACCTTTGCCGAAACCCTTTTGGCCCGACACACGCCCGAGAAAATCGCGGCCGCCTATCTGCGTCTCTATCAGTCGCGCCAATCTGCCCCCGAAGACCTGTCGCCCCCCGACGCCAAGCCCGAGCGCAAGAACCACGAGTCCTTTGGGCCAAGCACTTGGTTCTCGGTCTCGGTCGGTCGCGCCAATCAGGCCGAGCCACGTTGGCTGCTGCCGATGGTCCTGCGGGCTGGCAATCTCGACAAAAACGCCATTGGTGCGATCCGCGTTCAACAGTCCGAAAGCTATATCGAAATTGCCGACACATCGGTTGATCGGATGATGCGTTTTCTGGACCAGGGCGGCGAGCTTGAAGAAGGCATTCGCATGGTCAAACTCGACAAGGCCCCCGATCTGTCCGGCCCTCGCCCCGCTGGCCCCCGTCCGACAGGTGGTCGCCCCCCCCGCCGCGATGACGATAAACCCCGTGGCAAACGGGTCTGGGACGACAAAAAGCCGAGCAAACCCCGCCGCGAGGATGACGGCCACAAAGCCAAGAAGTGGCAGGACAGTGGCAAGGTCAAACCGCGCCCCGAGGGTGGATCGGATGACGAGCGCCCGAAGAAACCGCGTCACGCCAAAAGCGAAGGCGGCCAAGGCGACAAGCCTTTCCGCAAGGCCGATGGTGACAAGCCTTTCCGCAAAAAAGACGGCGATAAACCGTTCCGCAAGGCCGACGGTGACAAGCCTTTCCGCAAAAAAGACGGCGATAAACCGTTCCGCAAAAGCGATGGCGATAAACCCGCCCGCAAGAACGACGGTGACAAGCCCTTCCGCAAGCCAAGCGCTGCGACAGACAGCAAACCCAAAGGCAAGCCCGGTGCCGCCTCGGCCAGCAAATCATTCCGCAAACCGCGCGCAGCGGACGGAAAGCCAAAGGGCGGTTCAGGCAAGCCCGGTAAAAAGTCGTTCGGTGGAAATGACGTTCCACGCCGCCGGAAATAAACGAACGCGACCGAGCTTTTTTCCTAAGACAGGGAAAGGCCGGACGCTTTAGCGGAAAAAAATCCAAATCGCCGTCCCTCGGGGCGGCGATTTCGTTTCAGGCGTCGCTTGACGCGTCGAGTTCAGCGGCCTTCTTTTCGACCTGCTCCACGATATGTTCAATCATCGAGTCGTTCGACATCTTGTGGCTTTGCTTGCCCGCCAGATAGACCATGCCCGACCCGGCCCCGCCGCCTGTCCAACCAACGTCGGTCATCAATGCCTCGCCCGGGCCATTCACCACGCAGCCGATGATCGACAGGCTCATTGGCGTTTTGATGTGCTCGAGACGACGTTCCAAAGCCTCAACCGTTTTGATTACGTCAAACCCCTGGCGCGCGCAGCTTGGGCAGGAAATGATGTTGACGCCACGATGCCGCAGCCCCAAGGATTTCAGGATTTCGTAACCGACTTTGACTTCCTCAACCGGATCGGCGGACAGAGACACGCGGATCGTGTCGCCAATGCCCATCCACAACAGATTGCCAAGCCCGATCGCGGATTTGATCGTCCCCGAGGTCAGCCCGCCAGCCTCGGTAATGCCCAGATGGATCGGCGCGTCGGTCGCCTCGGCCAAGGATTGATAGGCCGCCGCAGACAGGAAAACGTCCGAGGCTTTGACGCTGATCTTGTATTCGTGAAAATCATTGTCCTCGAGAATGCGAATATGCTCAAGCCCGCTTTCAACCATCGCCTCGGGGCATGGTTCGCCATATTTTTCCAGCAGATGCTTCTCAAGCGAACCGGCATTCACACCGATGCGGATGGAACAGCCATGGTCTTTGGCCGACTGAATAACCTCTTTCACACGGGCTTCGCTGCCGATGTTGCCCGGGTTGATGCGCAGACAGGCCGCCCCGGCCTCGGCGCTTTCAATGCCGCGTTTGTAGTGGAAATGGATGTCCGCCACGATGGGTACGGGGCTTTCGCGCACGATTTCTTTCAGCGCTTTTGAGCTTGCTTCGTCGGGAACCGAGACCCGCACAATGTCAGCCCCGGCCTCTGCCGCCGCTTGCACCTGCGCCACCGTTGCCGCCACATCGGTGGTCAGGGTGTTCGTCATCGTCTGCACGCTGATCGGGCTATCGCCCCCGACGGGGACATTCCCCACATGGATCAAACGGGATTTGCGCCGGTCGATATTGCGCCACGGACGGATAGGATTCAGGGACATTGGACCTCGGAGCGAAACAGGAAATTGTCAGACCTACATAGGGGCAAGGGTCTTAAGCGGCAATTGCCCTAAGCGGATTAATTCGCCGCAGCAACCGATAGGGCATTCGCCAGATCACCGCTTTGTGCGGGATCAGCCACGGCATAGCTGTCCGACAGATTGGCCGCCGAAAGGGCAACATTCTTGGCCACACCGCCAGCGCCACCAGCCGGTCCGAAGACGTCGCCATTCACCTTGAAGTAAACCGCGCCCGAGTTTCCAGCCCGCAGTGTCGGGGCTTCTTCAAGCTGGGGCAGAACATATTCTTCGCCCGTGTCCAGAATTTTCTCGAAGATCACCGTGCCATCTGCGCCGCGTACCCGCACCCATGCGGGTTCAACGGCCAAAATCGCAATCCGGGCCGCCGTGTCTTCGACAACGATGGGATCGGCGATCGGGGCAATAAGCGCCTCGGCAAGAACCCCGTCCACAGCGGCGTCAACCTCGTCGATGGTCGGCACGAAAAGGTCATCGATGCCTGCCAAAGTGTCGTTGATCTCGGGCGGGGCAAAAAAGCCAAGCTCAGCCGGATCGAGCATCGAAATCGGTGCATCACGCGCAACGAGGATTGGCACGTCCAGCGCCTGCGGGCGATAGAGCCTGTCGAACGCCTCAATTGTCGGGGCGGCGGCGGCGATGGTCACGGCATCGGTTTGCGGCGAGTCATACCCCTCGCCCAGCGTCGAGGTGATTTCGGGCGCTTGCTCAACCGGTGTGACACTGACCTTCTGGATTTCGTTCAAAACCGTCCAAGCGCCGTAGGCGATCAGGGCGATGACACCCAACAAGATCGCCGAGGATCCAACCGCATTTGGCGAAAAAATACCGGCCAAAGCCGAGCCTTCCGTGGGGATGAAAGGGGTTTTCGCGCGCTCAAACAGATCGTCGGATTTTTGCTTACGCGGCCGCGACATGCGCGACTTACGCTCTTTGTCCTTGCTGGCGTTTTCGCTCGACAATCCGCGCGACACGGCAAAGCCGCTTTCGGCGCAAAAACGCTCATAAGCCTCTTCTGCGTCGAGTTTCAGGTAGCGCGCATAGGACCGTACATAGCCCGCAACAAACCCCGGTGTTTCAAAGACCGAGGCGTCGCAGTTTTCGATGGCTGAAATATACGAGGCTTTGATCCGCAATTCGCGTTGCACATCGAGAAGGGATTTTCCAAGCGTCGCACGCTCGCCACGCATCGCATCTCCGAGTGTAATCTCGAAGTCATCGAACCCTTTTTGTTCGACGTCCGCCCGCTCTTCGTCGTGCTGCGGCTTGCGTCGTATCATACGACTGCCCCTTTGGCCTGTCCGTTTATCCCCATGAAAGAACCGTAAACAAGGTGACCGTCCCGTGGCCACGATTCGCTTTTCGGCGCTTCCCTTGGCGCTTTCTTACCACATTGAAACAAATGTTTCAGGGGGCAATTGTTCAGGCAGTTAATTCGGCGCGATTCAGCGCACAATGCGCCCAAAGCTCATCCATCGCGTGAACCAGCGCATCGATCTCTTTCGGGCCGTGCACAGGGGACGGGGTAAAGCGCAAACGTTCGGTCCCGCGCGGGACGGTAGGGAAGTTGATCGGCTGGACGTAAATCCCATGCTGATCGAGCAACATATCCGACAGCTTTTTGGTGTGCACAGGATCGCCAACGATCACCGGCACAATGTGGCTGCCGTGATCGATGATCGGCAGGCCAAGCCCCTTGAGGCGTGCCTTGAGAATCTTCGCCTGCGTCTGGTGCTGATCGCGCAAACCCTGATCGTGCTTGAGATGCGCAACCGAGGCCGCGGCCCCCGCCGCGACGGCGGGTGCCAGCGATGTCGTAAAGATGAAGCCCGGCGCGTAAGATCTTATTGCGTCACACATTTTCTCGGATGCTGCAATGTATCCACCCATGACGCCGTAAGCCTTGGCCAAAGTGCCGTTGATGATGTCGATGCGGTGCGCCAGACGATCACGCGCTGCCACGCCAGCGCCGCGCGGGCCATACATGCCCACGGCGTGAACCTCGTCGATATAGGTGAGCGCGTTGAATTCTTCCGCCAGATCACAGAGCGCCTCAATCGGGCCGAAATCGCCGTCCATGGAATAGACCGATTCAAAGGCAATCAGCTTGGGGGCGGCTGGATCGTCAGCCTCGAGCAGCGCGCGCAGATGCGCCACGTCATTGTGCTTGAAAATACGCTTTGCCCCGCCATTGCGGCGCACACCTTCGATCATCGAAGCATGGTTCAATTCATCCGAATAGATGATGAGACCGGGGAACAATTTGGGCAGCGTCGAAAGTGTCGCATCATTGGCAATATAGGCGCTCGTAAACAGCAGCGCGGTTTCCTTGCCGTGGAGATCGGCCAGCTCGGCCTCAAGGCGTTTGTGATACACGGTGGTGCCCGAAATATTGCGTGTCCCGCCCGAGCCTGCGCCGGTGGCGTCAATCGCCTCGTGCATGGCGTCAAGAACGGCGGGATGCTGGCCAATCCCCAGGTAGTCGTTGCCGCACCAAACCGTGATATCTTGCTGGGTGCCATCGGGACGGGTCCATTGAGCGTGCGGAAATTGTCCGTTGCGTCGCTCAATATCGATGAAGGTCCGGTAGCGTCCTTCGTCGTGAAGGGCGTTCAGCGCAGAATCGAGTTTGTCCGTATAGTTCACGGGCGTCTCCTTGGGTCTTAACCTGCCAATGCCGTCACATTGCCGGTCAGCACATATTAGGTTTCGTGAAGATATATGTCACGTGTTGCTTATCGGCGAGGCTACAAATTGCCGCTGCGTATACGCGTTGATTTGGATCAATCCAACGCTGGACAGTTCAAAAAGGGGTGATACCCTCGCCAAATCCCCAGCTTTGGAGCCTGAAATGTCTGTCGATTCCGTCTTAGCCCGTATTGATTCCGATTTGCCCGACGCGATTGAGCGTTTGAAAGAGCTTTTGCGAATCCCCTCAATCTCGACCGATCCGGCGTTTGCGGATTATTGCCAAACAGCCGCGGACTGGCTGGTTGCCGATTTGCAGAGCATCGGGATCGACGCCTCAAAGCGCCAGACGCCGGGGCATCCAATGGTTGTCGGCCATATCGACGGCGACGGGCCGCATGTGCTGTTTTATGGGCACTACGATGTGCAGCCCCTTGACCCGCTTGAGCTTTGGGACAACGACCCGTTTGATCCGCAGGTTGAGGACACGCCGAAGGGCAAGGTGATCCGGGGGCGCGGCACCTCGGATGACAAGGGGCAGTTGATGACCTTTGTCGAGGCCTGTCGCGCCTGGAAACAGGAACACGGCACCCTGCCCTGCAAGATCACCTTCTTCTTTGAGGGCGAGGAGGAATCCGGTTCGCCCAGCCTTGTGCCCTTCATGCGGGAAAACGCCGCCGAATTAAAATCGGACGTCGCGCTGATCTGTGACACCGGCCTGTTTGAAAGCAAAACGCCCGCGATCATCACCCAGTTGCGCGGCCTCTTGGGCGAAGACTTCACCATCACCGGCCCCGATAAAGACCTGCACTCGGGCATGTTTGGCGGGCTGGCGATGAACCCGATCCGCGTGTTGACCAAAATTTTGGCTGGCCTTCATGACGACAACGGGGCGGTGACCTTGCCCGGCTTTTATGACGATGTGCCCGAACTGTCGGATGACATACGCGCACAATGGCAGAGCCTGAACTTTGACCATGAAACTTTCCTTGGCGATGTGGGTCTGAAAACCCCTGCGGGCGAGGTCGACCGCACCCCGCTTGAACAAGTCTGGTCACGGCCCACCTGCGATGTGAATGGTATCTGGGGCGGTTACACCGGAGACGGGTTCAAGACGGTGCTGCCAAGCCAGGCCTCGGCGAAACTGTCGTTCCGTCTTGTGGGCCAGCAAGACCCTGACAAAATTCGCGAGGCCTTCCGGCACTATCTGGAAAGCAACCTGCCCGATGGCTTCACCGTGGCCTACCGCAGCGAAAAAGGCGCACCTGCCTCGCAAATGTCGACCGACCATCCGGCGTTTGAGGCTGCCCGTATTGCGCTGTCTGACGAATGGGGCACCCCCGCCGCCTTTGCCGGATGTGGTGGGTCGATCCCGATTGCCGGATACTTCAAGGACATTCTGGGGACCGATGCCATGTTGATCGGTTTTGGCAAAGATGACGATCAAATCCACTCGCCCAACGAAAAATACGACGTCGAGAGCTTCCACAAGGGTATGCGCAGCTGGGCGCGGGTTTTGGACGCGATGACCAAGGGCTGAAACCTGCCGGAAAGTCGGGGGCGGGGCTTTGCCGGAAATTTCGAAAATTTCCGCTCGCCCCCTCTTGCACCCGCGCAAAACCTTGGCTAAACGAACGCTCACGGCGGGTCGTTAGCTCAGTTGGTAGAGCGCTTCGTTTACACCGAAGATGTCGGGAGTTCGAGCCTCTCACGACCCACCATTTCCTCTCTTTTCGCGAATGCCTGAAAGTGTTTCACCGCTTTAGCCATTGAAACCGATGGCGAATGCCGGTCTGATCGCGATCAAAAGGAGACTTTCATGAGCGGATACCTAACCACCCATGTTCTTGATACTGCGCGGGGGTGTCCGGCAGAGGGCCTGAGGATTGATCTTTATCGGATTGATGGGGATACGCGCACGCAACTGTGCACCCTTATGACCAACGCCGACGGACGCACGGACGAGCAGATTTTGCCAGCCTCCGAGTTTAAGGTTGGCACCTATGAGCTGGTGTTTCATGCGGGCGACTATTTGGACGCTATTGGGGTCGCGCCCGAGGAGCCTCGGTTTTTGAATGTCATCCCGCTCCGGTTTGGTATATCCGAATCAAGCCACTACCACGTGCCGCTTTTGCTGTCGCCCTTTGGGTATTCAACCTATCGCGGTAGTTGAGCCAGAAGCGATCACTTTAGGTCTTTTTGAATTTCCTTCACCATAAAGTCGATGAAAAGCCGCGTCTTGGGGTCTTGCATGCGCCGATGGGTATAGAGACAGGCCATCTGGACCGGTATCGGGGGTTCGTTTTTCAGCACCTGAACCAACCGCCCCGAGGCGATGTGATCGGCGACCTCAAACTCGGCTTTTAGGATGATCCCCTGCCCGTCCAGTGCCCAATTTGTCAGAACGTCGCCGTGGTCGGATTCCATCGGGCCAGACACGGCGATGCGTTTGACGCCTTGGGATGTTTCAAGCGGCCACTGGAATTCCGGGGCACCCGGATAACGCAGATTGAGACAATCATGAGCGTCCGACTTTAAGTCACCACTCGACGTTGGCTGCCCGCGCGAGGCGATATATGCGGGCGCGGCATAAAGCCCGCGCGTGCAATCGGCGATTTTGCGCATCCGCAGATTGCTGTCCTCGGGCAGGCCGAGGATAAAGGCGACGTCCAAGCCCTCGGCTGCCAGATCAAGTTTGCGGTCAGACAAGCGCAGGCGCACATTGATAAGCGGATAGTCCTTGCGAAAGGCCGGAATTTTCGGCGCAATCAGACGCTGCCCCATCCCGAGCGGCGCGGCCACGTAGATCGTCCCGCGGGGGATTTGGGTGACGTTTGAGATTTCGGCCTCGGCCTCATCGACCGACTCGAGGATTTTCTTGGCCCCAGGATAAAACAACGCCCCTTGCTCGGTCGGGTTCAACTTGCGTGTGGTGCGCTGAAACAGGCGCACATTCAGATGCTCTTCAAGCTGGGAAATCCGAGACGAGGCGACGGCGGCCGAAATCCTCAGATCACGCGCGGCGGCAGACATGCTGCCAAGTTCATAGACACGGACAAAGGTGCGGATATTATCAAAATAAGCCATGCAAACATTCTTAGGCGATTTTTGAAGCAGATTGGACTATTTTATGGATACTCCGATAGAACAAGCCTTGCTAGGCAAAGAAAAACGGGGGGTGCACCATGTATGAACTGGCGATTATTTGGGACTGGCTGGAATTTGCGGTCCGTTGGCTGCACGTCATCACAGCGATCGCCTGGATCGGATCGTCGTTTTATTTCATTGCGTTAGACCTCGGACTTCACCGAGATATTCCCGGCCCTGCGGATGGTGAGGAATGGCAGGTGCATGGGGGTGGGTTTTATCACGTGCAAAAATACCTCGTGGCGCCCGAGTCCATGCCAAGCCACCTGACCTGGTTCAAATGGGAAAGCTATTCGACCTGGCTATCAGGGGCGGCCCTGCTGATGATCGTCTATTGGGCGGGGGGCGAGCTGTATCTTGTCGACCAAACCAAATCCGACATGAGCCTGTTTATCGGCATCGTGATTTCGGCGCTGTCGCTGACAGTGGGGTGGATCGTCTATGACTTCCTTTGCAAATCCAAACTGGGCGAGCGGCCAACCGTTCTGATGGTGCTGCTGTTCATCCTGTTGGTGGCGATGGGCTACGCCTATAACCAGATCTTCACCGGTCGTGCTGTGCTGCTGCATCTGGGGGCGTTCACCGCGACGATCATGACGGCCAATGTGTTCTTCATTATCATGCCAAACCAGCGCATCGTGGTGGCCGATCTTAAGGCGGGAAAGACCCCTGACCCGAAATTTGGCAAGATCGCCAAGCTGCGTTCAACCCACAACAACTACCTGACTCTGCCGGTCATCTTCCTGATGCTGTCAAACCATTACCCGCTGGCTTTTGCGACCGAGTGGAACTGGATCATCGCCGCGCTGGTCTTCCTGATGGGGGTCACAATCCGCCACTATTTCAACTCGATGCATGCCCGTAAAGGCGAGCCGACATGGACGTGGCTGGCAACGGCTGTTCTGTTTATCGTCATCATGTGGCTGTCCACCGCGCCTCTGCGTCAGGACACCTATGAGGAAAGCGAGTCCCGTGCCCTGACGCCGACCGAGCAGGTATTTGCCTCAGCCGAGGGCTTTGAGGATGTGTCCTGGATCGTTCCGGGCCGCTGCGCGATGTGCCACGCGCGCGAACCTTACTGGGACGGAATTCTGAGCGCCCCCAAAGGTGTCTTGCTTGAAACCCCCGCCGATGTTGCCAAGAACGCGCGGCTGATCTTTATGCAATCGGGGGTGACCCACGCCATGCCACCTGCCAACGTCTCTGGGATGGAGGACGACGAGCGCGCCGCTGTAGTGCGGTGGTATCGTGGCGCGGTGGACGATCTACCGATGAGTTTGGCGCGGTTTTGATCGCGTAGTGGATTTTTTGAGTATTTAAAGAAAGATGAAGCTGGGGACGCAGCTTCGGCCCACACGAGGGGGGCCTCGGCAGGGTATCGGCTTATTGCCTTGTTTGGTTGGTAAGAAAGGCGGGCCCGCCGTTGCGGTTTCTGCCAGTCGAGGGGTTTTGGCCCCCGATCGTCGATCTTCCGGTCTCTGGCCGGTTCCCTAAGCATCCCAGCTTTCGCTAGCCGTAGAACCGTTTCACCTGTTGTGCACGGGGAGGGTTATGCGGTGGTGGAGGTTAAGGAGGGGTTGGGGGTGCGTTCGGAGGGGCTGTCATCCCCGCGAACGCGGGGACCGCCCTCAACCGAGCGCCATGCCCAACGCGGTCCCCGCTTGCGCGGGGATGACATGTGGGTGGGTTTTCATTGCGCTCCAAGCGAGAGCGCCGACCCGAGGGGTGGCATCGGGTTGCTCTCGGAGAGGCAGTTTATCTCTCAAAACCGTCAAACGGATGAGATTGGCGCGAGGTCGCAAAAGCGCCGCCCGATCGGGGCGGGTCATGCCGGAGGCATGTTTCCAGCATGACTCTCGCGCGGCAGCCTGCGGCTGCTATTCGAGCGAAAGCAACTGCTACATTTTCGGACCTTCGATCTGTTTCGGTTTTTCGTCAACTTCAAGCATAACCGAACCCTCAACATGCAATTCTGTCTTTGTCCGCGCCTTTTCGACAGCATCAGCCAATGGCTGAGCATCTTCTCCAAATCTCCGCAATAAACGGCTCCCCTCATATGCCGCTGCAAAAAATGCCTGCATTCCAACTTTCTCTTTAAAAAGTTCACTTTCAGCTTTGCTGATTTTCAGAAGAAAACTTCGGCGTACCGGATCAGTCAAGAAATCTGCAACTGATGCAAGATCTCTCGCAAAGTTAAGATGGTACCTGATCTGTTCCTTTTCATCATTTGGAACGATAGCAATTTCGAACTCTTCGTTATCGGCTTCGTTGATGAAATGCGCATCCATTTCGTAGATGACGAGCGCGTCCAAACACATTTCAATGCGGGAGCGAATTTTCTCGGTAGTATCGTCCCCCTTTATGACGAGGTTGCCAGATGCAACTTCGAGAATCTCATCGTCCTTAAGTCTCCTCGCGACCTGTCTAGCGGCATTCAAAAGAATAATCAGTTGATCATAGGATCGCCTTTGCGATTGTTGATACTGACCCACAGACGCATTTTTCTCTGGAAGTAAAGCCAAGCAGTCCATGAGAATAACTCGGAATGCGGGTGCTGGTTCTTTAGGTAATTTCTTAAAATCAATCATTTATAATTTCTATCCTCAAACATCCAACTCCTCCACAAACCGCGCGTTCTCTTGGATATACTCGAACCGCTTCTCGGGTTTTTTGCCCATCAGCCGTTCGACCAGATCGCCGGTTTCGCCGGGTTCGTCTTCGTCTATGGTCACGCGGATCAATTGGCGGGATGACGGGTCCATGGTGGTTTCTTTCAGGTCTTTGGCGTCCATTTCCCCCAAGCCTTTAAAGCGGCTGACGTCGATTTTTCCTTTGCCGCCCAAGCCTTTGGCCAGCCATTCGTCACGCTCGGCCTCGTCCAGACAATAGACGCGCTTGGCGCCTTGGGTCAGGCGGAACAGGGGTGGGCAGGCCAGATAGAGGTGGCCCGTGTCGATCATCGGGCGCATTTGGGTGAAGAAAAATGTCATCAAAAGCGAGGCAATATGTGCCCCGTCCACATCCGCGTCCGTCATGATGATAACTTTATCGTAACGAAGATCATCCACGTTGAACTTGGTCCCAAGCCCGACGCCCAGCGCCTGTGTCAGGTCTGAGATTTCCTGATTGGTCCCGAGTTTTGAGGAGGCAGCGCCAAGAACGTTTAGAATTTTACCCCTGAGCGGCAGCAAAGCCTGTGTCTTGCGGTTCCGGCCCATCTTGGCCGAGCCGCCTGCACTGTCGCCCTCGACGATGAACAACTCGGTGCCTTCGCGGTTGGTGGCCGAACAATCAACCAGCTTGCCCGGCAGGCGCAGCTTTTTGGTGGCCGTTTTGCGGGCGGTCTCTTTTTCCTGACGGCGGCGCATGCGTTCTTCGGCGCGCAACACAAGGAAGTCGAGGATGGCGCCAGCGGATTTGGTATCGGCTGCCAGCCAGTTGTCAAAATGGTCGCGGACCGAGTTTTCGACCAGACGCTGGGCCTCGGTCGTGGCGAGACGGTCTTTGGTCTGGCCAACAAACTCAGGCTCTCGGATAAAGCAACTTACAAGGGCGCAACCACCGGTGATGAGGTCTTCGCGCGTGATGTCCTTGGCCTTGCGGTTGTTGGACAATTCGCCGTAAGCGCGGATGCCTTTCAACACGGCAGCCCAAAAACCAGCCTCATGCGTGCCACCCTCGGGGGTTGGGACGGTGTTACAGTAGGACTGGATGAACCCATCGCGCGACGGGGTCCAGTTGATCGCCCATTCGACCTTGCCTGGGGTGTTGAATTTCTCGGTAAAGTCGACCGTGCCCGCGAAAGGCTGCGCGGAATAGGTGCTGGCGGTGCCGAGGGTCTCGTTCAGGTAATCCGCAAGACCCCCGGGAAAGTGGAAGGTTGCCTCGAGCGGGGTTTCCTTGTCGTCGATGGCGGATTTCCAGCGGATCTCGACGCCGGAAAACAGATAGGCCTTCGAGCGGATCGATTTGAACAGGCGCGCCGGTTTGAATTTGTGGTGGCCAAATATGTCGGCATCAGGGTGGAAATTCACGGTCGTCCCGCGCCGGTTCGGGGCTTGGCCAATCTTCTTGGCGGGGCCTTGCGGGATGCCGCGGCTGAAGCTCTGCTCGTAAAGCTCTTTGTTGCGGGCGACCTGCACCACCATGCGATCCGACAGGGCATTCACGACCGAGGCCCCGACCCCGTGCAATCCGCCCGAGGTCTGATAAGCCTTGCCGCTGAATTTGCCGCCCGCGTGTAGCGTGCAGAGGATCACCTCGAGCGCAGATTTATCGGGGAACTTCGGGTGCGGATCAATCGGGATGCCACGGCCGTTGTCGCGGACAGTCAGGCTGTAGTCTTCATGCAGCTCAACCTCGATCCGGTTGGCATGACCGGCGACCGCCTCGTCCATCGAGTTGTCGAGGATTTCCGCCACCATATGGTGCAATGCGCGTTCATCGGTGCCGCCGATATACATGCCGGGGCGTTTACGGACGGGTTCAAGCCCCTCGAGAACCTCAATCGATGAGGCGTCGTAGGTTTGCTCGCCGTCCTGTGCGAGAAGATCGTTGGCCATGGGTTACCGCTCAGGCTTATTGTTTTGGTTGAGCGGCATTATTTCACGAGCGACCGCATAGCGCAAAGAGATTTGCGGTGATCGGTCCGTCAATCATTCCCAACGCAAAACTGGGCCATTTCTTAGCAAATGAGACAATCTTAAAAAGGAAATCACCACCAAAAATGGCAATCCAGATCAAAGCCAAAAATGCTCCCATAATTAAATTCAATCATTGCAATATATGTTGACATTACGTTTTCATTATGCATTCTGGGGTTGTAAGCTTCATTGGTGCACATCTTTAACGAAATCTCAAAAACGATGAGGAGTCGGCCAATGAGCAGACGCTGGCTAAGCTCACTGACGCATCGCGTCCCAAGGAATGAAACCGTTTCGGTACCTCAGGGGTATCGGGTGACCAAAGAATGGGTTCCGACCGTCGGAGACATTGTTCCA
>JBELFK010000033.1:10728-22520 GCA_042092935.1 Paracoccaceae bacterium | reverse complement strand
TCGGTGATCTCGAATTCCGAGTTTGCGAGATCGACGAAGGCTGCGACATTGGCGAACTGGGCGAGACGCCTCTGCTTGGCGGAGTCGAAGGCATTCGCGCGGGCACAAGTCTCGGGGCGCTGGATTTGGACGGCGACGAGCAGCTTGCTGTGACGGAAAAGAACGACTTTGAAGCCGCGCAAATTGCGCTGGAAGAGCAGCGCTATCAGGCGGCTGCGGATCTTTTTGAACAATTCGTCGAGACCTATCCCGGGGGCCCGCTGGGCATCGAGGCACAGATGGGTCGTGGCGAGGCACTCGAGCTTCTTGGAGAGTATCGCGACGCGGCCCGTGCGTATCTGGCGGCATTCTCGCTCGACAACGCCGGCCCTCAGGCACCGTTTGCCTTGTTGCAGTTGGGGAAAATGTTGGCGGCCTTTGGACAGACAGACGAATCCTGCATCATGCTGGGCGAAGTTGGTCGCAGGTTCCCCTTGACCGAAGCCGCAATTGAAGCGGCTGGAACGCTCGTCAGCCTGAACTGCCAGTGACATTGCAGACCGAGCTGGCCCAGCGGTTTTTCGACGGGCTGGGCGACTGGGACCTTGCCAGACTTGGCCTCGCGGTTTCCGGCGGTGGCGATTCAATCGCGCTTTTGCGTTTGGCCATTGAGTGGGCGCGCGCCAATTCGGTCTCACTTTTTGTCTACACCGTAAATCACGGTCTGAGACCCGAGGCCGCATCGGAAGTCACCTTTGTGGCTGATCTTTGCGATGCGCTTGACGCCCCCCACAGATCGCTGGTTTGGACGGGCTGGGACGGCAACGGCAACCTTTCGCAAGACGCGCGCATTGCCCGCTATCGCCTGATCGCCGAGGCCGCGATCAGGGATCAGGTGCCGGTGATCGCGCTGGGTCACACGCAGGACGATCAGGCCGAGACTGTTCTCATGGCGCTGTCGCGCCGGTCAGGGGTCGATGGTTTGGCGGGCATGGCCCCATGGCGCACGGCACAGGGCGTGACATGGACGCGACCGCTTCTTGGGGCGACCCGCGCCGAGTTGCGTGCTTATCTTGGGCACATTGGCCAAACTTGGATTGACGATCCGACGAATGAGGACACGCGCTTTGAGAGGGTGCGTATGCGCAACGCCAAGGCAAGCCTCGATGCGCTCGGATTAACCGCTGACGCATTGGCGGATGTGGCGCAGCACATGCAGTCGGTTCAGACGACCTTGCGGGACATCACACGGGTTGCGCGGCAAGGGATTTGCACGCCATTAGGTGGCGCTGTCCGTATGGATCGCGAAAAATTCCAGAGCCAACCGGCTGAAATCCGCCGGCGGCTAATGGTCGATGCGCTGCGCTTTGTGGCGCCCTCTGCGGGCGCTCCGCGCAAGGACGCGGTGGCGTCCCTGCTGGCCACGTCGCAGAGCGCCAGCCTTGCGGGTTGCCTTGTTCTGTTCAAACCCAAGGCCGTCTGGATCACACGAGAGCCGAACGCCGTGAAGGGCGTAGAATGCCCGATTGACGATGTTTGGGACGGCAAATGGCGGGTTTCGGGCGAAAAGGCGGGTCACGATCTGGTGATTCGGGCTTTGGGGGAAAATGGGCTAAAGTCATTCCCTGACTGGCGCGAATTGGCTTTGCCGCGACAGGTTTTACTGACCTCGCCTGCAATTTGGCAAGGTGCGCGCCTAATTGATGCCCCATTGCTAAGCGAAAGTAGCGAATGGTCGGCGGAATTGCTTTTTGGCAAGGAAGTTTTTCATTCTTAGCGCTTGGGTCATTGAACCTTCTGGCGGCATGTCTATTTTAGGTCTATCCCCGCCTCACGAGTGCGGAAAACAAGTTTAGGAGAAATTCCTTGGGTAACGCGAGAAATGTCGCATTTTGGGTCGTCCTGTTTTTACTGGTCCTTGCCCTGTTTAATCTGTTCAACGGCAACGGCACGACCGTCTCCAATCAACAGGTAAGCTATTCCGAATTCGTTCAGAACGTTGAATCCGGCAATGTTGCTTCGGTCACGCTTGACGGCGAAAAAGTTCGTTTCAAATCCGCGAGCGGTGGCGATTTCGTCACCATCAAGCCAAGCGACGCTGAGGTTACCGGCCTGTTGATCGCGGCGGATGTTCCATTTGCGGCTGAAAGCCAGGAAACCTCGGGATTGCAGGCGTTCCTGATTTCGTTGCTGCCCTTCCTGCTGTTGGTCGGCGTGTGGATCTACTTCATGAACCGGATGCAGGGTGGCGGCAAAGGCGGTGCCATGGGCTTTGGCAAATCCAAGGCCAAGATGCTGACCGAAAAGCAGGGTCGTGTGACGTTTGAAGACGTGGCCGGCATTGATGAAGCCAAGGAAGAGCTTGAGGAAATCGTCGAGTTCCTGCGCAACCCGCAGAAATTCTCGCGCCTTGGTGGCAAGATCCCCAAGGGTGCTTTGCTGGTCGGCCCTCCGGGCACTGGTAAAACCCTTCTGGCCCGCGCAATCGCGGGTGAGGCGGGCGTGCCTTTCTTCACTATTTCAGGCTCTGACTTTGTTGAAATGTTCGTCGGTGTCGGTGCCAGCCGTGTTCGCGACATGTTTGAACAAGCCAAGAAGAACGCGCCGTGCATCGTGTTTATCGACGAGATTGACGCGGTCGGTCGCCATCGCGGCGCAGGCTACGGCGGTGGCAACGATGAGCGCGAACAGACGCTGAACCAATTGCTTGTCGAAATGGACGGTTTTGAAAGCAACGAGGGTGTTATCATCATCGCCGCAACAAACCGCAAAGACGTTCTGGACCCCGCTCTGCTGCGCCCCGGTCGCTTTGACCGTCAGGTGACTGTCGGCAATCCAGACATCAAAGGCCGTGAAAAAATCCTCGCGGTGCACGCGCGCAAAACGCCGCTTGGCCCTGATGTTGATCTGCGCATCATCGCCCGCGGGACACCCGGGTTCTCGGGGGCCGATCTGGCCAACCTCGTGAACGAAGCGGCTTTGACCGCAGCGCGTGTTGGTCGTCGGTTCGTGACGATGGAAGATTTTGAATCCGCCAAGGACAAGGTCATGATGGGCCCCGAGCGGCGCTCGATGGTCATGACGCCCGAGCAAAAGGAAATGACCGCCTACCACGAGGCTGGTCACGCTTTGGTCGGAACGAAACTGCCGAAATGCGATCCGGTCTATAAGGCGACGATCATTCCGCGCGGCGGGGCGTTGGGCATGGTGATGAGCCTGCCTGAAATCGACCGGCTGAATATGTTTAAGGACGAATGCCACCAACGCCTTGCGATGACGATGGCCGGTAAAGCCGCCGAAATCCTCAAATATGGCGAAGAGTCCGTATCAAACGGTCCAGCGGGCGACATCCAGCAGGCGTCGGGCTTGGCCCGTGCCATGGTGCTGCAATGGGGCATGTCGGATAAGGTCGGCAATATCGACTATTCCGAAGCGGCCCAAGGCTATCAGGGTGCGACGGCTGGGTTCTCGGTTTCTGCGAACACCAAAGAGTTGGTTGAGCAAGAGGTCCAGAAGTTCATTCAGGACGGCTATGAGCTGGCGCGCAAGATCATCTCGGAGAACGAGGAAGAGTTCGAGCGTTTGGCCCAAGGCTTGTTGGAATATGAGACGCTGACCGGCGAAGAGATCAACCGTGTGATGCGCGGCGAGCCGCCTCATGTCGACCCAGATGACGAGGGTGGCAGCGCCGAGGCCTCTGACACGCCAAGCGTCACGGCCATTCCAAAGACCCGCGCCAAAAAGCCTTCGGGCGGCGGCGGGATGGAGCCTGAGCCAAGCGCTTAATCGGAAATCAGAACAATAAATTGTCCCGTCAGGTCATCTGGCGGGACTTTTTGTTTGTGAGTTTTGATGCCCTTGTTTCAATTGCGTTGCTCGGCTAGCGATTTGATATAAGTTTGCGAATTTCAGGAAACGAGCGTTCCCATGACCCAAACCCGCCGCGCCTTGATGCCGGACTATCTTCGGCTGTTTGCTTTGTTCGGCATCGTCGCTGTCAATGTTCTGGGCATCGCGTTCTCGTTTGAGAAAAGCCTTTTTGAACCAGCGGGCGAGACACTGGTGGATGCTGGCGCAGTCTGGCTGGTTTACGGCATTGCCTTGATGAAGTCCTACGGCTTGTTCTCGTTCATGTTCGGGGTCGGATTGGGGTTCCTGATGCAGGCGTCCGCACGAAAGGGGCTGGCCTTTGGCAAGCTCTACCGAAACCGGATGATAGGGCTATTGTTGCTTGGGTTTGCACATGGGTTTCTGTTTTTCCCCGGCGATATTCTTGTCACCTATGCCGTTTTTGGCGCGATCTTGTATTTCATGCGCAATTGGCCGGTGAAGAGACTTGTTTGGGTGGGGTCGATCATTCTGGCTATCCAGATCGCAATCGTAGGGCCTTTGACGGGCTTGGGCATCGCATATTCCGAAATATACGGCATTGAGGACGAATTTCTTTTGCTGGCGCAAGAGCGCGCGGTTCTGACCGGTGGCACGTTTTGGGAGGCGATGGCCTTTCGCACGACGCTTTACCTGACCTATTTGCCGCTGATCCTGCTTGGGCAAGGCTTTGTCGTGCTGGGCTGGTTTTGTCTTGGGCTGGCGGCTGTAAAAGGCGCGGTCATCGATGATCCGGACCACAGGGTCTGGCAGCGGGCCAGACGCTATTTCCTTGTGCCCGGCGTGTTGGCCAGCCTGTTCGGAGCCTGGGCGTGGCAGTTCGGCGATCTGGCGACAGGGATGGCGATCACAACCTCGGCCGCGCCTGTGGCGACGATCGGCTACCTGGGTGTGATCGCTGCGCTTTCGCACCCGCCAGGGCGGTTCATGAAGAAGGCGCTGGCAGCCGGTGGCAATAGTCTGAGTATCTATCTGGGGCAGTCAATCATCCTATCGACCGTGTTCTCGGCCTATGGGCTTGGACTTTGGGACAGCCTTGGTCATGCCGAGGCAATCCTGTTGGCGATCCTTGTGAGTGTTGCACTGATGGTCGCCCTGTCGATCTGGCGGAGGTTTTTCGCGGTCGGACCGTTTGAGTGGGTCTTGCGGCGGATCACCTATGCAGGGACAGGGCGCTAAAGGTTATCCCTTCATCTGCCCATAGGGGGTCGATAGCGAAATCTCAACTTCCTCGTCCGTCATCCCCTCGGCGATGCCTTCAAACAGCGGCGTCGACAGATAGCGTTCACCGGTGTCTGGCAGCATGACGAGGATGTTTGATCCTGCTGGCGCGGTTTCGGCGACCTTCATGGCGGTGGCAAAGGTCGCCCCTGCCGAGATGCCGACAAAGATGCCCTCTTCCGCGGCGAGACGCCGTGACCATGCGATGCCGTCCGGTCCCGCGATTGGGATCAGGTCGTCGTAATAGCCGTTGTCGATGCTTTCTTGCAGAACATGGGGGATGAAGTCGGGCGTCCAGCCTTGAATAGGATGCAGGTTGAAATTGGGGTGGCCCTCGGTCGGCTGGTTCTGGTCATTGCGGGTGTTGACATAACCCGATCCGACAATGGCCGCGTTGGCCGGTTCGGTCAGGATGATCTTGGTGTCGGGGCTTTCGCGGCGCAATACGCGGGCGACCCCAGTGACCGTGCCGCCGGTGCCGTAGCCGGTGACGAAGTAGTCCAGCTTTTCGCCATCGAAATCGCTAAGAATTTCGCGGGCGGTTGTGGTTTCATGAATGTCGGCGTTGTCGGCGGTTTCGAATTGGCTGGCAAGGAACCAGCCGTTTTGCTCGGCCAGTTCCTTGGCTTTGGAATACATGCCAAAGCCCTTCAGCTCTTTCGGGGTCAACACGACCTTTGCCCCGAAAATGCGCATCAGGCGGCGACGCTCGACCGAGAAACTTTCAGCCATGGTCACGACAAGGGGGTAGCCTTTGGCGGCGCAGACCATGGCAAGCCCGATGCCGGTGTTGCCGGATGTCGCCTCGACAACGGTTTGGCCGGGTTTCAGACGACCATCGCGCTCAGCCGCTTCGATGATGTTTAGTGCCAGCCGGTCTTTGACCGAACCGCCGGGGTTAAAGGCTTCGGATTTGACAAAGACGTTCACGTTATCGGGGGCGATGCGATTGATGCGGATGATGGGCGTGTCGCCGACGGTGTCCAAAATCGAGTCATAACGCTTGCCGCGTCCTGTTGTTGTTCGGATGGTCATCTTGATACTCACTTCGCTGATTGGTCCGTTTTCGGGTGGCACTTTTTTGGGCCTTATACCAAGATTGGGCGAGTTGAGAGAAATTGAAAGAATCCCAAACGTTGAAAAGGACGGATTTCCGCCATGCCTGCCCTTGTCCCAACCGAATTCTACGCGACGGTCACTTGGCTGGGCACAGTTCCCGCGGCGCGTGACAGTATCCGCGCCGAGTTGCGCGATCGTCTTGAGTTCACCTTTGCGGGAATCCCGGGCGAGCGGCACGAAGGGTTAACGCGGCCCTCTTGCAGCCGTGTGCTTGCGCAATATCCAGAACGGGGGACCGAGATCGCAAACGTGCGTCAGGTGTCGATTGTAGCGGCTGAGGAGAACGCAATGATCGCGGCCGAGTGTGGGCTTCAGGCTTTGGACCCGATTTACCTCGGGGCGTCGATTGTGATAGAAGGGATTGAGGACTTTAGCCATGTG
The DNA here is from genome assembly GCA_042092935.1 of Paracoccaceae bacterium. GTDB lineage: Bacteria > Pseudomonadota > Alphaproteobacteria > Rhodobacterales > Rhodobacteraceae > JASMHC01. The sequence continues at coordinate 15,932 of JBELFK010000033.1, read as the reverse complement.
CCGCCGTCGTCTCGGTTGCAGGCGGAAAACGGCATGACCCTGACAATCGACATGCAAAACCGTCCCTGCAACTTGCCCGCTCGCGAAATGGAAGCTGACATGCCGGGCCATGGCAAACCCTTCAAAGCAGCGGCCAAGGGACGTCGCGGTGTCACCGCGCGGGTCGAGCGGCCGGGGAGGCTGACGATTGGTGATCGGCTGCGGTTGCATATCCCCGATCAACGTCCATGGAAGCTGGCAACTGATTGATAGGATATTCCTATCACTTTATATGTGTATTGATAGAAGATTTTGTTTCCTATCGGAGCCATGAGATCGCCAATACAGACGGTTCCGACGTCGGAAATGTCGGATTCGGTCCTAACAAATTGGCGCAAAATCCATATTACCCAAGGGGAGAGCCCCATTCCCTGCGAACAGGATTTTAGCCATGAGCTACAAGACCGATATCGAGATCGCCCGCGAAGCCAACAAGAAGCCGATTAAGGACATCGGCGAACGTCTGGACATTCCTTACGAGCATCTTTTGCCCTATGGCCACGACAAAGCCAAAGTCAGCCAAGAGTTCATCAACTCGGTTCAGGATCGTGAGAACGGCAAGCTGATCCTTGTGACCGCGATCAACCCGACACCAGCAGGTGAGGGCAAAACCACGACCACCGTTGGTTTGGGTGACGGGCTGAACAAGATCGGCAAAAACGCGATGGTCTGCATTCGCGAAGCCTCGCTTGGGCCAAACTTTGGCATGAAGGGTGGTGCTGCGGGCGGTGGCTATGCGCAAGTCGTCCCGATGGAGGAAATGAACCTCCATTTCACGGGTGACTTCCACGCGATCACGTCTGCGCATTCGCTGCTGGCGGCGATGCTCGATAACCACATCTATTGGGGGAATGAACAGGAAATCGACATTCGCCGCGTGGCTCTGCGTCGCGTGGTGGACATGAACGACCGCGCGTTGCGCCAGATCACGGCCTCGCTTGGTGGGGTGTCCAACGGTTTCCCGCGCGAAGCTGGATTTGACATCACCGTGGCCTCCGAGGTCATGGCGATCCTCTGCCTCGCGAATGATCTGAAAGACCTCGAAAAGCGCCTTGGCGACATCATCGTCGCCTATCGCCGCGATAAGTCGCCTGTTTTCTGCCGTGACATCAAAGCCGAAGGCGCGATGACGGTTCTGCTGAAAGACGCAATGCAGCCAAACCTTGTGCAGACGCTCGAGAACAACCCTGCCTTCGTGCACGGCGGTCCTTTTGCCAACATCGCGCATGGCTGTAACTCGGTTATCGCGACAACGACGGCGTTGAAGCTGACGGATTACGTTGTCACCGAGGCGGGCTTTGGGGCCGACCTTGGCGCTGAGAAGTTCATGAACATCAAATGCCGCAAGGCTGGCATTGCGCCCTCGGTGGTTGTTTGTGTGGCGACGGTGCGCGCTATGAAGATGAATGGCGGCGTTGCCAAGGCGGATCTCGGTGGCGAAAACGTCGCTGCGGTTGAAGCGGGTTGCCCGAACCTTGGACGCCACATCGAGAACCTCAAGTCGTTTGGCGTGCCGGTTGTGGTTGCGATCAACCACTTTGTCACCGACACCGACGCCGAAGTTCAGGCGATCAAGGATTACGTCGCGGATCACGGTGCCGAGGCGATTGTCTCGCAGCACTGGGAGTTCGGGTCCGAAGGCTCGGCTGCTTTGGCGAAACGTGTGGCCGAGATTGCCGATGCTGATACCGCCAACTTCGCGCCGATCTATCCTGACGAGATGGGCCTGTTCGAGAAAATCGAAACCGTCGCCAAGCGCATTTATCGCGCGGATGAGGTTCTAGCTGACAAGTCTATCCGCGATCAATTGCGGACATGGGAAGATCAAGGCTACGGAAATCTTCCGGTTTGCATGGCGAAAACCCAATACAGCTTCTCGACCGATCCGAACTTGCGCGGTGCGCCGGTTGGTCACTCGGTTCCCGTCCGCGAAGTCAGACTTTCGGCGGGTGCCGGTTTCATCGTCGTGGTCTGTGGCCAGATCATGACAATGCCGGGTCTGCCGCGCAAACCGGCAGCGGAAACCATTCATCTAAACGATGATGGGCAGATCGAAGGTCTCTTTTAAGAAAAAATTGGCGAGGGCGGGTTACACACCCGCCCTTTTTGATGTAGTTCGCATACAACGGTATACAATTCGATAAGCTAGAGGACTATTGATATGCGAGCGCAGATAATTGACGGCAAGGCGATAGGCGCAAAGATGCGAGCCGAGATCGCTTTGGAGGCTGGGCAATTGGCGAAAGCCGGATGGCAGCCTCACCTTGTTTCAGTGTCTGTGGGGGACGAGGCCGCCTCTGAACTCTATGTCCGCAATCAACAGAGATCGGCGGAAAGTGCCGGCGTGACATTCGAGGCGCGGGCCTATCCGGCGGCAACCTCGCTTGAGCAGTTGATCGGGATTATTCAGGGTCTCAACGCAGACCCACGCGTCAACGGGATCATCATTCAGCGCCCGCTGCCCGAGCATATTCCGGTGAAGGCCCTGCAAAAGACCGTGCATCCCTTGAAGGACGTCGAGGGTATGCACCCATCGTCCATTGGCAATATCGTCTATGACGATCTGGCCTTGGGGCCGTGTACGGCGGTTGCCGCGGTGGAAATTCTCAAGACGTTGCCTTTGCCGCTTGAAGGGATGAACGTCACCGTGATTGGGCACTCGGAAATTGTCGGCAAGCCGATTGCCTTCTTGATGATGGGTCTGGGCGCGACTGTGACGGTGTGCCACCACATGACGCGGTCCGTGCCGATGCACAGCCGCGCGGCGGATGCGGTGTTTGTCGCTGTTGGAAAAGCCGGCCTTGTGACCGGCGATATGCTGAAACCAGGTGCGGCGCTGATCGACATCGGCATCAACCGTGTGGACGGCAAAACCGTTGGCGACGCTGATTTTGACAGCTGCGCCGAAGTGGCGGGTTGGATCACCCCAGTGCCGGGTGGCGTTGGTCCTGTGACCGTGGCCACCTTGATGAGCAACGCCGTTCTGGCGACACGGATGCAGATGGATCACTACCGCGAGGCATTTGCCTCAACCGAGCATTGAGGATGACTTGAAGGGACGCGTTCGAAATCTACTGACGGCGCTATTGGTGGCCCTACCGATGTCGGCATCAGCCCACACGGGTTGGTTCCTGCATCCGTTCGGAGAGCTGCGTGCCTACCATGGGGATTTTTTGAACGTCTGCACCGAGAACGGCGCGGGCGCGTGTCGGACGGTCAACTACGTGCTTGCGCCCGGGGATACATTTTTTGGTGAAGCACGCTTGGCCCTGCATCGCCTTGAAGACGGCTGGGGCATCGAGATCTGGGATCAGGACTTGCCGCTAGACGTCACCGAGCCGTTTAACCTTTCAATCGACGGAAAAGCTCTGTCGGTCGATCCATCCGGGTGGAGTGATGTCGCACCGGACGGCGTTCGCGTCGCGCAGTCCCTGAGCATTGTCGACCCGACCGCCGCCGCCCCCTTGGTTGAGGCCATGCGGCGCGGTTTCTTTCTGACGGTCCGCCACGAGGCCGGGCAGGCCGTTTTTTCTCTTCGAGGGCTGATCGCAGCCCAGACAGCAATTGATATTCATCTGGGAAGGATGACCAAATGACAGCAGATATCATCGACGGCAAAGCCTTTGCCGCAACCGTGCGCGAAAAAGTGGCGGGCCATGTCGCGCGTCTCAAGGCGGATCACGACATCACGCCTGGTCTGGCCGTGGTGCTTGTGGGGGAAGACCCTGCCTCGCAGGTTTATGTGCGCTCAAAGGGCAAGCAAACCACCGAGGTTGGCATGAATTCGTATGAGCACAAGCTCGATGCCGACACGGCCGAGGACACGCTGCTTGGGTTGATCGACCAGTTGAACAATGATCCGGCCGTGCATGGGATTTTGGTGCAACTGCCATTACCCGGTCACTTGAACGAAGACCTCGTGATAAACGCGATTGACCCCGCCAAGGATGTTGACGGGTTTCATATCTCGAACGTCGGTCTTCTGGGTACGGGTCAAAAATCGATGGTGCCATGCACGCCGCTCGGGTGCCTGATGATGCTGCGCGATTATCACGGGTCGATCTCGGGGATGAACGCTGTCGTTGTGGGGCGGTCGAATATTGTCGGCAAGCCGATGGCGAACCTGCTTTTGAAAGACAGTTGCACCGTGACGATTGCCCATTCGCGCACCAAGGACATTGAAGCCGTCGTGCGGGCTGCGGACATCGTGGTGGCGGCAGTTGGTCGCCCCGAGATGGTGACCGGCGATTGGATCAAACCGGGTGCGACCGTGATTGACGTGGGTATCAACCGGATCGACGCCCCTGAAAAAGGCGAGGGCAAAACCCGTCTTGTTGGCGACGTGCACTTTGACAGCGCCGCAGCGGTGGCGGGTGCCATAACGCCCGTGCCCGGTGGTGTCGGACCGATGACCATCGCCTGTTTGCTGGCAAATACTGTCACCGCCTGCTGCCGTGCGAACGGATTGGCCGAGCCTGAGGGCCTTACAGCCTAGGAAACGCTCAGCTTTGGGCTTGACCCTGCGACGGCGCTCCCGTTGACTGCCAATAACGCAGCGGGAGGGTTTTTTTTATGGGACGAAACAAACGATACGAGGGTGAAGACATTGTGGTCACCTTTGATTTGCAGCGATGCGTGCACGCGCGCAATTGTTGGCTGACCCTGCCCGAGGTATTCGATCCCTCGCGGCGACCTTGGGTTCTGCCGGATGCGGCCTCGGCCGAAGAGATCGCGGCGATGGTGCGCACTTGTCCGTCCGGCGCTTTGCAATATGAGCGTAAAGATGGCGGCGAGGACGAGGCCCCCAGCGGGACCAACACGGCGCAAATCACCGAGAATGGCCCGATCCGGCTAAAGGGTGACATTCGTTTTGGGGATGAAACCATGACGCGGGCGACGCTCTGCCGGTGCGGATTGTCAAAGAATAAGCCCTATTGCGACGGCTCTCACCTGAAAGGCCATTTCCGCGCCACCGGCGAATGCGATGTGACCGACAGGGACACGGCCGAGGGGTTGGGCGGCGCAGTTGAGATCACCGAGAATCCCAATGGCTCGATCAAGCTGGAAGGAAATCTCGAAGTCATCAACGGCAACGGACGTCGGATTGCGCGCACCAACGCCGTGCGATTGTGTAGATGCGGGCAGTCAAACAAGAAGCCGTTTTG
>JBELFK010000033.1:0-10628 GCA_042092935.1 Paracoccaceae bacterium | reverse complement strand
CTGGCATCATGGTCAGGGCTGAATATCCCGCCGCAGAATCCCCGATTGAGAAGGTCAATCCGGCGTGACCAAAGCCCTGTTGTTGCGTGCTCGTCGATAAAATCGGGGCCGTGATAACAACGCGGCCCTCGCTGATGTCGCTCAGCTCGGCCCCCAGCGTGGTCATCATTGCCTGACGCGCAAAACTGTCGCGAATTCGGCTTTGCATTCCAATTCCCCGTTGTTGTGTTTCCGTCACGGTGTTGTGAGGGAAACCCGCGAATGTTGCGAGTGCAGCATTTCGTTGACTATAGGTTTTATAACGGCGTCGGCAAAGGGATCATGCGTGCAAGAAGCGTTACGTCATTGGCGGAAAAGTATTTCGGAACCGATCACCATAGCCATTATTCTGTTGGCTGCGGTTCTTAGTATGATTTCCGGTCCCTTTGGCACGTTGCAGGCGTTTTCACCGGCGTTTCGACTGCTCTATTGGTTGCCGATCATCGGCGTTGGCGGCGGCGTTTCGTTGTTCATCCGCATAGTTCTAAGACTCTGGAAGCCCGAGGTCGCGAAGGGCTGGATCGAACTGGCGACGGTTGTCGTTTTTACAGCCGTCTTCGGCGTGCCACTTGTGCTTTGGTCCGCATATTTCGTTGACGTGACCGATGCGCACAACGCCCTGCCGCCAATGGGGCTTCAGCTTTTGTATCTGGCGCTGGTCTGCGGGTCGTTTCTTTGGCTTCGAACGTTTGTCATCAATGTTGTTTCCGATAAAGCGATCGAGCAATTTGAAGACGACATTCCCGGCGCCGTGCATGACGACGCGGGGCCGAATCCGACGCCTCGGCTACTGAAACGCTTGCCGGTTGATGAATCGGTTGAGATTATGTTCCTTATGGCTGACGATCACTTCGTTGATGTGCACACAACTGCGGGCACCCATCGCCTGCGGATGCGGTTCAAGGACGCGATCAACGAGATGGAAGGCGTCGAAGGGTTTTGCGCGCATCGCTCATATTGGTTCAATCGGACCGCGGTGGTCGAGGCCGTCAAGATCAACAATGCGTGGCGGCTGCTATTGCTCAATGGCGAGGAAATTCCGGTCAGTCGCAAGTTTCAGCCAAATTTGGAAGCAGCAGGTGTGCTGCGCGAATGAATCTAGCGGTGAAGATCAAAGCGGCGTGCTGATTTGCCGGTCAAAACCACCTGCGCATTTTTGGAAAACATCGACGACAACGGTGGTTGGGACACTCTCATGCCGCCGGTGTAGGTGCCGAAAGCCGGCATGACGAGGCGGGTTTCATCGTATAGAAAACACGCGCGGGTGACACTGCGCGAAGGGGTCGGTATCGTGACTTTGGGGTGGTAGTGCCCCGAGATTTCGCCTTGCGTTTCGCTCTGTGCGATGTGGCGAAAGGTCAGTGGCCCCATGTGCAGTGTTTCGCGGTGCGTGCCGCCGAGGTTCAGCGGGGCGGGATCGTGGTTGCCTTCGACCCATATCCATTCGCGACCGGCTTGCAGGCGGGTGATCCACGCGACCTCAATCTCGGTCAGGGATTTGGTGGCAGCCAGATCGTCAAAGCTGTCCCCCAGACAAATGACCATCGCAGGCGTTAGCGTTTGGATTTCATCATCGAGCCGTTGCAACGTGTCGGTGTTTTCATAAGGGGGAATGATGTGCCCACCTTCACGCGCGATACGCTCGGAACGCCCGAGGTGAAGGTCCGAAACGCAAAGCGCGGATTGCGCGGGCCAATGCAGGGCACCAGATGCACGCGCGGACAGGGTCTCTCCAGACAGGGTCAGGGTGACGGCGTTCATGTGATCCCTGCTTCCGCAAGGGCGGCGTCTTCATAGCGATCCAGCAAAGCCTCTTCCGCGGAGCCGCGAATGGGCACCTTGCCGATTTCAAGGAACATGGGTGCGGCCAACGGGCTGACGCGTTCAAGTTTGGCGTGGTCGATGCGGCCATTAATGCGGGTCAGCATTTCTTCGATCCGGTTGAAGTCAACAAGCCCCTTCATGGCCTCGCGGTGCGTAATGTCCAGCATCAGGTGATCGGGATCATATTTTTGCAGCGTGTCGTAGAGAATATCGCTGCTGAACGTGGCTTGCCGACCGGTTTTGCGTTTGGCTGGCAGATTGCGTTCAATCAGGCCCGCGATGGTGGCCGAGGCACGAAAGGTGCGCTTCATCACGGCATTGCCCGCCAGCCAGCCATCGAGACCGTCCTTCAAGGTGTCAGGATCAAACAGGGGCGCAGGATCGCGCACGGGATCAAGCCCCCAGATCAGCGTGGCGTAGTCGGTGGAAACAAAGCCGAGTGGATGCAAACCGGCCTTCTCCATCCGTTTGGTCAGCAACAAGCCCAAGGTTTGCTGAGCGTTTTTGCCCGCAAACCCGTAAACGCAAAGATGCTGGTTGCCCTCATATGGGAAGGTTTCAACCAACAGCCTGTCTGGTTGCGGCAGTTGCGAAACCTCGCGTTGCAGATGCAGCCATGCGGCGGTGTGAGCTGGCAAATCGGGCCACGTCTGTTGCTGGAACATGCGCAGGATGCGGTGCGAAAGTTTGGTCGAGGTGGCGAATTTGGTGCCGCCAAAGACCGCGATTTTCGGTTTTTTGGCGGCGTTGCGGCTGACCTCAACCGTCATTTCGCGCAGACCTTCATAGGCGACGATCTGACCGCCAATCAGGAATGTATCGCCTTGGCTGAGGCCTGCGGCAAAGGATTCTTCGACCTCGCCCAAGGGGCGGCCACGCCCCCTTAAGCGCACTTTCAGCAGGTCGCGGTCTTGAATAGTGCCGATGTTCATACGGATACGTTGGGCGCTGCGGGGATCGCGCAGGTGCCAAAGCCCGTCGCGGCTCACGAGGCGTTTCCACTTGTCGTAGGCGCGCAGGGCGTAGCCTCCGGTGGCGGTAAAATCGAGGCATCGGTCGAAATCGTCGCGGGTAAGATCGATGTAGGCCCCGCAGGTTTTGACTTCATCGTAAAGATCGTCCGCGCGGAATGGGCCAGAGCAGGCGCGGATCAAAATGTGCTGGCAAAGCACGTCAAGCGGACCCGGGCCACGGGGGTCACCGTCAAGGTCGTTGTCTTTGACGGCATCCAGCGCGGCGATGCATTCGACAACCTCGAACCGGTTGGCGGGCACGAGAATGGCTTTGGACGGTGCGTTGTAGCGGTGATTGGCCCGGCCAATCCGCTGGACCAGTCGCTTGACGTTCTTCGGCGCGCCGATCTGGATCACCAGATCGACATCACCCCAATCAATCCCAAGGTCGAGTGAACCGGTGCAAACGATCGCACGCAGATCTCCGTTGACCATTGCAGCTTCGACCCGCTCGCGCTGTTCGCGCGACAGGCTGCCGTGGTGAATGCCAATCGGCAGGCTGTCGTGATTGAGAAGCCAGAGGTTGTGAAAGAATATCTCGGCCTGTGCGCGGGTGTTGTGGAAGATCAGCGTGGTTTTATGAGCGCGCACCTGTTCGAGCACGGCCTCGATGGCGTATTTCGCGCCACCACCCGACCAAGGGGGGGCGGCCTCGGTACCGAGCATTTGGATAAAGGGTTTGGGGCCGGGATCGGCATGAAGGATCGGGCAGGGGTCGGGGTTCTTGGCCAGCAACTGCGCAATGGCTTGCGGGTCGTCCACCGTGGCAGACAGGCCAACGCGACGCAGGTTCGGGCAGAGCGTTTGCAGTCGTGAAAGCCCGAGAAACAACTGGTCGCCGCGCTTGCTTTCGGCCAAGGCGTGAATCTCGTCGACGATGACGCGCTGAAGGCCTTTGAAGATATGTGGCGCATCTTCGTAACTGAGCAGCAAAGCAAGAGATTCCGGCGTGGTCAGCAGGATGTGCGGTGGGTCGGCACGCTGGCGTTTCTTCTTCGTGGCCGAGGTGTCGCCAGTGCGATCTTCGACGCGGATTTGCAGGCCGATTTCGTCGATGGGGGCTTTCAGATTGCGTCGAATGTCCGCCGCAAGCGCCTTGAGGGGCGAGATATAGAGCGTGTGCAATCCTTGGTGCGGCTCGGTCAGTTCGGCGAGCGTTGGCAGGAAGCCGGCAAGGGTTTTGCCGCCGCCCGTCGGGGCAATAAGAAGCTGCGCAGGCAGGTCTTTTCCCGCCATCATATCCAGCTGATGCGGGTGCGGCGACCAGCCTTTGGCGGCGAACCAGTCGGCAATTTGCGGGGGCAGGTGATTCATGCGCCGACTTTATTGCGCATGAGAACAAAATGGAAACCTTTTGCGTTTTAGGATCGGATGGAAGCGAGGCTCTGCCTCGCGCTCCGGAGTATTTTGACAAAGAAAAAGAGGAGGAATGAAAAAGGCGGCCGAAGCCGCCTTGGTCTTGGGTTATTTCGCGTAACCGATGGTTTGCAGCGCGGCCTTGATCTCATCTAGGATTGCGGGATCGTCGATGGTGGCCGGCATTTTGAAGTCTTCGTTGTCGGCGATTTTTACCATCGTCGCGCGCAGGATCTTGCCCGAGCGGGTTTTCGGCAGGCGGTCAACGACCACGGCCAATTTGAATGCGGCGACGGGGCCGATCTCGCTGCGGACCAGCTTGACGCATTCCGCGATGATGTCCGCATGGGGGCGGTCAACGCCATTGGTCAGGCAGACAAAGCCCATGGGCAACTGGCCTTTAAGCTGGTCGGTGACGCCGATCACCGCGCATTCGGCGACATCAGGGTGGTTGGCAAGCACTTCCTCCATCGCGCCGGTGGACAGGCGGTGGCCCGCAACGTTGATGACGTCATCGGTGCGGGCCATGATGTAAAGGTAGCCATCTTCGTCGATGATGCCCGCGTCGCCGGTTTCGTAGAATCCCGGGAAAGTATTGAGGTAGCTTTTCTTAAAGCGATCTTCTGCGTTCCAAAGGTTCGGGAACGTGCCCGGCGGCAGGGGAAGCGGGGTGACAATTGCGCCAAGCTCGCCGCGCGGAAGCTCGTTGCCTTCATCGTCGACGATTTTGAAGTCGTATCCAGGCATCGATACCGAGGGTGAGCCGATTTTGACGTCGAGAAGTTCGATGCCGACGGGGTTGCAGACGGCAGCATAGCCAAGTTCGGTTTGCCACCAGTGATCGATCACGGGCACACCGAGTTGGTCTTGGGCCCAGATGATCGTATCGGGGTCGGCACGCTCGCCTGCCAGATAGAGGGCGCGGAGGCACGAGAGGTCGTATTTTTTGACGTATTCGCCCTTTGGGTCTTCGCGCTTGATCGCGCGGAAGGCGGTTGGGGCGGTGAAGAAGGACCGCACATTGTGTTCTTCGATGACGCGCCAGAACGTGCCAGCGTCGGGGGTGCCGACGGGTTTGCCTTCGAACACAATGGTTGTGTTGCCGTGGATCAGGGGGCCGTAGCAGATGTAGCTGTGGCCCACGACCCAGCCGACATCAGACGCGGCCCAGAACACATCGCCGGGATCGACGTTGTAGATGTTCTTCATGGTCCAGTTCAGGGCGACCAGATGTCCGGCGGAGGCGCGGATGACGCCCTTTGGCTGACCAGTCGTGCCCGAGGTGTAAAGGATATAGGCTGGGTGGTTGCCTTCGACCGGCACACAATCGGCGGGGGCGACGCCGATCTGGGCGTCGTACCAGTCAAAGTCGCGGCCTTCGATCATGTCGCAACGATGTTCTTCGCGCTGAAGGATCAGGGTGAAGTCAGGTTTGTGATCGGCGAGGTCAATCGCGCCGTCGATCAGCGGCTTGTATTGCACGATCCGACCGGGCTCGAGACCGCATGAGGCTGCGATAATGGCCTTGGGCGTCGCATCGTCGATCCGCACGGCCAATTCATTTGAGGCAAAGCCACCGAAGACGACCGAATGCACCGCACCAATGCGCGAACAGGCGAGCATCGCGACCAGCGCCTCGGGGACCATTGGCATATAAATGATGACGCGATCGCCTTTGGTGATGCCTTTGGCGGCTAGCGCGCCCGCGACGCCCGCAACTTTGTCTTTTAGCTCGGCGTAAGTGATCTTGTCTTTTTTGCCGGTGATTGGGCTGTCATAGATAATCGCGGTCTGATCGGCGCGGCCGTTTTCGACATGGCGGTCAACGGCGTTGTAGCAGGTATTGACCATGCTATCGCTGTACCATTCGTAGATCGGAGCATTGTCATCAAAGAGTGCTTTGGTCGGTGCGCGATCCCATGAAATGGCCTCGGCCGCTTTCATCCAGTGGGCTTCGGGGTCGGATTTCCAGCCTTCGTAAACGTCTTTATATGCCATTGTACGCTCCTTCGTCACATGTTGCGAGGAGTTAGGCGGTCAATGACCCATGAGGCAAGTACCCGTGACCGTGCAGCGGCAGAATATCGCAAGATATTTGCAGAAATTCACGAATTGCGACTGCAAATATTTGCAAACTACGCGCAATCGGCTGTTAAACATGATAATGTTTGCGGAGTTTGCAAATTATACGCTGATGCGCTTGTTTCCCCTAGCCGTACTCTTTCACTGGCGTTCCGGCGATGGCTGCCATGTTCAGCAAGCCACGCGCGGTGATCGAAGGCGTAACGATGTGCGCACGGTTGCCCATGCCCATGAGGATCGGACCAACGGCCAGCCCGCCTTTGACCTTGAGGATATTGCGCACAGCAGAGGCGGCATCCGCGTGGCCAAACACCAATGTATTGGCCGCGCCCCGCATGCGGTTGCCCGGAAGAACGCGGTCTCGCAGTTCAGGGTCCAAGGCGGCGTCGACGTTCATTTCACCCTCGTAGCAAAAATCGCGATTTTCGGCGTCCAGCATCGCGATGGCGTCACGCAGTCGTTTGCCCGAGCCTTCGGCGTGATTGCCGAATTGGGATTGTGAACAGAATGCAATCTTCGGCTCGACTCCAAAACGTCGGATGTGACGGGCGGCACCGCAGGCGGTTTGGGCAAGCTGATCCGGTGTTGGAAGCTCATGGACATGCGTGTCGGCGATAAACAGCGGGCCGTCCTCAAGGATCATTAAGGTCAGGGCACCTTGGGGGTGGTATTGCTCTGTGCCCAGCACTTGGTTGACGTAGCCGAGGTGCCAGCGAAATTCCCCAAAGGCGCCGCAAATCATGCTATCGGCTTCGCCCCTGTGGACCATAACGGCTGCAATAGCGGTTGAGTTGGTGCGCATAATGGTTTGTGCAAGGTCAGGGGTGACACCGCGTCGGCACATGATCTCGTGATAGCTGCCCCAGTAATCACGGTAACGCGGGTCATTTTCAGGGTTCACGATGCGAAAGTCTTGGTCAGGGCGAATATCCAGCCCAAGCCGTTCGCAGCGTTGTTGAATGACTTCGGGGCGACCGATCAGGATCGGGGTTTCGGTGGTCTCCTCGAGGATCGCTTGTGAAGCGCGCAGCACGCGTTCGTCTTCGCCCTCGGCAAAGACGATGCGGCGGCTGGCCTTCGCGGCGGATTCGAAAACCGGACGCATGAGCAGGGCGGACTTGTAGACGGAGGCATCGAGGCTTGAGCGGTAGATCTCGATGTCTTGCACTGGGCGTTTTGCGACGCCTGTTGCAATGGCGGCTTTTGCCACGGCGGTTGAGACGACGCCGGAAAGACGGGGGTCAAAGGGTTTGGGGATCAGGTAGTCTTCGCCAAATGTCAGGCGCTCGCCTTGGTAGGCGGCCGCGGCTTCGGCGCTTGTGGTGGCACGCGCAAGCTCGGCGATGCCCTCAACACACGCAATCTGCATCGCATCGTTGATCTCGGTTGCGCCGACGTCCAAAGCGCCGCGGAAGATGAACGGAAAACAAAGGACGTTGTTCACTTGATTGGGAAAATCGCTGCGGCCCGTGGCGATGATGGCATCGGGGGCAACTTTGCGGGCCTCTTCGGGCATGATCTCTGGGGTCGGATTTGCCAGCGCGAAAAGGATAGGCCGCGAGGACATCTTGGCGACCATCTCGGGTTTCAGGACATTTGGGCCAGACAGGCCGAGGAACAGATCCGCGCCGTCGATCACCTCGTCCAGGCTGCGAAGGCTTGAGGGTTGCGCAAAGGCGGCCTTCTGCGGGTTCATATCCTCGGCGCGGCCTTCATACACGAGGCCATGGATATCGCAGAGCCACACATTTTCGCGCTTAACGCCGAGCTTCAAAAGCATGTTGAGGCAGGCGATGCCAGCCGCGCCGCCGCCGGTTGAGACGATTTTGATGTCTTCGAATTTCTTGCCTGCGACGTGGAGTGCATTTGTCGCGGCGGCCCCGACAACGATAGCGGTGCCGTGTTGGTCATCGTGAAAAACCGGAATATTCATCCGCTCGCGGCAGATTTTTTCGACGATAAAGCAATCTGGGGCCTTGATGTCTTCGAGGTTAACCGCGCCGAATGTCGGTTCCAGCGCACAAACAATGTCGGCCAGTTTCTCAGGGTCACTTTCATTCACTTCAATGTCAAAACAGTCGATGTTGGCAAATTTCTTGAACAGAACAGCCTTGCCTTCCATCACTGGTTTTGAAGCAAGAGCGCCGATATTCCCCAGCCCAAGAACCGCAGTGCCATTGCTAACCACGGCCACAAGGTTGCCGCGTGTTGTGTATTTCGCTGCGTTTTCAGGGTCTTCCTTGATCTCAAGACAGGCTTCGGCAACGCCGGGCGAGTAGGCAAGCGAAAGATCGCGACCGTTGGCCATTGGCTTTGTGGCGCGAATTTCAAGTTTTCCCGGTTTTGGATTCTCGTGGTAAAACAGGGCGGCTTGTCGCAAGGCTTCGTTCTGATTGTCCGACATTGAAGACTCCAAGAATACTATAGTTTAGCGCTAAACTACTTTTTGCAAGAACAGAACCCTGTGTCTGTCGCTAACATTTTCGGGCACCAATTCATCCGGCGACCTTGCGTATACCTTGCGTCATTTTGAAAGCATGGCAAGTATGTTGGAAACGGGAAGAGGGTTGAACCATGGATTTAGCGAAATCAGCACGTGCAGTACGCGAGAACGCTTATGTTCCGTATTCACACTTTAAAGTCGGGGCCGCGATCAAAAGTGCAGGCGGCACAGTTTACGCCGGCTGCAATGTGGAAAATGTCGCCTACCCAGAAGGGACCTGCGCCGAAGCGGGTGCCATTGCCGCGATGGTCGCGGCAGGCGAGACGGAGATCGTTGAGGTCTACGTGATCGCAGACAGCCCAGAGCCTGTGACCCCATGCGGGGGGTGTCGCCAGAAACTGGCGGAGTTTGCCAAGGGAGACGTGTCGGTCACCCTGGCCAATCTTGAGGGGATGGAGGCCAAAGTGGCACTTCGCGACCTGCTGCCGGGTGCCTTTGCAACGGAGCACATGAAGGCCAGTTGATGGATGCACGGGCGATCATTGCAAAGCTGCGCGGGGGCGATCAGCTTTCCGAGGCCGAGCTTGCTTGGTTTTCACGCGGGCTTGCGGATGGGGCTGTCAGTGATGCGCAGGCCGGTGCCTTTGCCATGGCGGTCTGTCTGAACGGTCTTGGCGATCAGGGCCGCGCTCATCTGACATTGGGGATGCGTGATAGTGGCGATGTTCTGCGGTGGGATTTGAACGGGCCGGTGGTGGACAAGCATTCGACCGGAGGGCTCGGGGACTGCGTATCGCTGATCCTCGCCCCGGCGTTGGCCGCTTGCGGGGCCTATGTGCCGATGATCTCGGGCCGTGGGCTGGGGCATACGGGCGGTACGTTGGACAAGCTCGAAGCGATTGAGGGCTATGAGACGCGCCAAACCGAGGATGTGTTTCGAAAGGTTGTTGGCGATATTGGCTGCGCCATCGTCAGTGCGACGGGCGACATGGCCCCGGCGGATCGGCGGCTTTATGCGATCAGGGACGTGTCAGCAACGGTTGAGTCTGTGGATTTAATCACCGCCTCGATCCTTAGCAAAAAACTGGCCGCGGGGCTTGAGGCCTTGGTTCTTGACGTTAAATGCGGATCAGGGGCGTTCATGCGCTCGCCTAGTGAAGCACGGGCATTGGCGCGGGCTTTGGTTGAGACCGCCAATCTGGCGGGGTGTCGCACCTCGGCGTTGATTACGGATATGGATCAGCCCTTGGCGCATGCGCTGGGCAATGCGCTGGAGGTGCGAGAGGTTCTGGCGGTTTTATGTGACAACAAACAAGGGCGATTGCTTGAGCTGACAGCCGAGTTGGCAGGCCAGGCGCTTGTCGCCGGTGGTATTGCCGAGACCGTCGATCAGGGGGCCAAGCGGGTGCGCGACGTAATTTCCAGCGGTCATGCCGCCGAGGTTTTCGCACGCATGAGCGCGGCGCTTGGGGCTGAGGATCCGCTGAACGCAGCCGGTTTGTCCAATGCGCCGGTTCAGAGACCTTTCCTGGCGGATCGGTCGGGGTATCTGCAATCCATGGACGGTGTTGCGATTGGTTTTGCCGTTGTCGAAATGGGTGGTGGGCGCAAAGTTGAGACGGATCGCGTTGATCCCTCGGTTGGTCTGTCCGCGTTCGTTTCGCTCGGACAGAAGGTCGATGCCGGTCAGCCGATGTGTGTGATCCATGCCGCGGACGAGGTGGCAGCGGATCGGGCCGAGGCGGTGTTGCGAGCGACTATCGTGATTGGCGACGGCGGCCTTGAAACGCAGCCACTCGTTTTAGAAAAGGTCGATTGATGGCGCGCGCGTTTTTGGTAGTGATGGATTCGGTCGGGATCGGCGGTGCGCC
>JBELFK010000032.1:8046-22634 GCA_042092935.1 Paracoccaceae bacterium | reverse complement strand
GGGGCATGGGTCCGTCCTAAAATGGTTGAGGCGGATGTAGCGGGAAATTGGTGGAGGGGCAATGTGGCAAACGCTGTAGACGCCCTTCCCCTTGTCACCCCGCTTTCGCGGGGATGACAGTCAAAACGTCAACACCCTTGACTTATCCCCAAGTATCCCGCATATCCCGCCCTAACGCCGCGCTGCCGCGTGAGCATGCTGCGCCCGCACGATTGGGCCATCGGCGTTCACAACCTTAGATTCCCCATCACGCAGGGTTCTTGATGCGACGGTCAGTCATGCGGGGTTCGCCCGTTTGTCTGGACAGCCGCACACCCTCGTTTTCAGCTGTGCCTTTGGCGTGGCTGGTGACCCGTTTGCCGTTTTGAAGGCGGCTCTGAAAAGGACGTCAATTTGTTTGACTTTGACATGCTCGGCCTTGCGCCGGAACTGAACAACAACCTTAAAGCCATGAACTTTAAGGAACCAACACCGATCCAGAACAAGGCTATCCCGCTGGCACTTGAGGGGCACGATATCCTCGGGTTGGCCCAGACCGGCACCGGCAAAACGCTGGCCTTTGGTCTGCCGCTCATCAACCACCTGCTGGAACAACCTGCCCGCCCCGAACCCAAGACAACCAAAGCACTGATCCTTGCGCCAACCCGCGAGTTGGTGAACCAGATCGCCGAAAGCCTCAAGACATTGACGGGCGGCACGCGGGTCAAGGTTGCGACCGTTGTCGGTGGCCAATCGATCAACAAGCAGATCACGATCCTGAACCGAGGCACCGATATTCTTGTTGCCACACCTGGGCGGTTGATCGACCTGATGGAGCGCGGCGCCATTCGCCTGAGCGAGGCCCGCTATCTGGTGCTGGACGAAGCCGATCAGATGCTCGACATGGGCTTTATCCATGCCCTGCGTCAGATCGCGCCGAAACTGGGCACACCACGTCAGACCATGCTGTTCTCGGCCACGATGCCAAAACAGATGGAAGAACTAAGCCGCGCCTATCTTGAGAACCCACGGCGCGTGCAAGTTGCGCCCCCCGGTAAAGTCGCTGACAAGATCACCCAGTCGGTGCATTTCATGGAGAAAGCCCGCAAAAGCTGGAAGCTGCGCGATATTCTTGAAAAGAACCCCGAGGCTTTGACGCTTGTGTTCTCGCGCACCAAACACGGTGCTGAGAAGCTGAAGAAGGGTCTCGTGGCGGACGGGTTCAACGCAGATTCGATCCACGGCAACAAATCCCAAGGCCAGCGGGATCGCGCGATTGAGGCCTTCCGTTCGGGTGAAACTACGATCCTCGTGGCGACCGACGTAGCGGCCCGGGGCATCGACATTCCGGGCGTGGCCTTTGTCATCAACTTCGACCTGCCCAACGTGCCCGACAACTACGTGCACCGCATTGGCCGCACCGCCCGCGCAGGTCGCGAGGGCGAGGCGATTTCGTTCTGCGCGGCGGATGAAGTCGATTTGCTGCTGCAAATTCAGAAGGTCATGAAGATCGAAATCCCCGTCGCCAGCGGCACTCAGCCCGAAGCGGTGAAACCCGCCAAGAACGGCGGCAATCGTCGTGGTGGCAATCGCGGTGGCGGACACCGTGGCGGAGGCGGCGGATCACATCGCGGCAATCCCGACGCCGCGGCCAAGCCGAGCGGCAATCGTCGGCGCAGGCGGCCCCGTCGGGCGGCGTGATTTACTGCCGGTATTGGCGGGCTGAAGCAAAGCGCAAGCGCCGACCCGCGGGGTGGCATCGAACTACTATCGGCTGGCAGTTTATCTCTCAAAAAATGCAATCGATCTTGGGTGTCGAAACCACGCAAAAGCGCCGCCCCATGGGGCGGGTCATGCCGGAGGCATGCTTCCAGCATGACGCTCGCGCGGCGGCCTACGGCATTGATTCCGCGCTGGAATCAAATCAAGCCCGATGCGCCCCGTCGGCCAAGCTCTTCACAAAGGCCAAAACCTCTTTCACAGATTTACCCGCCGCAATCTCGCTGACAATCGCCGAGCCGACAACCGCGCCGTCTGAAATCGACGCAATCGCCTCGGACCGCTCGGGCGTCTTGATCCCGAAGCCGACAATCACAGGTAAATCCGTTTGCGCCTTGATCCGCGCGACCTCTGGGCCCACGTCGCCCGCTTCGGCCTCGGCCGCACCGGTGATCCCTGTGATCGACACGTAGTAAACAAACCCCGAGGTGTTGGTCAGCACCTTAGGCAGGCGCTTGTCGTCGGTCGTCGGCGTGGCGAGGCGAATAAAGTTCAACCCAGCGGCCTGCGCCGGAATGCACAACTCGTCATCTTCCTCGGGCGGCAGGTCCACAACAATCAAACCGTCGATCCCCGCTTCCTTGGCATCCACCAGAAACTTGTCCACGCCCCGCGAATAGATCGGGTTGTAATAGCCCATCAGTACGATTGGCGTGGTATCGTCGCCTTTACGAAACTCCGCCGCCAGATCGAGCGTCTTTTGCAAAGTCATGCCCGCATCCAGCGCACGGCCACCGGCAAGTTGAATCGTCGGACCATCCGCCATCGGATCGGTAAAGGGCAGACCCAGCTCGATTATATCCACACCCGCCGCGGGCAGGCCCTTCACGATCTCTAAAGACGTGTCGTATTCCGGATCACCCGCCATGACATAAGACACAAAGGCCTTCTTTCCAGCTGCCTTCAGCTCGGCAAATTTGGCATCGATACGAGTCATGACTGGTCCTTTTTGTTCACTCGGTCCCGTTTGCCCAAGCATAACCGGAAAATCAATCCCGCTTAGTCGACATTCATCATCCACGGCACGCCGAATTTGTCGACCAGCATGCCAAAGCCAGCGGCCCAGAAGGTCGACTCAAACGGCATGGTGACCTGTCCGCCCTCGGCCAGCGCCGTAAACTGTGCTTTGGTTGTATCGAAATCGTCGCCCCCCGATTGAATGGTGATGCCACTTGGAGGCGCATAGCCCTCGGGTGAAAAACTGTCCGAGCCGAGCAAATAGCTTTCGCCGATTTTCACCCGTGCGTGCATCACCTTGTCGGCAAGATGCGCAGGGGTGCCATCGCCCCCCGGGGCCTCGCCAAAGGTTTGCACGAATTCAACCTCGCCGCCGAGCACCTCAGCATAGAATTCAAACGCCTCGCGGCAATTGCCTTTGTAGGTGATGTAGGGGTTAATTTTCATAGCGCGTCCTCCGACGCAAACCATGCCCGCTTGCGCCTGTCCTGTCAAAAGCCTAGAAGGCGCAAAACCAGCAAAACCGGAGATCGCAATGGGTTTCAAAATGGGCATCGTGGGTCTGCCGAATGTCGGCAAATCGACCCTTTTCAACGCGCTGACCAAAACCGCTGCGGCGCAGGCTGCCAACTTCCCGTTCTGCACGATCGAGCCGAATGTCGGCGACGTGGCTGTACCGGACGCGCGCCTCGATAAGCTGGCCGCAATCGCGCAGTCCAAGCAGATCATCCCGACCCGCATGACCTTTGTGGATATCGCCGGCCTCGTCAAAGGCGCGTCCAAAGGCGAGGGCCTCGGCAACCAGTTCCTTGCCAACATCCGCGAAGTGGACGCCATCGCCCACGTGCTGCGCTGCTTTGAAGACGGCGACATCACCCATGTGGACGGGCGCGTCGATCCGGTGGCCGACGCCGAAACCATCGAGACCGAATTGATGCTCGCTGATCTTGAAAGCATCGAAAAGCGTTTGGTGAATATCGTGCGCAAAGTGCGTGGCGGCGACAAAGAGGCCGTTCAGCAAGAACGCCTGCTTCGCGCCGCCCAGGCCGTTCTGGAAGAGGGCCAGCCCGCCCGCACCGTTGACGTGGACGACGAAGACCTCAAAGCGTGGAAAATGCTGCAACTGCTGACCACCAAACCGGTTCTCTATGTCTGCAACGTCGATGAAGGCTCAGCCGCGACCGGCAACGAATTTTCGGCCAAGGTCGCGGACATGGCCGCCGCGCAGGGCAATTCCCACGTGGTCATTTCGGCCCAGATCGAAGAGGAAATCAGCCAGCTCGAAGACGACGAAGCAGTGATGTTCCTCGAAGAAATGGGCCTGTCCGAAGCCGGTCTCGACCGCCTGATCCGCGCGGGCTATGACCTCTTGCACCTCGAGACCTACTTCACCGTCGGTCCGAAAGAGGCCCGCGCATGGACCATCCGCAACGGCACAAAGGCCCCGCAAGCGGCAGGCGTCATCCACGGCGATTTCGAACGCGGCTTCATCCGCGCCGAAACCGTTGCCTATGACGACTACATCGCCTGCAACGGCGAACAAGGTGCGAAAGACGCAGGCAAATTACGGGTTGAGGGCAAAGCCTACACCGTCAAAGACGGCGACGTGCTGCATTTCCTGTTTAATGCCTAAGCGCAGCCGGCGCGTTTGAACTCCAACACCCCTGTTCATCTTTCAATAAATACTCCGGGGGAGTCCCGCAGGGACGGGGGCAGCGCCCCTACGCCCCCGCCGCAATCGCCAACCCGTCCACCACGGCTGTAAACGCCTCGGATTGGCGCACCCGTGCCGTCGGACACACCCGCAGCACCTCATCCGACACAATCCGAGTCAGGCTCGACCCACCCACAAGGATCACGTTGTCGATCTGCGCAGGCCCAACGCCCGCCATCATCAAGGTCTCATACATCGCCCCCGAAAGCTGCGCGCGAAACTCGGCCAAGGCAGCGTTCATCGACCCCGTGGTGATCTGCGCGCCCAATCCCCGCTCAACAAACCCCAGATCAATCTCTGACCGCACCCCTTCCGAGTTCGCGGCAATCTTGCCGCCCTCGACCGCAAAGGCCATTTCATGCCCCAAACGGTCGTGGAGGACAGTCTTCAAACGCCCGATCTTCTGCGGCTCAACCGCGTGCACCAACAGATCATCCACCAACCGTTCGGTCTCACGCGCATAAAGAAACGGGATCTTCGGCCATGTCGCCAGGTCCTGATAAATGGCGGCAGGTACAGGCAACAGCCCCTCGCCAAAGGTGCGGCGCACCTGCCCCCCCTGCCCCAGCAGCGGCATCACATGCGCCACCGAAATCCGCTGATCGAAATCCGTGCCGCCAAGGCGAATGCCGTGGCTCGCCAAAATCTCAATTCCCGCGCCAGACTGGCGAAACACCGAAAAATCCGAGGTGCCCCCACCGATGTCGACAATCAGCCCCAGACCGCCTTCGGAGAGGCTACGACAGGCGTGGGCGGCGGCCTCCGGTTCATAAAGAAACGCAACGTCCTTGAATCCGGCGGCCAGATA
Organism: Paracoccaceae bacterium; assembly: GCA_042092935.1. GTDB lineage: Bacteria > Pseudomonadota > Alphaproteobacteria > Rhodobacterales > Rhodobacteraceae > JASMHC01. The sequence continues at coordinate 17,397 of JBELFK010000032.1, read as the reverse complement.
ACACTCCCGCAAATCCCGTTCCGCCTGCGCGTTCTGATCCGCGTCCTTGCTGTGAAACCGCACCGGCCGACCCGACAGCACCCGCTCAAAGCGCATCCCCGTCTGCGCTTCGGCTTGGGTCTTCACCGCCACAAGAAACGCCGTCACAACTTCGGCCAAACTGCGCCGCCTGCCTTCGATCAACCGGCTTTGGTGCAACAAAGGCGTCCCGAGGATGCTTTTGAGCGCGCGCATGTAACGCCCTTCCTCGCCGTCGATCAGCGACCGCCCCGCCGCACGCCCGATCTGCATCGCGCCACCGCCTTCGGGAAAAAACACGGCCGTGGGCAAGGTTTCCGCACCCGCCTCAATCGGCAAGCGCCGGGGCTGGCCGTCCACCATAAGAGCGGCCGCTGAATTCGACGTGCCAAAATCAACAGCAAGAATAGGTGCGGACATTATCTCGGCCTCTAACGCATAAGGGGGGCGTCCCTACCCCTGCCCCGCATCACGGTCAAGCCTGCGATGCATCCACTTGGGCGTCGTCGGCAACCTGCAATCCACGACTGGGCACCCAGGCATAGCCATCCGCATCAAGGATCACACATTCGCGCAACCCGTGCGGCTTGTTTGCCGGTGCCTGCAACACATTCCCACCCGCCGCCTCGGCCCGCGCCGCCGCAAGATCGGGGTCCGTGTCATAAAGACGAAACTCCGCCCCCGCGCCCCGCGCGCCTGCTTCTGGCAACAGACCCAACAAAGGATGCGCCCCAAAAGTGCGATCCGCATGCAGCTGCATCACATCCGACCCATAGGTGAGAATGCCAAAATCATCCGAAAGCCGGTGCACGCCCATCTCAAACACCTGCGCCAAAAACGCCGCTTCGGCCCGCACATCCCGCACAAGAATATTCAGACCGATCCCTCGCAAAGACCGCCCAAACTCGCCCGCACCAACGGTTTCGAAATCCATCACGCACCCAATATCTTTTGTCCGAAAATATCCTCGCCGAAGGCAATCCGGCGCGCAAGCGCCTGAACCTGCGACGCCCCGCAAGGGGCGTCACGATTTACCTGAACTTCATGTTGCGCGGGAAGCCATAGGGCGGGCGCTTGCCCACCCCCGCGCGCTTGCCAAGCCAGTCTGACAGGTCGGGTTCGTGCCGTGTCTTGCCACCGCCCATCTCCCAACTCAGCCCCTCGGCCCAGTTAAAGGTCGTGATGTCCGACACCCCGCCATCCAGCTCAAGCGTCCCCTGCCGTCCGCTGGCCAGATTATATTTTTGCAGCCGCACCCCCTTGCCGCGCACCATTTCGGGCAGCTCAGCCGTCGGGAACACAAGAAAACGCCCGTTTTGCGAGACAATAGCAACATGATCGCCCCGCACCGGTTCGACGATCTGCGCGACCATATCGCCTTTTACGTTCAACACCTGCTTACCGCTGCGGGTCTGCGCCAGCACGTCCGCCTCGGCGACAATAAACCCGTTGCCGTCATTCGATGCGACCAGCAACTTGCGCTCCGGCTGGTGGATGAACAGATCGACGATCTCAACATCGTTGGGCAGGTCCACCATCAACCGCAGCGGTTCTCCCATCCCCCGCCCTCCGGGCAGGTTTGAGGCCTGAACCGTATAAAACCGCCCGTTTGAGCCAAAGACCAACAGCTTGTCGGTGGTTTCCGCATGAAAGATAAACCGCGCCTCGTCGCCATCTTTAAACTTCAACTCACGATCAAGCGACACATGTCCCGACATCGCCCGTATCCAGCCCATTTTCGAGCAGACAACAGTGATCGGTTCTTTGTCGATCATCGCCTCGATCGGCACTTCCGCGACCTCACCGGCCTCGGCAAAGACCGAGCGGCGCGCGCCGTATTCGTGAGCGCGGCCAAACTTCTTGCGGGTCTCGCGCAACTCTTCCGCGATCCGTGCCCACTGCAAGTCTTCGCTGGCCAAAAGTGCCACAAGCCCGTCGCGCTCATTGCGAAGCGCCTCACGCTCTTGCAGCAGCTCCATTTCCTCCAACCGGCGCAAACTGCGCAGGCGCATGTTCAAAATCGCCTCGGCCTGCACCTCGGTCAGGGTTTCACGGCCCGACAGGGTGCTTGGCCCGACATAATCGGCCTCGGACATCGCACGGGGGAAATCATCGCCCCAGCTTTCGTGCATCAACGCGACTTTTGGCTCGTCATCGTAGCGGATAATATCAATCACCCGATCCAGATTGAGAAAGGCGATAATCAAGCCATCCACGACCTCAAGCCGGTGGTCGATCTTGTCCATCCGGTACTGGCTGCGGCGTTGCAACACCTCTCGACGGTGATCCAGAAACGCCCGCAGCACCTCATTCAGCGAACAAACCTTTGGCGTCACCCCATCGATCAGCACGTTCATGTTCAGGCTAAACCGAACCTCGAGATCCGAGTTTCGATAGAGCATGCCCATGAGAACCTCAGGGTCGACGTTCTTTGACTTCGGCTCAAGGATCAGCCGGATATCTTCGGCGCTCTCATCGCGCACATCGGCGAGGATCGGCACCTTCTTGGTCTGGATCACCTCTGCCAGCTTCTCGATCAGCTTGGATTTCTGCACCTGATAAGGGATTTCAGTGACAACAATCTGCCACGTCCCCCGCCCGAGGTCTTCGACCTCCCATTTACAGCGCAGCCGGAACGATCCGCGCCCCGTGCGATACGCCTCAAGGATGTTTTCGCGCGGCTCGACGATCACGCCGCCGGTCGGAAAATCCGGCCCCGGCACATGTTCCAGCAGCGTTTCATCCCGCGCGTTCGGGGCCTTGATAAGGTGCAAACAGGCGTTGCAGAGTTCCTCGATGTTATGCGGCGGGATGTTCGTCGCCATCCCCACCGCGATCCCGCTTGATCCGTTCGCCAAGAGGTTCGGAAAGCTGGCCGGCAGAACGACGGGTTCGCTCAGCGTGCCATCGTAATTGTCGCGAAAATCGACAGCGTTTTCCGACAAGCCCTCAAGCAACGCCTCAGCCGCCGCCGTCATCCGCGCCTCGGTATAGCGGCTGGCCGCAGGGTTATCGCCGTCGATATTGCCGAAATTCCCCTGCCCGTCGACAAGCGGGTAGCGCACGTTGAAATCCTGCGCCAAACGCGCCATGGCGTCATAGATCGCCGCATCTCCGTGGGGATGATAATTGCCCATCACGTCGCCGGAAATCTTCGCGGATTTGCGGAATCCGCCCCCCGACGCCAGCCGCAATTCGCGCATCGCATAAAGGATACGCCGATGCACCGGCTTAAGCCCGTCCCGCGCGTCCGGCAAGGCCCGGTGCATGATCGTGCTCAGCGCGTATTGCAAATAGCGCGAGCCGATTGCACGGCGCAAAGGCTCGGCGGTGATAGGCTCTATATTGGGGTCGTCAAGTAAATCACTCATAGATGATGTGATACAAGCGGCGGTATTTGGGAACAAGCTCTATTGATTGGCCAGCCCCAAGAAATCCCGCCGCCGGCGGCCTGAGGCTAATCGAGCATCGGAATGTCGTCTGAGAAATGCAGCCAATCGGCCTTGTTGCGCCCCCAAAGAACCTTGTCCGGCGTTGGGGCTTGGGTGTCAAAGCAGCCCAAAGAGACCGACATCCGCTCGGGCGCTGCGGCGTTGAACCAAAAGACCGTGGTGCCGCAACTGGGGCAGAAATGGCTGGTCAGTTCATTGCCCGCATCCGACGTGCGCTTCCAGGTCCAGGTATCACCGGAAACAGCCACATCCTGCTTTTGAAAAAACACGCCCGATCCAAAGGCCGCACCGGTCTTTTTTCGACACGCCGTGCAATTGCATGCTGCCACCAAAAAAGGGTCGGCCTCGGCGCTCACCTGCACCGCCCCACATTGACAACTCGCCCGATGTTCTGTCATTCGCTTCTCCTGAAATTTCGCCAGATGCTACAGGTCCACAATGCAGAAATCTATCCTCATTACAGGCTGTTCGTCCGGCATCGGCTATGATGCCGCCCACGGGCTAAAGGCCGCAGGTTGGCGGGTCTTTGCCAGTTGCCGCAAGCCCGAGGATTGCCAGCGCCTGATTGCCGAAGGCTTTGAAAGCCCCTGCCTTGATCTCGCCGATGAAACCAGCGTTGAAAACGCCCTGACCGAGGTGCTGACCGCCACCGGTGGGACGCTTGACGCATTGTTCAACAACGGTGCCTTCGCCATCCCGGGCGCTGTCGAAGACCTGCCCCGCCAAGCCCTGCGCGAGATATTCGAGACCAACCTTTTTGGCACCCAGGACCTGACGAACCGCGCAATCAAGGTCATGCGCGCGCAGGGGCATGGCCGGATCATTAACAATTCGTCGATTCTGGGCCTCGTCGGCCATAAATGGCGGGGGGCCTATGTCGCGACCAAATTCGCGATGGAAGGGCTGACCGACACCCTGAGACACGAGCTGCGCCCAAGCGCGATCAAAGTCATCCTGATCGAACCCGGACCGATCACCTCGGACATCCGTAAAAACTCGATCCCGCATTTTGAACGCCACATCGACTGGCAAAATTCGGCGCTGCACCGGCTTTACAAAAAACTTCTCGCCCGGCTTTACGAAGACCGTGGCCCCGATACATTCGAGCTTCCGGCATCTGCGGTCACCAAAAAGCTGATCCACGCGCTTGAAAGCAAAAACCCGCACCCGCGCTATTTCGTGACCACGCCAACCTATGTCATCAATATCCTGCGCCGCATCCTGCCGACCCGCTGGCTGGATGCGATCCTTTCACGCGGCTGAAACCCCTTCGCTTTTTCGCAAACAATGCCTAAATAGCGGGCAAACGTCACAAAGGGCTGCCCCATGTTCAACGATCCTCTTTTCATCATCGTCCTTGTCGCTATGGCGGCAGTTGTCTTCTTTCTCGCACGTGGCCTCAGCTTCTTTGGGCGCGGCGGGGTCGAGGCTGCCAAGCAATCTAACAAAATGATGCGCTGGCGCATCTACGCCCAATTCGCCGCCGTCGTTCTCGTGATCCTCTTCGTTTGGCTGCGCGGAGGCAGCTGATGGTCGTCCTCAACAAGATCTACACACGCACCGGCGACAAAGGCGATACCGCGCTCGGTAACGGTGATCGCGTCGCCAAACACGACGCCCGCGTCAACGCCTATGGCACAACGGACGAGTTGAATGCCTTCATCGGCACCGCCCGCCTGCACGCCACGGGTGATCTCGACGCCAAGCTGTCGCTGATCCAAAATGACCTCTTTGATCTTGGCGCAGACCTCTGCCGCCCCGAGATGGAAAAAGACGCCACGGCCGAATATCCCCCCTTGCGCGTCACCGATGCGCAAACCGCGCGCCTCGAAACCGAGATTGACGCGATGAATGCCAACCTCGCCCCGCTGCGCAGCTTCATCCTGCCCGGTGGTTCCGCGTTGGCGGCCCATCTGCACGTCTGCCGCACGGTTGCCCGCCGCGCTGAACGTCTGTGCACGGATCTCGCCACCAAAGACGAGATCAATCCCTCCACCATCCGCTACCTCAACCGCCTGAGCGACTGGTTCTTCGTCGCCGCCCGCGCCGCCAACGCAAACGGCGAAAACGATGTGCTCTGGGTGCCGGGGGCAAACCGCTAAGTCTTTTTCTTTGTTAAAATACTCAAAAAAATGCTGATTTCGCAGAAATCGGCAAAAACGCGACGTCCGTGATCGCTAACGTGACGATTTTTCTCTGTTTCCTGCGATTGCAACCCGCTATCAGAACGCCTGAGAGCATTTATCCGACGCGTCGCGGCGTGTTATAACTTATGGAGAATTCCCGCCATGAAGGTCCTTGTACCTGTCAAGCGTGTGATCGACTACAACGTGAAAGTTCGTGTTAAAGCGGACGGAAGCGGCGTTGATCTCGCAAACGTCAAAATGTCGATGAACCCCTTCGACGAAATTGCTGTCGAGCAGGCGATCCGCCTGAAAGAGGCCGGTAAAGCCGACGAAGTGATCGCCGTATCTATCGGCGTGAAGCAGTCTCAGGAAACGCTCCGCACGGCTTTGGCCATGGGGGCCGACCGCGCAATTCTCGTGATTGCTGCCGACGATGTGCACACCGACATCGAGCCTTTGGCCGTTGCAAAAATCCTCGCGAAAGTCGTCGAGGAAGAACAGCCGGGTCTCGTTCTGGCGGGCAAGCAAGCCATCGACAACGACATGAACGCCACCGGTCAAATGCTGTCCGCCCTTCTGGGCTGGTCGCAGGGGACGTTTGCCTCGGAACTCGACATCGACGGCGACACTGCCATCGTGACACGCGAAGTGGATGGGGGTCTTCAGACGATCAAGGTCTCTATGCCATCGATCATCACGGTTGACCTGCGCCTGAACGAGCCGCGTTACGCTTCGCTGCCCAACATCATGAAAGCGAAGAAAAAACCATTGGACGAAAAAACCGCGGCCGACTACGGCGTCGACGTCACACCTCGTCTGGAAATCCTGAAAACCGAAGAGCCTGAAGCACGTGCTGCGGGCGTTATCGTTGGCTCGGTCGACGAATTGGTTGAGAAACTCAAAGAAGCGGGGGTTGTGTAATGTCTGTTCTTCTACTTGCCGAAGTCACTGATGGTGAACTGGCGCTGGACGCCACTGCCAAGGCCGTGACGGCTGCCCAAGCCATGGGCGACGTGACCGTTCTTTGCGCAGGCGGGTCTGCTGCTGCCGCGGGCGACGCGGCTGCGGCCATCGCAGGTGTTTCCAAGGTGCTGGTCGCCGAGGATGCCTCGCTTGGTCACCGCATGGCGGAATCGACCGCAGCCTTGCTGGTTTCCTTGGCGGATGACTATTCGCACATCGTCGCACCTGCGACGACGGATGCGAAAAACGTCATGCCACGTGTTGCGGCCTTGCTCGACGTTATGGTGATCTCGGACGTCTCCGGCGTTGTAGACGCGGACACATTTGAGCGCCCGATTTACGCGGGCAACGCGGTTCAGACTGTCAAGTCAACGGACGCCAAGAAAGTCGTGACAATTCGCACATCGACTTTCGATGCGGCGGGTGATGGCGGGTCTGCCTCGGTCGAAACCGTCTCGGCGGCCGCTGATCCAGGGCTTTCGTCATGGGTCGAGGACAAGGTTGCCGCAAGCGATCGTCCCGAGTTGACCTCGGCTGGCGTTGTTGTTTCCGGTGGCCGTGGCGTCGGGTCGGAAGAAGACTTCGCCCTCATCGAAAAACTCGCCGACAAGCTCGGCGCGGCTGTTGGCGCGTCGCGGGCTGCCGTGGATTCGGGCTATGCCCCGAACGACTGGCAGGTTGGTCAGACCGGCAAAGTTGTGGCACCGGGTCTTTATGTTGCCGTGGGCATCTCGGGCGCGATTCAGCACCTTGCGGGGATGAAGGACTCAAAGGTGATCGTTGCGATCAACAAGGACGAAGAAGCGCCAATTTTCCAGGTTGCTGATTACGGTCTCGTCGCCGACCTCTTTGACGCGGTTCCCGAATTGACCGACAAACTCGGCTAAAACAACAACGCGGTATTTGTACGTTTTGCCCTCGGCACATGTACAAATGCCCTGGGACGGCCCGCCCTCAGCGGGCCGTTTTTCATTGGGACAATCGCCGTTTCAGAACGGGAAGCAAGGCGTGCGCAATCTCTTGATGCGCCACCGGTCCGGGCAGGTTTTTGGCGGCCTCAAACTCATGCTCCAGAAAATGCATCCCCTCGGTGCCGAGCGCGCAGACCTCGGGCGAGAAACTGATTTTCACGCAATCAAGACAATTTGACTGAACCCGTTCGATCATACGTTTGGTCACAAGGAACGGTTCCGTTTGCCGAGGCGTTGAGCGGCGCTGCGCATCGCCGAACCAAAGCAAAATCACCTGCCCGTTCAGGCGGCGCACAAGCTGGTTTGTCCGGACCACCCATGTTTCACGCAAGGCCTGAACGACGCTACGGTAACCCGCGGGCGACTCTGCCTGCAAGCGCGTCAGCAAATGTCGGGTGAAGTTGAATTCCATAAAGTCCACCGTCGGGAATGCCCTTTCCAGCATTGGAGACGCTTGGATAAACCTGTCATTGCGGCGCGGATGCACGGCGTAGAAACGGTTGGACAAGTCCGACGCGCTGAACGCCTGAAGAACGGTGATTTCCCCGCGTCTACAAATAGATAGTGCTGTATCATCGTTCAAAAATGCATCCAGCCCAGCGTTGTGACAGCCCAGATTGATATGTGACACACCAAGGTCCGGCCCCGTCAGATCGGGAAACGGCGAGGTCACAAATTTCCCGTAGGTCTCACTGCCCCCGAGGAAGGCCACATAGGGGTCCTTCGGCGTTTTCTTTGGTCCGCGAAACAGCAATCGCGAACTACCATATCGGCATGGACGATAATCCAAGGCCGATTCAGCCCAATTGGTTTGGTGCATAGCCCAACTCCACTCATCAATACTCACCCAAGTCCTCTATCTGCCTGATTTCCTATCAACCCCTTAAACTTCCAATTTGATTCACTTGCGCCCCTTGCAACTGCGATGGGCGACTGCATAAGGTCAGATGTGAAACAACAAAGGGCCACGTCCATGGAGATTCAAAAGATCGGCATTATCGGCGCAGGTCAGATGGGCAACGGCATTGCGCATGTCATGGCGCAAGCAGGTTTTGACGTTCTGTTGAACGATATCTCGCAAGACGCCATCGACCGCGCGCTCGGGATTATCGACAAGAATCTCGACCGCCAGATTTCACGAGGGACATTGACCGAAGCGGAAAAATCCGCTGCTTTGGGGCGCATTTCCGCGACGCGTGTTCTTGCGGATTTGGGTCAGACCGATCTTGTGATCGAAGCTGCGACAGAACGTGAGACGGTCAAGACGGCGATTTTCGAAGACCTTGTACCACACCTTCAACCGCACACGATTTTGACGTCGAACACATCGTCGATCTCGATCACGCGACTGGCCAGTGGTACTGATCGCCCCGAGAAATTCATGGGATTCCACTTTATGAATCCGGTGCCGATCATGCAGTTGGTCGAATTGATCCGAGGGATCGCGACCGATCAGGAAACCTATGCCGCTTGTCTTCAAGTCGTTGAAAAACTGGGGAAAACCGCAGCCTCAGCCGAAGATTTCCCCGCCTTCATCGTCAACCGAATTCTGATGCCGATGATAAACGAGGCCGTCTATACGCTTTACGAGGGCGTCGGATCTGTGAAGTCAATCGACGAGTCATTGAAGCTCGGGGCCAACCATCCGATGGGCCCGCTTGAGTTGGCGGATTTCATCGGGTTGGACACCTGTCTGGCCATTATGAACGTGCTTCATGACGGTTTGGCGGATACCAAGTATCGCCCCTGCCCGCTGTTGACGAAATACGTTGAGGCAGGCTGGCTTGGCCGAAAAACCAAGCGCGGCTTTTACGACTATCG
>JBELFK010000032.1:0-7946 GCA_042092935.1 Paracoccaceae bacterium | reverse complement strand
GGTTTCTTTCAAAGACAGGGTGCGTTCGCGCAACCACTCCATGAAAGCGCGCGGAGACTTTGAACGCTCCTGCGCTTCCTCAGGCGTCACAGCCTCGCCCACCACAGGTTTTTGTGGCTTGTCAAAGGCATAGGCGACCTCGTGCAGCAACAGCGACTGGCGCAGTGTCGCGGAAATCCTGTTGGCGATGTGGTAGGCGCGCGAGTTTGATCCCGGGAAATACATTGGGACGACGGCCGCCTTGGTTGTTCGGATCAATTTTGCAGTAAATACATTCCATTCGGCCTCAACGGCTGGTCCAAACATGCTTTCGGACGCGGCCACCGTCCCCGAGGGGAATACGGCCACCAGCCCCCCGGCCATAAGATGCTTGCGTGCGGCGTTGCGCATATCCAACATTTTTTGCTGGGCGTCTTCCTCATGCGGGAAGGGCACGGGGATCATGTATTTCGAGGCGCTTTCATCGATACCTGTCAGCATCGAGCGGGTGAGGATGCGATAGTCTTCGCGCCGGCGGCCAATAAGGTCGGCCAGGATCATTCCGTCAACCAGCCCATGTGGGTGGTTGGCCACCAACACGACTGGACCCTCAAGCGGAATATTCTCAATCTGAGAGTGCGGGGTTTGCAGATCGATGCCCATCGCCTCCATCGTGGCGGGCCAAAAGGCCTGGCCTGTGGGCTGCTCTTTTTTCTCAAACTCACGGATACGTCGGATGATCGGCAATTTTCCGGTGAACAGCTCGATCGTTTGAATGATCGCGCGTTTGACAGGGCTGGAGAACGTCGTGGAATACGTCAGGCTGCGCCGGTCGTAGATCGGCCCGCCGTCGTCGACGCGTTGCTGTGTAGAATTTTCATTCACAATGTCTACCACTTAGCCTTGCTAACATAGCGGCGAAGCCTAGCCACCTTCGCCGAAACAATTCTCAACCAGATCCTTGAGGGCTGACGATAATTTGTCAGCCTCGGGTCCAGAAGTCCGGACTTCAATAGTGGTTCCTTTCGAGGCTGCCAACATCAAAAGCCCCATAATACTGTCGCCAGAGGCGCTTAATCCGTCTTTAGACACCTCGGCGGTCGCTTCAAATTGCTCAACCACCTCAACGAACTTGGCAGAGGCCCGCGCGTGAAGACCTTTGACGTTGATAATCTCTAATTCCAATTCCCGTCTCCAGACTTGTGAGAACACCCTCAGGAAGTGCCGCCTTCGTGGCTGTCGATGTATTTCCGTCCTGCGGTAAGCGACGCCTGAACAGCATCTTCGACATTGCGATGCCGACTTTTGGCAAGTTTGATGAGCATTGGAAGATTTGCGCCGTAGAGGATTTTGCGATCTGACGGGCGACAGGCAAACAGCGACAGATTTGACGGCGACCCCCCGAACATGTCGGTCACAACAACAACGCCGCTGCCTGTGTCAACCGCATCGGCGGCATCGCAAATCTCGCGTTTCTTGGCTTCGCGATCGTCTTCTGGGCCGGTGGCGATGGCAACCAAACGCTCTTGCTTGCCGACAACATGTTCGACAGCAGATCGGTATTCCCTCGCCAAGCCGCCATGTGCGACAATCACAATGCCTATCAAGGCGAATTCACCTTACTTAACTTGCCCCGCAGCCGTTGCGCGGCGTTCCAACTCACGATGTCGAATAGACACCTGCAACTCATCGAGTTCAAGGGTACGGCCGAGTTTTTCCGCCATGGCCACAGAACGGTGTTTGCCGCCGGTGCACCCCACCCCGATTGTCATATGCGCTCTGCCTTCTTTTTTGACCGCAGGCAACATCATTTGCAGAATGCCATAAATTTTCCTGAAATAGTCCGAAAACAACGGGTCTTCGTCGATATAGGCTTCAACGCTTGGATCCTGACCGGTCTTTTCACGCAGCTCAGGTGACCAATGCGGATTGCGCAGGAAGCGACAGTCAAACACCATGTCCATTCCCGGTGGAATACCGCGTTTGTAGGAAAAACTCTGCACCGATAGCGCCAGAGGTAGCCCCGCCTGATCGCCGTACCAGCGTTTCAAAACGTCTTTTAGATCATGGGGCGAGTAGTCCGTCGTGTCGATGACGATGTCCGCGCGTTCGCGAATTGGCCTGAGCATGTCAATTTCGGCGGCAATTCCGACGTCTGGGCTGTCTTCTTCCGCCATTGGGTGGCGACGGCGGGTTTCGGAATACCGGCGCAGCAACACCTTTGGACTGCACTCGACGAACACCAGTTCGGGGTTGAGATCGGTGGATTGCTTGAGGTCGGCAAGAATATCCAACACGGCATCGACGCTGAAATCTCGATTGCGGATGTCGAGACCCAAGGCCGTTGGCCCTTGGGGCGGGTCGTCTTTTAGAAGCCTTGTGACAAAACGCAGTGGCAAATTGATGATGGTCTCAAAGCCCATATCCTCAAGCGCGTTGATGGATGTGGTGCGCCCGCCGCCCGAAGGCCCCGTCACCAAAACCAGACGCGGTGATGCGCCGTAAGCGTTATTTTGCGTTTTTGGACCAGTGGCATTCATGCGTGGCGACCCGCTTTGAGAAATTGCAAGAGCGCCGCCGCGAAGGCCGGACTCTCAGAGTTGTTGTAGCACGGTATTTGGTGCCCGCAGATTTCAATCGTCCGAAAATCTGGGAGCCTTTGGGTCTCATTTTTTTGCATATTGACGCACGCGTCAATATAAACATGCGGCAAATACTCGGATTTTAGAATACCAAAGCCGCGCGCTTCGATCAAACCTTTGAGGGTTTCGGGCGCTTCGGCCCTGAGCCCCTGATCGTCCACCGACAGAATGACACGGTCGTCCGCGACCAATTGGGCACCGAAAGCCATCAAGTTTAGGGCCAGTGACGACTTGCCTGACCCGGATGGCCCGTAGATCAGCAATCCGCGCCCGTTATAAGCTACGCAGCACGCATGCCAGGTTTCACTGGTGGATGGAGTTTGTCCCGACCGTTCAGGCACCGGTTCAAAGTGGCATACCGACGACGAAACGGGCGCCGAGCGGTTCGGACGTTATGTCGGCGTCCGTGGGGCGAATGTTTTCGGCCCAGATGACACCGCCATGCGCCTCGATAATTTGTTTCGAGATTGCCAGACCGAGGCCGGAATTATTGCCAAATTGCCCCTCGGGTCGCTCGGAATAGAAGCGCTTGAAAACCTTGGTCAACGCCTGTTCGGGAATGCCGGGGCCGGTGTCTTCGACCACAACCAACACACGGCTGTCGTTCACGCGGCACCAAAGGCGGATGGCATCGCCCTGCTCGCAAAAGCTGGTGGCGTTGCTGATGAGGTTGACGAACACCTGAGCAAGGCGGGCCTCAAGACCGCGTATCATCACGGGTGATTTCGGTAGATCGGTGATGAAGTCAACGCCCTTTTTGCCGGCCTCTTGCCCCAGATAATCGGCGAGATTCTGGAGCATTTTGCCAAGGTCGAAACTTTCTTCTTCCTCTTTCACCAGTTCCGCGTCCAGGCGCGAGGCATTGGAAATATCGCTGACCAACCGGTCGAGACGGCGCACGTCGTGGTCGATCACGTCCAGAAGACGGTCACGCTGATCGTCACGGCGCGCGACCCGCAGCGTGCCCACGGCCGAGCGAAGGCTGGCCAGTGGGTTTTTGATTTCATGCGACACGTCGGCCGCGAATTGTTCATTGCTTTCAATGCGTTCGTATAGCGCGGCGACCATTCCCCGAAGTGCACCGGACAAGCGTCCAATTTCGTCGGGCCGTGCTGTCAGGTCAGGAATTCGAATGCGATTATGCGCAACGCCACCCTTTTTTGAACGGTCATTGCCGACCTCGACCGCATCCGCAAGATCGGACAGGGGATTGGCAATCAGAGACGCCAAAACAAGGCTCAGGCCGATGGACACCAAGATTGCGACAAGGAAAATCTTCAAGACCTGCTCACGCTCGCGCTGAAGCATCCGGTCCATTGCCACGTCCTTGGTCGTGATCGCGATGGTTCCGACAATCTCGCCGTTGGCGTGGATGGGCGAGGCAACCGCGAACAAGGAACCGCCATCAAGGCTTTTTGACGTCACGACCTGAATGCTACCGTTTAACGCGGTCTCGCCCACGGTTTTGGCCAGAACGTCCTGGGAAACACCCATGCCTTCGGTGACCGCGGGGGTGTTCGCCAGTTCGAGAGCCCAGTTGCGCAGCCGATCCAGCGTATCGGTAATCAGGAATTGTTCAGAGCTGGCAACGGTCTGGGTGCCCTCTGTCGCCGCTTCGGCCAGCAATTGCCCGTCGGGCGCGTAAACGAAAATCCGGTTCGTACCGCGCAACTCAAGGTCTGAGATCAGCGCCTGTGCACCCTCAGACAAATCGAGTTGATCGGCTTTGAGCCGCGCCTCAAGCGTGTCCGAGACCAGCGCCGAAACGGTTGCCAATGCGTCTGCGCGCTGCGTGATAAGGCTGTCGCGCGACGGGTTGAGATATAAAATGCCCGCCACGAGGATGGCGAGCGCGATGAGATTAAAGGTGACGATCTTGCGAGCAAGGGGCGAGCTGTTGAGCGACAGGAACCCCCGTCGTTTACGCCCTGCACGCAACTCACGATCGACGGCGTCGCTCGGACCAATCCAGTCGTCGCCCAGAACGACATCGTCGTTTCTGGGGCGCGCAACTGCGGTACTTTGATCCGGATCGACGGCTGTCATTTACTCTTCGTTGTATCTGTATCCGATACCATAGAGCGTTTCGATCGCTGAGAAATCGTCGTCTACGGTTCGCATCTTCTTGCGTAAGCGTTTGATATGGCTGTCAATTGTCCGGTCGTCAACATAGACCTGATCGTCATAAGCCACATCCATCAACTGATCGCGGCTTTTCACGAAACCCGGACGTTGCGCCAGCGATTGAAGCAACAGAAACTCGGTCACGGTAAGCGAGACATCTTTGCCCTTCCACGACACTGAATGGCTCAAAGGATCCATGTTCAGATGGCCCCGCGTGATGATCTTGGTTTCTTCCGTTTGCCCCACTTCGTCCGAAGCGATAGCGTCCTGACGACGCAGAAGCGCGCGGATGCGCTCAACGAGAAGACGTTGCGAAAAAGGCTTTTTCACATAGTCATCCGCGCCCATGCGTAGGCCCAGAACTTCGTCAATCTCATCATCTTTGGAGGTTAGGAAAATCACCGGCATTGCTGTCTTCTGACGAAGACGCTGCAACAGATCCATACCGTCCATGCGGGGCACCTTGATGTCCAGCACAGCCATATCCGGAAGCTTCTTGTTAAAGGCGTCGAGTGCCGACTGCCCGTCATTATAAGTTTCGACATCGAACCCTTCGGCTTCGAGTGTCATGGACACCGAAGTCAGGATGTTTCGATCGTCATCCACCAGCGCAATTCTCGACATGGAACCGCTCCTTGCTCTTGTTGTGTTTGCCTGCCTATTTTTTCGCATGATACTGGACGTTTTGCGCCATTTTATCAACTGCTATCTGCGAATCACGGAAATTGGCTGCGGCCAGCAAACGAAACCAACGTAAAATTTTGGTAAGTTTTTGATTTCAAATTTCCTATCCGCACATTGTTAGCGTTAACGATGTCAGGTTTGCGCTAACTGTGCGATTGCGTCCGGTTACACATCATAAAGCACGTGTTAATACCAAGATGCGAAAAGATAATTTCTCGCTGAACCAAAAATACCAAGCGGCAATAGGAGCGCACTAAAATGACATTTGGACGGGTAAACCCGAATAACCGGCTTGAAGATCACGGGATCGAAGGTCTGGGGAATGTCTATTATAATCTTCTTGAACCCGCTGTGATTGAGCAGGCGCTCAAACGGGACGAAGGTAAACTGGGCCTCGGTGGCACGTTTCTGGTCAGCACCGGAAAGTTCACGGGCCGCTCACCGAAAGACAAACATGTTGTAAAGACGCCGGATGTTGCCGACAAAATCTGGTGGGAAAATAACGCCGAGATGTCGCCCGAAGGGTTTGATCGTCTGTACGACGACATGCTGGCCCATATGAAGGGCCGCGATTACTTCGTTCAAGACCTCGTTGGCGGTTCCGACCCAGCCTATTCAATCGACGTCCGTATGGTGACCGAGTTGGCTTGGCACGGGCTTTTCATCCGTCACATGCTGCGCCGCCCGGATCGCGATGCGCTCGATGATTTCAAGCAGGACTTTACGGTTATCAACTGCCCCAGCTTCAAAGCCGACCCCGAGCGTCACAATTGCCGCAGCGAAACCGTCATCGCCATGAATTTTGAGCGTAGGCTGATCCTGATTGGCGGCACGGAATACGCTGGCGAAAACAAAAAGTCGGTGTTCACTCTGCTGAATTACCTTCTGCCGGAAAAAGGCGTGATGCCGATGCATTGCTCGGCCAACCACGCGATCAACAACCCTGTTGATACCGCCGTATTCTTTGGTCTGTCCGGCACTGGCAAAACAACACTGTCGGCAGCCCCTGACCGCGTTTTGATCGGCGACGACGAACATGGTTGGTCAGATCGCGGCACCTTCAACTTTGAGGGTGGTTGCTACGCCAAGACGATCAACCTGTCCGAAGAAGCCGAGCCTGAGATCTTCGCGACAACGCGCAAGTTTGGCACGGTCATCGAGAACATGGTTTATGACGAAGACACGCTTGAGCTTGACTTTGAGGACGACAGCCTGACCGCCAATATGCGCTGCGCCTATCCGCTGGACTACATCTCGAATGCGTCTGACAGCTCGCTTGGGGGGCATCCCAAGAACATCATCATGTTGACCTGTGATGCGTTTGGCGTGCTGCCACCCATCGCGCGGCTGACGCCTGCGCAAGCGATGTACCACTTCTTGTCTGGCTTCACGTCCAAGGTCGCGGGCACTGAACGTGGGGTGACCGAACCTCAGCCGACGTTCTCGACCTGTTTTGGCGCACCGTTCATGCCACGCCGCCCTGAGGTTTACGGAAACCTGCTGCGCGAAAAGATCGCCAAGCATGGCGCGACCTGCTGGCTGGTCAACACCGGTTGGACCGGCGGCGCCTATGGCACGGGGTCACGTATGCCGATCCGCGCGACGCGGGCGTTGCTGGATTCAGCTCTGAGCGGCCAACTTGCCGAGGCGGAATTCCGCAAGGATCCAAACTTTGGCTTCTCGGTTCCCACGTCGGTTCCCGGTGTTGCCGAGGTGCTGCTAGATCCGCGCCGCACCTGGGAAGACCCGCAGAACTACGACCAGCAAGCCCAAAAACTGGTGCACATGTTTGCCGAGAATTTTGAGCAATACGTTCCCTATATCGACGAGGACGTCAAAGCTGCGGCCTTGGGTTAAAGCCCAATTGCGAACAATTTCCAAGGCCCTGACACCCGTCGGGGCCTTAATCCTTTAATAGACCCAACAGCTTCACAACCGTGTTGAAATTGCGCATCGTTCCTTGATCCGCGCCGGGGGCGTGCAACTTGGACTGGCCCATGCCGTTGGGATATTTGATATAAAGCGTCAGCGACCCTGTCGCCAGTTCCTCATCCTTCAAACCTTTCGCGGCGGCCATTTCCTCGGGCGTCGGCAGGTGATCGGCGAATAGAATGCCGCATTGGCTGGGCGGGTGATCCGCAAAGGGATGCTCGTCGTGGACGCGCTGCATCTGATCTTCATCCAAGACAAAAACGCCAACCGGCTTGCCGGCGTAATCGGCCAATGCAGACTCGAGTTTGGACCTGATGTCTCTTGGGGCTTCGTTTGCGCGAAACACGACATTCCCGCTTGCCAGTAGCGTCTTGGGTGCCTCGAACCCCAAACCCTCGCAGATCGCGCGCAGATCGGCCATCGGCAGTTTACCTGTTCCCCCGACATTGACCGCCCTCAGAAGGGCTGCGAATTTTTTCATTGCTCAGTCCACCTTTTTCGCGACGAGAAACACTGCGGCCTTGGGATCGGGTCGAAACCGATGTTCGATTTGGAACCCGGCGGCCTCGAGTTCAGAAACCAATC
>JBELFK010000031.1:0-23534 GCA_042092935.1 Paracoccaceae bacterium | reverse complement strand
GAGATGGTGCGCCGCACGGATACTCGCTTTTTGATAATCACGCACCATGCTGTGACCATGGCGCGGATGGATCGGTTGTTTGGCGTGACCATGCAGGAACAAGGCGTCAGCCAGCTTGTGTCGGTTGATCTCAAAAAGGCCTCGCAACTGGTGGCTTAGGGTCCATAGGGTAGGTCTTCGGGGTGTCGATTCACGTAATCCGGTTTCGGAAGTTCTGGCAAATGCCGCGCTGATATTGTGCTATCCCCCATCATCACGGCTTTCATTACCCTATGCATGCCGTCGACAACACGCCCTTGGGGGCACAGAAGAATAGGATAGGCCAAATCGGACTGCGAAACCTGCCGCGCATGTTCCAAAACTGACCGACACGTCGGAGTCCCTGATGTTGCGTCGTACCAATAAGGCTCGTCAATTTCCTTAATGTCGCAAAGTGGAACGACAAAGGTCCGGCAGGGTTCGGCCAGTTTAGAAAGTTTGCGCACATCCCAAATTAAGATGTCATTTCCGACCCTTCGAAAGTGGTATTGGGGCTGTATCATAAAGCCTCCAAAAGCGCCGTTGTCGGCCATGCGTCTGCGGGTAAACCTAGACGCTTTTGCTCGGCTTGGACAGCGCGCCGCGTTTTCGCCCCAAGGATACCGTCGATTTTGCCGACGTCATATCCAAGACCCTGAAGTTTGGTTTGCAGCCGTTTCATGGTCTCGTCGTCCAACCCCGGATCCGGGTTGCCTGCATTAAAAACCGGCGTGCCCTCTAGCCGCGTTGCGAAATAGGCCGCGGTTGTGACGTAGACGAAACTCTGGTTCCATTCGAAATACGCGTCGAAATTCGGATAAGCGATGAAGGCCGGCCCTTTGCGCCCCTGAGGGATAACAATCGACGCTTCGGCGCGGGTGTTTAGCCATTCCCCTGAACGGGGCGTCGCGCCCAGTCTGGCCCATTGATAGACGTTTTTCTTGGTCTCAAGTCCGGTTTGCGACCAATCAAAATCCGTGGGCAGAGAGATCTCTTGCAACCATGGCTCATTGGGTTGCCACCCAAACTGGCTGAGCATTTTTGCGGCCGAGGTCAGCGCATCGGGGGCCGAGGTTTTGAGGCGGACGCGCCCATCGCCGTCGGCATCGACGCCGTTTTCAAGGATGTCGCCCGGCAGCATTTGCACCATGCCGATTTCGCCAGCCCATGCGCCGGTGGTGGTGTCCGGATCAAAATCGCCCATGCGGTAAAGCTCAAGCGCCGAGAATATTTGCGGGCGGAACAGCTCGGGGCGGCGGCAATCATGGGCCAGCGTCACCAAGGCGTTCAAAGTATTGAAATCGCCCTGAAACGCGCCGTAGTCGGTCTCGAACGCCCAAAACGCCAGCAGGACACCGGCGTCGATGCCGTAATCCCGTTCGATTTGTGCAAAGACGGCATCGTATTTCGCGCGGTTCCTGACCCCAAGATCGATACGGTTTTGCGAGATTAACCGGCGTGAAAACTCAACAAACGGCAGTTGAAAGACGCCTTGTGCACGATCGGCGCGGATAACACTTGGGTCGCGGGTAACGCCGTCAAAGAAGGATTGAACCGTGCGACGGGTGTATCCAAGCGCGATGGACTCTTGTTCCAGATCCGCAACGAAACGGCTGAACGGGCGGTCGCAGTCGGCTGTAGCAATCGTCGGAAAGGTCAAACTGCCGAGCAGGGCGATTTTTGCCAATGCGTTCATGAAAGTCCCCTTGCCGATGTGCAAAACCTAGCATCAAGCCGCGACCGATCAATGCTTTCCGCTGGGTAATCTCGTGGCGGGACGCATTTGTTAAGGATTTGTTAGGGAAAAAATTATCATAATTTGTGTGTAACGAGGCGCGATGTAGGGCCTCGCCAGTTGGGTACCCGTCGATGAATGTGCTGATCGTAGAAAGCAACCCAAACCTCGGCCAAATCTGGAAAAACCATGTTGAACGTATGGGGGCACCAAAAGTTGTGCTTGTCGGTGGCGTCGAAAAAGCGATCCACGAAATCATGCGCCACTCGTGGAATGTTATCGTTTTGAATTTGGTTCTCGAAGACGGGGGCGCGATGGCCGTCTCTGACTACGCCAGCTATCGCCAGCCGGACGCCAGCCTCTTGCTTGTGAATTCGTCGTCCTTTTTTTCCGACGGATCAATTTTCAGGCATCTCGGAAATGTCCGCGCCTGCCTTCCGACAAGTGCCCGACCCGAGGATTTGGCGGCGATGGTGGCCCATTATGCGCAGGCTGATGTGTAATTGCTGCAAGATTACAACACTGTGCAGGCGCAGAAATTTTCTGATCTGCACAATTCCTTAATACTTCTCCAGCATGAGGTGGTCGGTAGTCACATCGCCTTGGGGGGCCTTTATGACAACTTTTCTGCCCAAAGAAATTCAGGATGGTCTGGATGCTGCCCGCGCACGCGATCTTGCACGAAAGTCACGATTTCGCGTTTCGATGAACGACCAAACCTATAAAGTGCTGAAGCTGACTGAAAACGGCTTTGCCGTTGATGCCGAGGCCGCGCCGCATTTGCGGGGGTTGGTCGATATGTACGACGGGGCACGGCAATTGTACCAATGCCTGATCGTCGCCTCGTCCGAGGAGAACGGCCAAATGTGGTACGAATACAAGCGCAACACAGTGGCCGCAGACAAGGCCCCGCTTGATTTTTACCGCGAGCCGAATGCGCCCATCGCGCTGCTTGGCGATAAGCGATAAGCCCTATTGTAGATCGGCAAAGGCTTTCTGAACGCGGTCGACCGCTTCCTCGACCCGCGCATGTTGTGTGCCAAAGTTGAACCGCAAGTGGGTTTCACCGCCCGTGCCAAAGGACTCGCCGATGTTTGCGACGACCTTGGCTTGTCCGAAAACACGCTCGCGAATTTCCTTGCTTGTCATGCCGGTGCCGGAAAAATCCACCCACGACAAATAGGTCGCGCCACAGGTCATCGGCGTGACGCCTGGGATTTCGGCAAGGCCGGCCTCGATGGTTTTTCGGTTGCGATCGAGATAGGGGACCAGGTCGTCCACCCATGCGGCACCCTCGGGCGAATAGGCGGCGGTTACCATCGCGATGCCGAAACTGTTTTCGCGAAGATTGAGCGCCATTGAGCGCGCGCGATAGATCTCGCGCAGTTTTGGATCTGGGATGATGATGTTGCCGGTATGGGTGCCTGCGGTGTTGAACGTCTTGGAAGGCGCGGTCAGCATAATCAGAATGTCGCTGCTTTCAGGCACGGCGTTGGGCATCGCGACATGTTTATGGCCCGGGTAGACAAGATCATGATGGATTTCGTCGGACACGAGCAACAGGTCATGCTTGCGACAAAAGGCGACGAGGTCTCTCTGTTCCTCAACAGACCAAACCGTACCACCGGGATTATGGGGAGAGCAAAAGATCACAAGTTTCTCGGACCCGTCCAGGATTGCGTCGTAGCTGTCTAAGTCCATTCTGTAGCGACCGTCGTTATTCGTCAGCGGGCATTCGACGACCCTGCGCCCGGCGGCCCGCGTGATACGCGCGAATGAATGGTACACAGGCGTAAAGAGCACAACGCCGTCACCAGGTTTGGTGAAGGCATCAATGACCATGCCGACACCGTTTCCAAGCCCCGTCACCGTGAAGATTGTGGATGGATCAACGCTCCAGCCGTGGCGGGTTTCCATCCACCAGGCAATCGCATTGTGGTAGTCATCTTCCGCGTTGCGATCCGTATAACCATAAACGCCATGGTCCAGCATTTTGCGCACCGCGTCTTGAATGCAGTCAGGTGATTTCAGATCGGTATCGGCCACCCACATCGACAATGCGTCGTCGGGCGAGACTCCGTAGATTGCCTCGATGTCGTCCCACTTATTCGAGTTGGTATTTATGCGGTCGACGGGGGCGTCAAAATTCATGGGAGTCTCCGGTTTTTCGAAATCGGACGCTACTGATTTCAGCGCGATGTTCAAGAGGCGTTGCGATTTTCAAGTGATTTGCATAGATGATGGGCATGAAAAGATCGATCCTTATTCACCCCGATCCACGCCTTAAAAAAGTGGCGTCTCCTGTCGCTGATTTAAGCGACGAATTGCGTGTGCTTGCCAAGGATATGCTTGAAACCATGTATGACGCCCCAGGTATCGGGCTGGCTGCGCCTCAGATCGGGATTCTCGAGCGGCTGATTGTTATGGATTGTGCCGACAAAGAAGAAACGCCTGAGCCGATCGTGATGTTTAATCCCGAGGTGATCCTGAGTTCGGATGATGAAAACATCCACGAAGAGGGGTGCTTGTCGATCCCGGACCAGTTTGCCGACGTGACACGCCCCGCCGAGGTGAAGGTTGGCTGGATCGACAGCGACGGAAACCCGCGCGAGCAGGAATTTGACGGGCTGTGGGCGACCTGCGTGCAACATGAGATCGACCATTTGAATGGCAAACTGTTCATCGATTATCTAAAACCGCTGAAGCGGCAGATGATTACGCGCAAGATGCAGAAACTGAAACGGGAATTGGCGCGCGAAGGCGCGTAGCCAATCCGCAGGGGGCAGGTATGGCCGTTCGACCTTTTGTAATGTGGCCAGATAAAAGGTTGCGCACGGCGGCCGAACCTGTTGCCGAGATGACGGACGAAATTCGCACCATTCTGGCCGATATGGTAGAAACCATGGAGGCCATGCCCGGGGTCGGGCTGGCCGCGCCGCAGATTGGTGTCATGCTGCGATTGGCGGTTGTTGATGCGTCCGATACCCGTAGCAAGGCCATCAAAATGGCAAATCCCGAGGTGCTGCACGCCTCGATTGAATATCGCACGCACGAAGAAGCCAGCCCGAATTTACCCGGCGTGTCGGCCAAGCTGAAACGTCCGCGTGCCGTGACGGTGCGCTATCTTAGCGAACAAGGCGTGATCGAGCGGCGCGATTTCGTCGGCCTCGCGGCGACGTCGCTCCAACACCAGATCGATCATTTGAACGGCAAGATGTATTTCGACAATCTCAGCCGTGTGAAGCGGGATATGCTGATTAAGAAGGCGGGGAAACTCCGGTGAGACTGATTTTCATGGGCACGCCGGAATTTTCTGTTCCGGTTCTTGAGGCACTGGTTGCCGCCGGTCATGACATTGCCGCGGTCTATTGCCAGCCGCCTCGGCCTGCGGGGCGGGGCAAAAAGGATCGCCCGACACCGGTTCACGCGCGTGCGCTAGAGCTTGGGCTGGACATACGCCATCCGGTGTCTTTGCGCTCAAATGACGCCGTCGCCGAATTCGCCGACCTGAAGGCGGACGCTGCCGTCGTCGTCGCCTATGGCTTGATCCTGCCACAGGCCATATTGGAGGCCCCGAAGTTCGGGTGCCTGAATATCCACGCGTCGCTCTTGCCGCGTTGGCGCGGGGCCGCGCCGATCCATCGGGCGATCATGGCAGGGGACGCCGAAACCGGCGTGTGCATCATGCAGATGGAAACGGGTCTGGACACCGGCCCTGTGTTGATGCGTGAAGCGACGGCAATTGCCGACGAGGACACAACGGCGATTTTGCATGACCGCCTGTCTGCTATGGGCGCGCGGCTAATCGTTGAAGCCCTTGCGCGGTTGGACAGGTTAGACCCCATCCCCCAGCAAGCCGAGGGCGTAACCTATGCCAGCAAGATCGATAAAGCCGAGGCACGCATCGATTGGGCGCTTCCGGCGGTCGAGGTTGACAGAAAAATCCGTGGTCTCTCTCCTTTTCCGGGGGCATGGTGCCTATATGGTGAGGAGCGTCTGAAACTCCATGCCTCGCGCTTGGCCGCTGGACAGGGCGAACCCGGGGTGGTTTTGGACGATGAATTGACGATTGCCTGCGCAAGTGGCGCGATTGAAATCACAAGCCTGCAACGGGCAGGCAAAGGGGCGCAGACGCGGGATGATTTCTTGCGCGGCATGGCGATCCGCAAGGGAGAAAGGCTAGCTTAAGTATGTTCTTTTCCATGTTTGGCACATTGGCGATTGCCGCCATCGTCGGATACGCGTCGGAAAAAACCGGCTTTACCCGCAACGGCTATCTTGCGTCGATCATTATCTGTCTTGGGGGTGCCTTCCTGTTTTTCTTCCTGGCGTCGATGTTCCGCTTTGGATTTGGCAGCCCTGGCATCAACGCAATCATTTCGTCGATTGGCGCGTTGATTATCGTGCCGACCCATTGGCGAAAATAGGAGGTCTTTCATGGGCGTAGTTTGGTTGGTCATCATCGGTGCAGCGGCGGGGTTCCTTGCGACGCGGCTGATGAAATGGGAAGCGAATATTGTCGTGACGCTTGCAGTGGGGATCGCGGGGGCCTTGATTGGCGCATTCGTTTTGCGGTTCTTGCTGTCGATGATGGGCGCGTTGTCCGGTCTGGTCGGGGCCGTTCTCGGGGCTTTGCTGCTGGTCTGGCTTTGGCAGAAATACGGCAAAAAGCCGGGCAATTAACAACCCTTTGTCGGCTGCCTGACGCAACTTAAATGCGTCGGGATTCGCAGGGGTCGACGCACGTTGGATGGCGTGAAGCAATCTGTCGCAGGGGCGATCGCAGCGAATGTTGGCGGGTTTTCGATCAATTCGTGCGATTCCCATGCAATGCATGCGTCGTAATATATTGATTTATATCGATTAATCTTATTGTAAACAAATTTACATGATTGACGGCTTCAACCGTTGAAAATTTTACAAAATCCCTTCGCGATCTAGGCCGCGGCACGTACTGCTGCCGATTTCCAAGTATGTTGACGCCAAATCCAAGCATTCGGGATTGCGGGTATCGCAGTCCTCAATTGAACAAGATAAGGCGAGTATCCATGGACGGAGCACCAACCCCAACTGCATCACCGGTTCTTATCCTTTTAGGGCCTCCCGGTGCTGGCAAAGGCACACAGGCGCGGATTCTGGAGGACAAGTTCGGTCTCGTGCAACTCAGCACGGGTGATCTTTTGCGGGCGGCTGTTGCCGCTAGGACCCAAGCCGGGAAAGAGGCGCAAGCTGTCATGGCCTCAGGCGGATTGGTCAGCGACGATATCGTTATCGCGATCCTGCGCGACCGTTTGGCCGAGGCCGATTGCGCCAATGGCGTGATCCTCGACGGGTTCCCGCGCACTACCGTACAGGCCGAAGCCCTTGACGCGCTTTTGACGGAAACCGGCCAGAAGATTAACGCCGCGATCAGCCTTGAGGTTGATGACGCTGAAATGGTGACTCGCATTTCAGGCCGCTACACTTGTGGCACCTGTGGCGAAGGTTATCACGACAGCTTTAAACAGCCAAAAGCCGAAGGCGTGTGTGACAATTGCGGCGGCACGGACATGAAGCGCCGCGCAGATGACAACGCTGAAACGGTCGGTCAACGTCTTGAGGCTTATCACGCCCAGACCGCGCCGCTGATCGCCTATTACGAGGCGCGCGGCGCGTTGCAACGCATCGACGCGATGGGCGATATCGAGGCGATTTCCTCGGGTCTTGGCACCATTGTTGAACAGGCAACGGCCTAGTATTTCCTCGCAAGTCAGGCCGCGACCCATCAGGTTGCGGTCTGGTCTGGTGAGAACACGCGTCCGTCTTTCGTCAAAGTTTATGGGTTTGCAGTCAAATTAGGGCTTGAACCTAAAGCCACTGTAGACACTACAACACATCTTGTTCCGTGATTCTGGAGAGAACAAGATGGCCGCAAACCCCAAAACCAACCAAGCTGAAAAGCACGTGCACGATCAATCGACGCACGACCATGACCATACGTCGCATGACCACGACCACGCGTCGCATGACCACGACCACGCGTCGCACGATCATGACCACGCGTCGCACGACCATCATACGCATGACCATTCTGCGCATGGTTCGGAAGGATCTGCATGCTGTGGCAGCGGGGTCGCCGACGGCATTGCGCCGGCGCCTCCGCCCGAGAATGGCCGTAGCTTTCAGGTCAGCGGGTTGGATTGCGTTGAGGAAGTTTCGATTCTCTCCAAAGTCGTTGGGCCAAAGGTTGGCGGTAAAGATCACCTTGCCTTCGACGTTATCAACGGGCGCATGACCGTTTTGGACAGCGCTGACGACATTTCGACCGATCAAATCGTCTCCTTGGTGGCAAGCACCGGCATGACGGCGCGCCCCTGGAACGACGAGAATGCCAGCGCGGATCAGGCGGCTCATTTGGCAACCCAGAAACGGTTCACGTTTTTAAGCGGCGGCTTTTGGGCTGCCGGTTTTGCATGGCATATCGTTGAAACCGGCATGGAGGGTGCGCTCGGCCTGTTTTCGGGTCACGGCGAGTCAGCGATGCCACTTCCCGAGGCGGCGTTGTTCAGCTTGGCGATCCTGTTCGGTGTCTGGCTGGTAGCACCCAAGGCCTGGTCCTCGGCCCGAAGACTTTCGCCCGACATGAACCTTTTGATGGTTGTGGCCGTTGTGGGCGCAATTGGTCTCGGTGAGTTTTTTGAGGCCGCCACGGTCGCATTCTTCTTTTCTCTGTCGCTCTATCTGGAAAGTTGGAGCGTTGGGCGCGCCCGTAACGCTGTGTCGGCGCTTCTTGATCTTGCGCCACCGACGGCCCGTGTTCTCTACGATGACGGCTCCGAGGCAGATGTCCCTGCCGCTGCCGTTGCCATTGGCGCGAGGTTCATCGTCCGTGGTGGCGACCGCATTCCGCTTGACGGTCAGGTGACGGACGGCATCGGGGCGGTCGATCAAGCCCCCATTACCGGCGAAAGCGCGCTTGTTCCCAAAGAGTCGGGCGATGACGTTTACGCAGGCACAATCAACGGAGAGGGCACGCTGACAATCCGCGCGACCAAAACCGCGACCGATACTGTGTTGGCAAAAATCATCCGCATGGTTGGCGACGCGCATTCAAAACGTGCCGAGGTCGAGCAATGGGTCGCAAAATTTGCCCGTGTTTACACGCCGATTGTGATGGTGTTGGCGATTGCAATCGCCGTTTTGCCGCCACTCGTGTTGGGCGGGACTTGGGACTACTGGTTCTATAACGCGCTTGTGCTGCTCGTGATCGCTTGCCCGTGCGCGCTTGTGATTTCAACGCCGGTCTCCATCGTTGCGGCCTTGACGGCCTCGGCGCGGGCAGGGGTGCTGATTAAGGGCGGTGCCTATGTCGAGGCCCCCGGCCGCACGACCGCGCTTGCCATGGACAAGACCGGCACGATCACCATGGGGGAACCCGAGGTTGCGGCGGTCTATCCGTTGGGTAGCGCGTCGAAGTCGGATCTTTTGACGCTTGCCGGCGCCCTAGAGGCACGCTCGTCGCACCCGCTTGCGCGGGCAATTTTGGATAGGACGAAGGAGGATGGCATTGAGGTTCAGGCCGCCGAAGATACACGCACCGTTCCGGGGCGTGGTCTTGAGGGGCGCGTTGGTGAGCGTGATATTTGGCTTGGATCAGATCGTTTCGCCGCCGAGAAAGGCTTTGCTGAAACCATTCCGTCCGACCTGCGGGACCGGATCGAAGGGGCAGGCAATACCTTGGTCGCGGTCGGCGACAAGGACGGCGTGACCGGTCTGCTGGAACTGCGCGACCGTATTCGTCCTGACGCGAAGGGCATTGTTGCCCAGCTTCATGCGCAGGGTGTCAAGACCATCATCATGCTGACGGGCGACAACGCCCGCACGGCGCGCGCCGTTGCCGCTGAGGTCGGTATTGACGAAGTGCGGGCCGAGCTTTTGCCAGAGGACAAGGTTACGGCCATCGAAGAACTTGTCGCGCAACACGATATGGTTGCGATGATCGGTGACGGTGTAAACGACGCACCGGCGATGGCGCGGGCGCATTATGGCATTGCGATGGGCGCGGTTGGCTCGGATGCGGCGATTGAGACTGCCGACATCGCGCTGATGACCGACGATATTGGCAAAGTGCCGTGGTTGATCGGTCACTCTCGCCGGACCATGACGATCATTCGCCAGAATATCGGTATCTCGCTGGCGACCAAAGCGCTGTTCGTGGGTTTGACGGCCCTCGGCATGGCGACAATGTGGGGGGCAATCGCCGCTGATGTTGGGGTCTCGCTCGTGGTTGTCGCAAATGCTCTGCGGATGCTTCGTGCGCCGAAGGACGCAAACGATCCGACGGGCGGCGGCACCGTAAAGAAAAGCGCGGCGGCCCGGTCACTTGCGCATGGCCACTAAGCGCGGACGAGCAAACGGCGAGGGTGGCGTTTTGCGTCTTCTTGACGGGTTAGAAGCAATAATCCGCTTTGTTGGGGTTGGGATCGCGTGGCTGACCGTGGTCCCAATCGCCTTTTTCACCGGATTGCAGATGCTTGATCGCAAGCTCCAACTTGGGGTGTCGTCGGTCTTGCCTGATATTTCGACCTCGCTCCTTTTCATCCTGATCTTCATGACCTTCGGGTTTACATACCTTCGCGACGGTCATGTCCGTGTGGATGTTTTTCGCCGCAAATGGACCCCGCGTCGCTTGGCATTGATTGAATTGGGCGGCTGTCTGTTTATCCTGCTTCCTCTGGCGGTCATCCTGACAGAATACGGATGGGATGGGCTGGCCCGCACAACGAAATATGCCGAGACGGATATTTGGGCACGGCGGATTGCTGCCGTCATCGGGCCTGCCATTTTGGGCCTGGCTGGCCTCGTTGTTGTCTTGCGCAACATTGCCTTTTTACGCGGCCAGCGCGACAAGATTTCGCCAAACTCACGGGACGATCAATTACATGGCGAGTGAACTTCTGACGATTGCCATGCTTGGGCTTCTTGGTCTGGGCGTGTTTAGCGGGTTTCCGGTTGCTTTGGTTTTGACGGCCACGGGATTTCTTGCCTTTGTCGCTGCGGTCCTTATCGGCGAGACCGAGTTTAGCCGCTTGGGTCTAATCTATCTGCGTGTGCGCGGCATCCTTACGAACGAAGGCGTGCAGTTTACCAGCGTGCCTTTGCTGATCTTTCTCGGTCTTGTTTTGAATGCCAGCGGCATTGCGTCGACATTGTTTCAAACCCTGGGACAGGCGCTGAAATGGGTGCCGGGGCGCTATGCAATCGCGACGCTATTGATCGGCCTGATCCTTGCACCCGCCGCCGGGGTTATCGGGGCTTCCGTCGTCACGGTGGCCCTTGTGGCCTATAGCCCGATGCTGCGGTCTGGGTATTCGGCATCGGCCGCGGGATCCGCCGTTGCGGCGTCCGGGGCGCTGGGCGTGGTTTTCCCTCCCGCCGTTCTTTTGTTCTTCGTGGCGAATGTTTTCCAGCTCCGCATTGGGTTGATGTATACCGCCCTCGTCATTCCGGTCTTAATGCTGGTGTTTTTCTTCTCGGTGTTCTTTGCGACAACGCTTAGGAACCGCGTCGAAGTCCCACTGCCGGTTGCTGAAAAATCCAGCTTCCGAGACATCTTATCCGTATTGATCGCAATCGCAGTCATCGCGGCCATTCCCACAAGCATCGTCACCGGCGTCGCGACCTTATCCGAGGCCGCGGGCGTCGGTGTATTCGGCGGCCTTGCGGTCATGGCATTTCGCGGTCGGATGAGTTTGCAGAGGCTCAACAAAACGATCGTTCAAACGGCCTCTATGACCGCGATGGTGTTCTTTATCGTCGTTGGGGCCTCGATATTCTCGCTTGGCTTCAATCTTGTCGATGGCCGCGAGGTCTTAGTGGGTTGGATCAACGGCTTCGAGCTAGGGCGCTGGATGACCCTTGCGCTTTTGCTCGGGATCATCCTTGTCCTCGGGTTTGTGTTCGATTGGATCGAAATCCTTCTGGTCTTTTTGCCCATTTTCCTGCCGATTTTCGCGCAGCTCGACTTCTCAGATCACGTGGGGTCGGCCTATTTTTCGAAGATTTGGCTAGCAGGGCTGATCGCGCTGGCCTTGCAAACGTCGTTCCTGACTCCGCCCTTTGGCTACGCCTTGTTTTTTGCCAAGATGGCTGCCCCGCCGAGCGTCAACCTTGCGGATATTTACCGGGGTGCCGGACCGCTGGTCGTAATCGAGGTTCTTCTAATTTCGCTATTGGTATGGTGGCCCAAGCTCATAACATGGTTGCCGGAATTGGTCCTGATGAACTCGGATTCTCCGCTGTTGAATTGACGGCGTTGTTGGGTCCGCTATCCCAGCCAAACGTCGAGAAACAGCATGATGACCAAACCCAACGCCAGCCCGAGGGTCGCCTTGTTCTGGTGGCCACGGCGATGCGTTTCGGGGATGATTTCATGGCTGATAACATAGAGCATCGCACCCGCCGCAAAGGCTAGCCCCCAGGGCAGGATGGGTTCGGAATAGGATATAATACCCGCGCCCAGTACACCGCCAATCGGCTCAATCAGGCCGGTCAATGATGCAATGCCCCAAGCGCGGTATTTTGAATAGCCTTCCCCAAGAAGCGCCACCGCGACGGCCAATCCCTCGGGGGCGTTTTGAAGCCCGATGCCGATAGCAAGGGGCATTCCGCCCGGAATGCCACCCGAGCCAAAACCGACACCGACGGCAAGGCCCTCGGGGAAGTTGTGGATCGTGATCGCGATGATAAACAGCCAAACCCGCCGCAAGGACGCTGCCTCTGGCCCTTCGCGACCTGTCTTGAAGTGCTCGTGCGGTAGCTTTTCGTTCATCAACGCGACGGCGCCCATGCCAAGCAAGATCGAGACGCACACCACAAGCGCAGGCATGGCCGCGCTTTCAAACATACCACCTGCGGCATCCAGTGCCGGTATAATCAGCGAAAAGAAGGACGCGGCCAGCATAACGCCGGCGGCAAAGCCAAGCGAAAGGTCGCGTGTCACCGGGGACGGATGGCGGCCAAAGAGGATCGGAATTGCGCCGACCGAGGTCATGAGACCTGCCGCGAGGCTGCCAAGAAAACCGAGGGTGAG
The DNA here is from genome assembly GCA_042092935.1 of Paracoccaceae bacterium. GTDB lineage: Bacteria > Pseudomonadota > Alphaproteobacteria > Rhodobacterales > Rhodobacteraceae > JASMHC01. The sequence goes on along the minus strand of JBELFK010000031.1, from coordinate 10,710 downwards.
AGGCGACAATGTTTCCATCGCCGTCCTATCTAGTTTTCGGCGTAGGATGTAAAGATTGCAGTCGAGCCGTCGCCAGAAAGATCGTTAAAAAGGTCTCGTGTTCGTCCTGGCCTGGTTGCGTGTCCACCCCCGAAAACCTACAGTCACTTTACTATTGGAAGGGGTCGACATGCTAACAATCGGAACGCTCGGCAAAAAAACCGGCACAAAAGTTCAAACCATTCGCTACTACGAGCAGATCGGCCTGATGCCCGAGCCGGGCCGCACCGAAGGTGGCCAGCGGCGCTATGGTGAAGGCGAACTCGACCGGTTGTCATTCATTCGACATTCCCGCCAGTTGGGGTTTTCGCTTGAAGCCATCCGCGAGCTGCTTGACCTGTCCGACGATCCCAACCGCCCGTGCGATGAGGCGGATTTGATTGCGCGCCGCCAACTTGCTCAAGTCGAACAGCGACTGGCGCGGCTTGAAGTTCTGCGCGAAGAGCTTGTACGCATGGTGCATGAATGCAGCGGCGGAAATTCGTCTGAGTGCAGGGTGCTGGAAGTTTTGCGCGACCATTCCGAGTGCCTGACAAATCACGACGAAATCGGCGTTTAGCACGTCATTTTCACCGCCGGTGACGACATTCAGGCATCCGATAGGCTGGCAGCGATTGCCTAGAGACGCCGCCGGTCAAATGGCAGGGGCAAGACACCTACATCCAAAAAAACCTGAATTGTGCAGGGTTTCGAGGTGTTTAACGATCCCGACGCGGTCGGCGTTGTCGTCACATCGCAGCGGACAAGTGTTCATGACCCCTGACGGAATGAACTTCAAGACCAAGTGCCAACGTGTTTGGGTTGCGCGCGCGCCGTATTGTAAAACCAGCCATAGGCACAATGGGAGCGGGATTTTGAGATCAGTGACAAGACCGCACGTCTCGATTTGGCAGGTCAAATCTCAAGAGAATAGAATTTCGCTGCATTTGACCTGAATACGGCCACATGCATTTCTTCGGGTACGAGACGCCGATAAGCCGCCGCGAGTTTTGCGTAATCTGAATAGAGCTTATCCACCGGGAAATTTGAGCCGAACATAACCCGTTCTGGTCCAAATTGTTCAATCACCGTTTCTACGATTGGGCGAAAATCCTCCACGTCCCAATTGTGGGCAAACATTCCCAACCCCGACAGTTTACAATAGACGTTTGGCAATTCTGAGAGATCGCGCAGGCTTTTTGACCATTGCGCGAGGCCCTCTGGGCTTCGGTCATGGGGCGATCCCGCGTGACACAATGCGACCTTGGTATCGGGCGCAGTATCAAGCACCCTTGCGGTCTTCTTCATAAGCTCGGGGATCAGTTGCAAATCAAAGCTCAACCCACGCTGGCCGGCCTCGCTAAGACCCGCCGCGAAAGACGGGTCGCCAAGCAATTGGTTTGTTCCGGTTCGCGCATCTTCACCCGGAGCGCGTCCAACGATTTGGCGCAGGCCTCGGACGGTCGCAAGCGATTGATATGCGTCCAACTGCGCAGCTAAATCCTCGGCGGTCAGATCGCAGAACACGATCTGCGCCAAAGGCCAATCAGGGGTTGCGTCTGCGACCTCTTGGACCCACGCTGCCTCGTCCCATCCGTTTTCTGCACCGACCTGAATATGTACAGAAGCTGCAAAGCCCTCGGCGCAGGCCTCTGCGCGAAATTCATCGAGCAAATAGTTGCGTTGGATCGGTGAGGGGTCACCGAAAAACCTTTCGACTCCCTTCGCCATCAACCACGGGTAATGGACCGCGTCTAAATCCCAAAGGTGGTGGTGCGCGTCGATCCAACCGGTCATGGTTTCTTGTCCTCTTGAATGCGTGCGAGAAAATCAATGCCTTGGGTTTTCCAGAAATGCAGCAAGTCGATGAATATCCAGTTCTCGGCCAGCTTGTTGCCGTCGCGGCGGTAAATATCGATCACCCGCATTTCGCCAACCTCGTTTGTGGCAGGCATTCCCATGAAATCACCGGTCAAGCGGGCCTTGAAATTTGGCCAGCCAAAGAACCCTCCGTAGTGGCCCTCGGCCATCCGGCAAATGTGACCGGTTGAGGTTCTTTCTGAAAACGCTGCCCGAAACGGGCCGGAGTGCTGTTTCGCGTAACGCTCAATCGTGTAGGTGGCGCCGATGCCCGCTGGGCCCCACCAAATCATGTCGTCGTGCCACGTGCGGGCGAGTTCTTCTTCAAGCGGCAGGCCAAGCTGCCAAGTGCCCAGATCACCAATCATGGCGTTGATCGCGGCCAAAGTTGCATCCCCTTCGGCCACCGGCTGCGCGTCAAAAAGCAACCCATCATGGGTCATCGGGCCCGGCTGCACCATATGGGCCGCAGTTTGTGGTGGGAAGGGATGCAGGCCTGTTTGCATCATCAGATGTGGAATATCGAAATACATGGCCGTTTCGACAATCCGGCCATCCTCAACACGATGAAATTCGCAATAGCGCAAAAAGGTCATTTTTCGTGTTGGGGCGATCCCGATCCAAGGGTTGTCGAACAGCCCCATCAGGTGTCCCATCGACACAACCCAAGTGGATTGAAACGCGTCGATCTCATTTTTGCCCGCGAAAAAGATGTCGATGCGGCGCTGAAGACGCGTCAAAGACGTCCGGAGAGGTTGCCAAAAGTCAGTTGCGACGGCCTCGGGTCCGGCCTTTTCGTTGAAGGGATGAAAGCCGCGCCACTGAAGCGATGGCGCACAGTGTTTCGCCATAATACTTGGGATCTCGCTTAAATCGGCTGAATCAAGGTCAGCGTAAAACGCCCTAACCAATTCTTTTTCAATCTGAAAATCCGACATGTGCCCTCGTGTCTGCATGCGTATGCAAAAAAGTCTTGCCAAATAGATGCATCAGAGTCTAGCATTTTTGCAAGCGTATGCAAAAATGCGTTTCGATTCTACCTGGGAGGGGTTCGTTTATGGCTGAGATCCAGCTTCGCAACGTGTCAAAGCGTTGGGGCAGCTTTGTTGGTGTTGATGATTTCGACCTGACAATTGCAGACCGCGAGTTCCTTGTTCTGCTCGGGCCTTCGGGTTGCGGCAAGACCACTACCATGCGCATGATAGCCGGTTTGGAAGACCCCAGCGGTGGCGAAATCACCATCGATGGCAAGGTCGTAAACGACCTTGAGCCGAAAGACCGGGATGTGGCGATGGTATTCCAAAGCTATGCGCTTTACCCAAATATGAACGTCTACGAAAACATTCGTTTTCCGCTAAAGGTGCGCGGGATCGACCCAAAGACGCACGACGAAAAGGTCCGTCGCGCCTCGGCCATGGTTGAGCTCGACGACTTTTTGCACCGCAGACCCGCCGAGTTGTCCGGTGGACAGCGTCAGCGTGTGGCCTTGGCCCGTGCAATCGTGCGCCAGCCCAATGTCTTCCTGATGGACGAGCCTCTGTCGAACCTTGATGCGAAACTGCGCGTCTCGACACGTGCGCAGATCAAGAACCTCAGCCATGAGCTTTCGGTGACGACGATCTACGTCACCCACGATCAGATTGAGGCCATGACCCTCGCGGATCGTGTTGTTGTCATGGAAAAAGGCATTGTCCAACAGGTCGGCAGTCCGACCGAGATTTATGACCAGCCTGCCAATACATTCGTCGCTGGTTTCATCGGCTCACCGGCGATGAACCTGATCGACGGGGTTGTCGCTGGCGGCGTCTTCACCGCACAGAACACCGAAATCACCAACCCGAAGGCACCGGATGGGTCCGTTACTCTGGGCTTCAGGGCAGAAGACGCGGAAGTTGTCGAAAGCGGCGGGCAAATCACCGCCCCGATCTATTCACTCGAACTTCTGGGCGATGCCACAATGGTCACGGTGCGCGTCAACGGCGTTCTGGTCAGCGTTCGCGCAGACAAAACCTATAGGGCTGAAATCGGAGACCCGGTCTCGATTTCGATCCCGAACGACATTTGCCACCTGTTTGACGGACAAACCGGACGGCGAATTGAGGTTTAGGCCTCGCAACTTCCTTGGGGCTAAACCCCGAGATTAAACGGATGCGTGGTTGCAAGGCGCATCTAAACAACAGGAAACAGGGAGAAGAACATGTTTCTAAAGAAAGTAGCTGTCGCTGGCGCAATGTCAGCCCTTATGGCAACCGGAGCATATGCGTGCGAAATCAACGCGCGGGTTTCGATTGTCGGCAACGAATTTCCGGCAATCCAAAGCGTGGGCGCGGGTGCACAAGGGTGCACGGGCGCTGAAGTCACAACCAACCTGACCGCTGACCACCAGCAGATCAACGTTCCGGGCATGCAGGGCAACCCTGCGGAATACACCTCGGCGATCGTCGCGAACTCGTCAATCGTTGCATTGATGAACGAAGACGTCATCCGCCCGCTGGATGATCTTGTCGCCAAATATGGCCAGGACCTGAAAAAATCCCAGCTTATCACCATCGGTGGCGAAGTGATGGCGGTGGCCTTCATGGCGAATGCCCAACACCTCGTTTACCGCGCCGACGTGCTTGAGCAGATCGGTGTCGAGCCTCCGAAAACCTATGAAGAGTTGCTTGCAGCCGCAAAAATGATCCGCGAGCAGGGCATCATGGAGAACCCGGTTGGCGGCGCATATGCAGCCGGCTGGAACCTCGCGCAGGAATTCAACAACATGTTCCTCGGTATGGGCGGCGTGCACTTCAAAGAAGGCACAGCCGAGCCAAACATCAACACAGAAGCGGGCATCGCCACGCTTGAGATGATGAAGGCGCTGTCAGAATACATGAACCCTGACTTCCTGACGCATGACTCAAACGCAACCAACGCTGAATTCCGCGCTGGCAACGTTGCGCTTATGAACATGTGGGGCTCACGCGCTGCAACGCTTGTGACCGCAGAGGGCGTCCCACAAGACGTTGTTGACGGGTTCGCAATTGCTGGTCCGATGACAGTCGGCGGCGGCAGCACCCCGGCATCGACCCTATGGTGGGACGGTTGGACCGTCGCCAAAAATATCAGCGATGAAGAAGCAGAAGCGACCTTCATGGCCATGATGAACGGCATCGATCCCTCGATGATGGCAGACGAAGAAATCCGCACGCAAGCCGTTTGGCTGATCGACGGATACGAGCCGACACCAGCAGCCGTTGGCGTCTTCGAAGCAGCCGCAATGAATACGATCCCGTATCCAATGCTGCCTTACATGGGTCTGATGCACTCGGCACTTGGTGCGGAATTGACAGACTTCATGAACGGGTCTGAAAGCGCCGAGCAGGCACTCAAGGACATCGAAGCAGCATACATCGCTGCCGCAAAAGAAAAAGGCTTCCTCTAAGAGGCGCCCTTGGCGAAGGGGGCTCTTCCCCTTCGCCACCCTTTGTCATCCGTCAATCAGGCAGATAGAGAACAATGAGACATCGTACCTTTTTCTGGTTTTTTCTGCCCACCGGTCTGGCGATGGTTCTATTCATCGCGCTGCCCATTGTTTCGGTTGTCACCCAGTCACTGTTCACCCCGCATGAAGCCGTTCTTGTCACCGTCGAAAGCTGCGGCCCATTTGGGTGCACCCAAGAAACGACAATCGACCAAGAAGCAACGGCGGCAATTCGTGACGCCGAGCCTTTGGGACGTTTCGTTGGCTTTAGCATCTACGCCGACCGCGGACATTTGGCCTTAAAGGAAGTTTCTGACGCATGGGCCAGTTCGGCGACGCTCGGGGAATTCTTTAGCCAGCTTGGCAATCTTCCCTTTTATCGTGCCATGGCGTTCACGCTGGTGTTCGTGTTTATCGTGACACCGATGGTCATCCTGTCCGGTCTTGTCATCGCCTTGGCCGTCAACACAGTCACGGCCCGCCTAAAGGGCATCGTGATTTTCTTCTCGCTTCTTCCGTTTGTCATCAACCCGCTCATTGGTTCTCTTGTCCTGTTCTGGATGATCGACAGCCGGGGCATCTTGGGAAACGCAATCCAATGGATGGCAAATGATCCGAGCCTCTCGCTGAAAGCCTCAACCGGATTGATGTGGATTTCCCTCATCGTCTACGGCATCTGGCACGCGGCCCCTTTCGCCTTTGTTATCTTTTATGCGGGACTGCAAACCCTGCCATCCGACCAGATCGAGGCGGCCCAGATCGACGGTGCGACCCGCTTTCAACGCATTCGCTACGTGATCGTACCGCATCTTATGCCGCTGATGACTTTCGTCGCGCTGATGCAGTTGATGGACAATTTTCGCGTCTTCGAGCCGATCATCGGCTTTAGCGCCGAGGCCCATGCGAGGTCTCTCAGCTGGGCAATTTTCAACGATCTTGGCGGCGAGACGCGTCAGCTATCCTCGGCCGCAGCGACCTCTGTCATTACGATCATCGGCGTCTCAATTCTTTTGACTCCGGTGCTGATCCGCACCTGGCGCGACTTCAAAGGGAAAGCATAACATGGCCTCAAAAGCTCAAAGAATGCCGACGTCCCTGCGCATCCTTTCCGCAGGATTCGTGATTATCTGGCTGATTGCAGCCGCTTTCCCCTTCGTGTGGACTTTCTGGGGGTCTTTCAAAGTCGAGATAGACTTCTTTTCCATCGCGGACTGGACAAATGCCCTCACAGGTGAGCGCACAAAAGAGGCATATGGATCACCATTTACCGGCGCCGGTTATTTTGGGGCATGGGTCGAAGAAGGGTTCTTGCGCAATGTCATCAACACCTTCATCGTATGTTTCTTCGTGGTCTGTATCTCGCTGACCATTGGAACCTTGGGCGGTTACGCGTTGTCCCGCTCGTCGTACAATTACACGTTTTGGCTGCTGATAACGGCGCTGATCTTCCGCGCCATGCCGCCGATTACATTGGTCGCAGGCTATATGCTGCCGTTCTTTGAATGGAACGTCTGGGGCATTCTTCCGACCACGATCATTGTGCTGGTGGCGATCAACCAGCCGTTTACGCTTTGGATGCTGCATTCATTCTTCAAGAATATCCCGCAGGAACTCGACGAAAGCGCCAAGGTCGACGGCTGCACCCAGTTTCAGGCCTTCCGCCGCGTCATTATCCCCGTGATGTGGCCGGGGGTTATCACCACCGGATTGTTCAGCTTTCTGTTGGCCTATAACGACTTCGCGGTCTCAACAATGCTGCTATCGGAAAGCAATCGCACCATGATGCCACAGGTCGCCGCGTTCCTTGGCACGACATACACCGAAGGCAACATCATGTTCGCCGTTGCCGCTGTTGTGTCAGCGACGGTCCCTCTGTTTATTCTGGTGATGATCTTCCAACGCCAGATCGTCAGCGGACTGACCGCGGGCGCGGTGAAAGGTTGAGGACAATGGAAATCCTCGACCGTACACCCTTTCTGGCTTTCACAGCCGCACAACGCCATCCTGGCGACTTTCGTCCGGCCTTCGACGCTTTTTTCACCCCCGAAGCAAACGTCAACGTTGTGCATCCGTTTAACGAACTCGCAGGCGGTCTCGGGCTGTATGAGCAGCTCATCTCCCCGCTTGCCGCAGCCTTCGACGGGCTCTACCGGCGGGACGACATTGTAATGTCTGGTTCATTTGAAGGTCAGGACTGGATCAGCGCTACGGGCTATTACGCTGGTCGATTCTCTCGCGATTGGCTTGGCATCCGCGCCTCAGGCGAGCTTGCCTATCTCCGCTTTGGCGAGTTCCACCGAATGGAGTCTGGCAAGGCTGTAGAAAGCTACATCTTTCTTGATATCCCGGAATTGATGGTAGCCGTTGGCCAATGGCCAATCCTTGATAGTCCGGGCCTTACCCGTGGCTTCACTGGTCTAATCCAAGGCCCAGCCAGCCATGATGGCATTCTCACGGCTCCTCAGGATCCAGCGGAGAGTGCCAAAAGCTATCAAATGGTCACCGAAATGCTTGCGAAACTCGCCACCAAAGACGAAGAGTGGCGTCCATATTGGCATGACAACATGGTCTGGTATGGCCCTGGCGCCTTTGGTTCTTTCGTTGGAATAGAGAGCTTTGCAAGTTTCCAAGTGCCGTTTGAATCTGTCTTTGAAGGTTGGTCTGGTGGCGGTGCGGGCAACGGCATGACCAGTCATTTCACCCGATACGGCGACGGCAATTACATTTGCTCGGGCGGCTGGCCGTCATTGACTGGTGTTCAGGTGAAACCCTTCCTAGATCAGCCCGCAAGCGGCAAGAGGGTATTCATGCGGGTTTGCGATTGGTGGCGCCGCGAAGACGATCTGCTCGTCGAAAACTGGGTATTTGTCGACATCCCGCATTTGCTGAAGCAGTTGGGCTACGATCTGTTCGCTCAATTTAGTGCGGGCACAGAGACAACCGCGCCTGAATAAAAGGAAAAGAAAATGGCCATAGACTATCTGAAACGAGGCAAACCTGAAGCCGATCGCGCCCAGGATGACGTAAAAACTGCCGCAATTGTTTCAGCGACTTTGAAGGACATAGAAGAGCGCGGAGATACCGCGGTTCGTGACTTGGCCAATAAATTCGACAGCTATGACCGCGAGAGTTATCGCCTAACTGATGGCGAGATCGCTTCGATCATCGCCAAAGTGTCACCCGAAGACATGGCGGACATTCGGTTTGCCCAGGAACAGGTGCGCAATTTCGCCCAAGCGCAGCGCGATAGCATGCTGGATATCGAGGTCGAAACCCTTCCCGGAGTGATCCTCGGTCACAAAAACATCCCCGTGCAATCGGTTGGCTGCTACGTGCCCGGAGGCAAATTCCCCATGGTGGCCTCGGCGCATATGTCGGTGGCGACGGCCTCGGTCGCGGGCGTGCCTCGCATCGTCGCGGCAACACCGCCCTTTAACGGAGAGCCAAACCCAGCCGTTATCGCCGCCATGCATCTTGGTGGCGCACACGAGATTTACGTTCTCGGCGGCATTCAGGCCGTCGGTGCCATGGCCATTGGCACCGAAACAATTGAGCCGGTTCATTTGCTTGTCGGGCCGGGCAACGCCTTTGTCGCCGAAGCAAAGCGGCAACTCTTCGGTCGGGTCGGGATTGACCTCTTCGCTGGTCCGACCGAAACCATGGTTATTGCGGACGAAACCGTAGACGCTGAATTATGCGCTACAGACCTGCTGGGGCAGGCCGAGCACGGCTATAATTCTCCGGCGGTTCTGGTGACCAATTCGCGCAAGCTGGCCGAAGAAACGCTTTCCGAAATTGACCGGATCCTGAAAATCCTCCCGACCGCTGGCACGGCGTCGGTCAGTTGGGAAGACTACGGCGAGGTTATCCTCTGCGACAGCTATGACGACATGCTCGCCGTCGCCGATGACATCGCTTCGGAACATGTGCAGGTCATGACCGACCGCGACGACTGGTTCCTGGAAAATATGACCTGCTACGGAGCCTTGTTCCTCGGCGCGCGCACAAACGTTTCGAATGGCGACAAGGTGATTGGCACCAACCACACGCTGCCGACGAAAAAGGCGGGGCGATACACGGGCGGGCTTTGGGTCGGTAAATTCCTGAAAACGCATAGTTATCAGAAAGTTCTGACCGACGAGGCGGCGACGATGATCGGTGAATACGGCTCGCGGCTCTGTATGCTCGAAGGCTTCGTTGGCCATGCGGAACAATGCAACATTCGCGTGCGCCGTTATGGGGGCATCAATGTGCCCTATGGCGAAGGGGCAGCGCGGCGGGATGCAGCCGAGTAAAATCCGGCGACGAAGGCGAGGGGACACCCCACGGGAATTTTTGGGACCAAAAAAACATGAGCGACGTTTCTTCCAAGTGTAAGGCCCTGACCGCCGATCTGCGGGCGGCTTTGTCCGATTTTGATGCGGCCCGTGTTCAGACTGAGCTTTCAAAGGTTTTTGCGACAGAGGCCAAGATTTCCCTGTGCCACCCCTTTGGCGACCTGTCTGGCGGGGCGGCCTTTTACCGGACAGCCTATGCGCCTCTGGCACAGGCGATCGCGGATCTTGAACGCCGCGAGATGATCGTGATGGCGGGTCAAACGCCCGAGGGGCAAGACTGGATTGGCATGATGGGAAACTATATGGGGACCTTCACGGCCCCATTCCTTGATATTCCCCCAACCGGTCATTTGGTGCACATGCGCTTTCACGAGTATTACCGGATCGAAGGCGATCAGATCACCGAGATGCAAGCGATCTGGGATATTCCCGAAGTGATGATGCAGGCAAATGCATGGCCAATGGCACCGCAGCTGGGCAAGTTTCTGGCCACGCCCGCGCCGATGACGCAGGACGGCTTAAGTGTTTCCGGTGACGGGCAGCCGGCGCTCGATCATGTGATCGCCATGCTGACGGATCTTTGCAAGCATCCCGCCGACCCTGATCCGGCGGTGATGCAACTGGATCGCTATTGGCATCCCAAGAACAACTGGTACGGTCCCGCAGGAATCGGCACCAACCGCGGGATTGACGGGTTCCGGCACTGGCACCAAATCCCATTTCTGCGTGCCATGCCCGACCGCAAGTTGGACGCCATGGGCGATCTCATGTCGCATTGGGTGGCCGAAGGGAATTATGTGTGCGAAACCGGTTGGCCAAACATGCGTTTGACACTCAGCGACGACGGCTGGATGGGTATTGCCCCGGCTGGCAAAGAGGTTCTGCTTCGTTCGCTTGATTTCTGGCGGGTCGAACATGGCAAGATCCGTGAAAACTGGGTGCTGGTCGATCTTCTCGATCTGTATCGTCAACTTGGTGTCGATGTGTTTGCGCGGTTGCAAGAGTTTAACAAAGCCCGCAATCTCGCCCCGA
>JBELFK010000030.1:0-23621 GCA_042092935.1 Paracoccaceae bacterium | reverse complement strand
CCAACCTGCTCAACGCTTTCCATTTCAAGTTCTGCCGCGCAAAGAGACAATACCGCAGGCGAAATAGACCCGACAATCTTGAGGCGGGCATTTTGGGGATCAAGTTTGTGCCACGCACGCAATAACCCATGAAGGTTTTTGCGCAGACTGTCTTCACCGACAAATAGGACAACGACCTCGCCATCCTTACCCGACTTTACATTGGGCGTTGCCGGCATATTCGCGCCGTAGCTTGATTCAAATACCGTCCCGTGAAACGAACTGCCGAATTCTGTCACGGCTTCGCTTACAAGCGGGCTGGGCGAGAAGAAATAGGATGCCAGCGACAGCATTTCTTCTTCCTCGACGATCCGGTCATCAAGCGACCCGAGCGTCAGCGACTCGCGCTGGTAAGTGTCATATAGAATGCGCCGAGAGTACGCGATGCGCGTATTGATGCCCTCAAGAACGATCGGGTTTCCACGCCTGGCGATTTCCTGAAAGGTTTCCAGATAGACCGTCGGCCAAAGCCAGGCAATATCACCAGGCTTGAGCTTGGCCAGATAACGCCGCTGGGTCACGGCGCGTCTGTATTCTTCAAGTCGGCTTAGCCCACGAGAGCGCAAAAGCCGCGAAACGGTCGCGCTATGGGGGACGTCTTCCATATCGACAAGGGATCGGATCAAGTGCAGATGAACGTCGGCACCCGCCCGATACATGCCGCGGACCAAATCAATGGTGGCCAAAACGTGATGCCCCCCACGCCACGCGGAATTCGGGTTCAAGACCCTAATCCTACGCTTCATGATTTTTCCCCGACGCCAAGCCGCTGGCCCACGCCATCGCGATTTTGAAGGGCGGACCACCACGTCTCATGTTCTAGATACCACTGGACTGTCTTGCGAAGCCCTTCTTCGATTGTGACGGAAGGACGCCAGCCGAGTTCCTGGCGAATGCGCGTTGGGTCAATCGCATAACGCGCATCGTGTCCCGGACGGTCAGTCACGAAGGCAATTTGCTCGGCGTAGGTGCCGCTGGGTTTTGGCCGCAGGTCGTCGAGTAGCCCACAGAGCATCCGAACTAGGTCGAGATTGCTGACTTCGTTTTCGCCGCCGATATTGTAGCTACGCCCGAGCGCGCCTTTTTCAAGGACAAGCAAAAGCGCATCTGCGTGGTCTTCGACATACAACCAATCGCGTATGTTGGACCCGTCCCCGTAGATCGGCAATTCCTTACCCGCGAGCGCATTTAGAATGACGACCGGAATTAGTTTCTCGGGGAAGTGATAAGGCCCATAGTTGTTTGAGCAATTGGTTAGGACAATCGGCAACCCGTATGTTTCGTGCCACGCCCGTACCAAATGATCCGAACTGGCTTTGGACGCGGAATATGGGGATCGGGGATCATAGGGCGTGTCCTCGGTAAACATGCCCGTCGCGCCCAGTGAACCGAAGACTTCGTCGGTTGAAATGTGGTGGAAACGGAATTCGCTGAACCTGCCGCGGCTGGTCCAATACAACCGAGACGCCTCAAGCATATTATAGGTGCCGGTGATATTGGTCTCGATAAAATCGCCCGGACCATCGATTGAACGATCAACGTGGCTTTCAGCAGCAAGGTGCATCACGGCGTCGGGTTGGTGCACATCGAAGATCCGATCCAACGCCGACCTGTCGCGGATATCAGCGTGCTCAAACGCATAGCGCGGATTGTCCGAGACCTCGGCCACGTTTTCTAGGCAGGCTGCATATGTGAGGGCATCGAGGTTCACGACCTCGTGCCCACATCGCATGGCCAATCGTACGACGGCAGAGCCGATAAACCCCGCGCCACCGGTCACCAAGAGCTTCATGATACACTCTCAAAGGCAAAGGGTGACTCGAATGCGTCAAAGGACGTGGCATTTTCATCTTTCGCCGACAGGATCGGGGCTGCAACATCGAGCGGCCAAGCAATTCCGCAGCTATCCCAGAGCACGGACCCGTCACATTCCGGCGCATAATAATCCGAGCATTTGTACAAAATCTCGGTATCCATTTCGAGCGTCATAAACCCATGCAGGAACCCTTGTGGCACGTAAAGTTGCTTTCCGTTCGCAAAGCTCAACTCTTCGCCGTACCATTGCCCGTAGGTCGGGCTGCCCTTGCGAATGTCGACGACGACGTCAAAAAAACGGCCCCTGCCACAGCGAACCAGCTTTGCCTGCGCATGCGGCGGCGCTTGAAAATGCAGACCTCTAACTGTGCCAACGTCGTGCGAGAACGAATGATTGTCCTGAACAAACTCAACGTCCAATCCCTGTTGTTGCAGGGCGCGTTTATTCCAACTTTCGGAAAAAAACCCACGGTGATCGCCGTGGCGTGCCGGCGTAATAGATTGCACGCCCGGAATTGGTGTTTGAGTGATTTGCACTGGTATTTTCCCGCTCAGATGAACTCTTCGGTCCACATTACACGCAGAATTGCAAATTGACGGGCAAAAATCCAGTCCGGCGTAACCGATCATTCGGTTGAATCATCGGGACGGCGACGAAAAGTCGTGGAATCCTTACTCTCCTTATGATTGAGTTTGCGTCCGAGCCTTGGTAGATCAAACGTGATTTAAGAAATGGCCGCATTTTGTGTTAGAAATTGCCAAACGAGTGAAGTGTCGTCCCACACCATGAAGCGTTCAATCAGATTTACCTTGGCCTTCGCGGCCGCGTCCTTGCTCTCAGGATGTCTGGCAGACGTCGAATCTTTGGTTATTACGACCACGACAAGCAACCCCGCGTGCGACGGCAGCGGCGTTGCCTCGGGGTCGGGGGCGCTCAGTGTTGGCGGGACGGGCGGCTGCATTGCAACGGTCAGCACCGAATTGGAAACCCAAGCAGGCGCGATCCGAAATTCCAGCCAATATACGTTCCAAACGATCCGCCACTCGGTCGACGGGTCGCGGATACAGTCCAATTCCCTCATCGCTAACCGGTTCGAATATGCCCATGCGCTTGACTTGACGGGCGCAGAACAAATCATCGCCGTCTATGACGCTGGCTTTTATCCGGCGCATCAAGAGTTTTTGGACAAATCTGTCGCCTTCGGCTTTGGCACCGATATTGCCTCGGTCACTGTGGACAGCCATGGCACTGCCGTCGCGGCCCTTGCGGCAGGAACCGCGCAATGGGGTGCTACGATTGGCGGCGCGCCGAATGCCTCACTTCTATTGTCGTCCTGGAACGATGGAACGGACAGCGCTGCGGTTGTCGAAGCTGAATCTGTTGGTGCAATCGCATTGAACAACTCTTGGGGCTATGTGTGCTCGGGGGACGCATTCGATGAATGTGGGATCAACGATTATTCGATTGGCTTGATTGGGTCTGCCTATCGCAATGCCCTGTTGGACTATGCGGGCGATGAAGGCATTGTAGTGTTTTCCGCCTCAAACGAGGAAGCCCAGACCCAAGCCACCTATATGGCCGCCCTACCCGCTTTGGTCCCCGCGCTTGAGGAAGGATGGCTGGCGGTGATAAACTTGGCGCGCGACTACGATCCCTCGTCGCCAACGTTGTTTGACGACACAAATGTTGGGCTATTGTCGTCGGGTTGTTTTGAGGCAGCAAGGTGGTGCGTCGCGGCAGACGGAACATCGAACGTCGCCACGACGGTTTGGGACCAATACGAACCCGGAACGGGGACGTCTTATGCCGCACCCCGTGTCTCTGCGGCCATTGCCATTCTCGCCGAGGCCTTTCCAAACCTCTCAACCAAGGAAATACGCAACCGTCTTTTGATGACGGCCGATAACGCATTTTTCGCAGCTGACACCGCGCAGATCCAAACTCTGACGTTTCAAAACGGGCTGAGCCACGAATACCACTGGGTCTATGGCCATGGGTTCATCGACCTTAGGGCCGCCTTGCTGCCCATCGGAGGGGCGACGACCACAACCTCAAAAGGTGCGGTCCTGACACTCGGAACGCCGGTTATCCGCTCAAGCGGCGCCAGCGGAGACGCGGTGCAAACGGCTTTGGCCAAGGTCTCACTTTACGCGACCGACGCAATGGGCGGGGAATTCATCCAAGCCGGTGACTCGCTTGTTTCGACCTATTCGACCGCGTCCCTGTCAAACGCGAAACTCGCGTCCATCGCTGGCAGCGATGTGTCGCCCGTTTCGATCGGCGCATCCCCCTTTGACACGCTGTCCGGTGTCCTCGTGCCCTTCTCATTGGACCAACAATCCGAACTTTCGCTAAAGCTCCCTCAATCCGAAAACGGAGCCGTCGGGATCAAACTAAATACCAGCGTACCGTCTGAAATCGGGCTTTTGTCGTTTGGGCTTAGCGCGCAGGGCGATGGCAACTCGCTGTTGGGATTGTCGCTGGGGGACAGCGGAACGCTAAAATCGGCACAATTTGGGGTGTCAGCGGCGTATTCCATCGACTTCGGTGATGCTTCCACATTTGAACTGGCTGGGCACACAGGTAAAGCCAGATCAACGGCGACCGGATTTTTTGATGGTATAGACGATGTGTCATTCGGGTCGCTTGGTGTCAAATTCTCGCAATCCAACATGCTTGCAAAGGGCGATAATCTGTCCCTCTACGCCAACCGCCCCACGGCCATCCGGTCGGGATCGGCGCAAACGACGTTGAATCTGACAAACGGCGGGGCAACTCCTCGGTTTACCCAAGTGAATATCCCCCTCGCGCCAACTGCGCGTGAGACAGAATTTGGATTTGAATACGCGACCCAAGGCTTATTGGGCGAAAGCTGGATCTTGCAGGGATCAACGCGTCTGAATGCAACGAATATTGCCGACAACGACGTCAGCAACCTGCTTTTGGGCGTCAAGATGCAATTCTAATCGGCAGTTAGTTCAAGCAGTTTTTGGATGCCTTCGACATAGCCTTTCACCCCTTTGCCCACGATAATATGGTCCGCCCGCTGCGAAACATAAGAAAAGTGACGAAACGTCTCGCGCTGGTGAATATCCGAAATATGGACCTCAACCACAGGACCTTCAAACATATTCAGCGCATCGAGAATGGCGATCGAGGTATGCGAGTATGCGGCCGGATTGATGAGAATTCCCGAACAAACTCCGCGGGCCTCCTGAATCCAAGTGACCAACTCACCCTCAAAATTTGATTGGCGAAAATCGAGATCGCCAGCCTCACCCAACGCGGTGTTGCACATGTCCTTGACATCGGTCAGCGTATCGCTGCCGTAGATCTCGGGCTGCCGGGTGCCAAGCAAGTTGAGGTTTGGGCCGTTCAAAACAAGAAAAATATTGGGCATGTGATCTCCAAAACTTTGGTCTAACGCCATATCTGCGCACAAAGCGTTTGGTCAAGACGAAGCTGATCGTCAATTTGCAGGACTCCACGGGCGCTTATAGACCAAATTGTCCCGCAAAACATGCTGGTGTTGGCGCACGGAAAATATTTCCCCGTAGCCGATCATGTCACTTCACGCGGCTGGATTTCGTCGCTTCACAAATTGGGCAAACTGCACTTCATCGAAAGCAACCGCTTTCGCCTAAAGACTACACAAAGAAGCGCCTTATATGCTCAAACCGAAACTCCACCGGCTCTTGCATCCACGGTTGCTGACGGTCAAACGCGACGGCCTTTAACTCTGTCCCAGTCTCAGCGCAGTTGTAGGTGAATAGCTGAGGCGTGTCAGACGCTGTTCCAACGTCATAGATCGGCCATTGCCCCTGATAGACCGCTTGGGCGGGCCATCCGAAGCGGGCCAAACGGCGTGGCCATTTTGTTGCGGGTCCCAGCACGAGTTTCACCTGGCCTTCAACCGGTAACGACAGGCGGGCATCAGTGTTTTTGGCGACGAATGAAAATGGCCCACACGATTGATCCCATTTGCAAAACCAGTCACCAGAGAATGCAGACGGAAAGCGTGCTGCAATTTGATGGGGGTACGCGATCCAAAGTTGACTAACCGGATCAAAATCATAGACCGAGACCCTGTCTGGTGAGGCATCGGTCAAAGCAGATTTCCATGCATGAAAATCCAAATTCTCGGCGTCGTTTCGATCAGGGTTTTGGGTGACGCTCACCCCGAGCTTGACCTTCATATCCGCATCAATGTTCTCGGCGTAACCGGGCACCGTACCAAGTGTCACCATCCCCTGCCTAATAAGAGCCGCATCAAAGAACCAATCGGCGCTGGTTGCGTTTTGGTTTTGGCGACGAAGGTCCAAACGGCTGGCTTCCCAAATGTGCGAGAAATCAGGTGCGCCGGTTGACACAAAACTGTCGAGTATTTCGGTATAAGTTGTCGTGCGGTAAGATCGCAGGATGCATTCTGCTGCCGAGCGAGAAAAGACAATCATGCCAGCACCAGAGCCAAAATGAACGCTATAATCCGCTGTTTGCCACAAGGTGCGCCGGTCATAGGGTCGGGCTGTGACCGCGCCCACGCGTAACCCGTCCTGAGCACCTTTTTGAATCAAAGCGATCACAGCCTGATACCAACCGAGCGCAAGCAGGACATCATTTTCGACCAAGCCAATGCAGTCATACCCTTTGTCCAACGCATAGCTGAGCGCATAGACGATTGCGGCATCGGGGCCTCCGACAACGCCGTGGTGGATCTCCGTGAGTTGATCGGCGGTCGGACCAAGTTTCGCCGGTAGTGCACGCCCGTCCTCGGTGCGACTGCCATCCATCCATATGAGATCAAAATCGCCCTCAGCCGCCAAAGCTGGAAAGGTTCGTTGGGTTAGGTCCACCCTGTCCTTGGTGTTATAGATCACGCAGGTCGATGATGCGGATTGCTTGTATCTGTCGAGAGAAGAAGGATAGGCCACGCTCCGCTCCGTCAGGAAAGAACTTGGTAAACGTCTTCACACCATGCCACGCCCGCCTTTCGGGTTTGCTCGGGCAAATAGTTAAGCTGGCCCAACCCCGCCCAAAGCGAAGCCATGCGGTCAGGGATTGTGCTGCCCCGAACGTCGATTGCCTCCATGTCGTTCAACAATCTGGGCGTGGTTTCCATGCCAAATATTTCGGCTTTGATATTTGAAATCAGGTATTGCGGATTGCGCTGCTGCCAGACCAGAGGATGCCCAAAATGAACGTGCCATCCGTCTTCGCGCATCACCCGTTGGGCGGCGTATGAGGCCCAAATGTCATCGTAGCGCCCCACCCCTGGCCAAACCATCATCAAGGGCGCAAGTTCGTTCACCCACCCTGTATTTTGCGAATTAAAAACACAAAGCGTATCGGGGGTCGAAACAACCCCTTGCCGCACAACTTCCGTCAAATCTTTGACAACCGGTCCGTTTACGAGACGGGTTGCAGCATCAATATCGGGATCACCCAGCCAAAGCCCTGCTGCGACACCGATTTTTACGTTGTTCACCGGTGACAAACGAAGCTCCGCAGGGCTTTCGCGCAGATCGTAGGGAAACCCTCGGTGGTGAAACGGAGGCTCAAAAAACTGGCCAATATCCATTGCTTCACCATGAGTCCGCGCCGCCAAACCAGTAAAAGGTCGACCCAAAATGCGCTCAAAATGATCGAAATAATCTACCCCACAAGGGAAATTGTCATCATCGATTGTCACAATGAGGTCCGGTCGCTGTTTAAGTGCTGCCAAAAGGGCAATGTTGCGGCGCTGGATGCAATTCCAGCCCATAAGCTCGGACGATTTAGTGTTCATCGCCACTTGAGATGCGACATCAAGATAGGTGACATTTTCAAACTGTGCGCAAAATGAAGCAATCTCGATATCCGGGGATTTTTTGTCGCCCGTAATAATCACCGATACCTCATCGGTCAGGCCCTGATAGACTTCGATGACTTTAGGTATGTTGATCGTTGTCGAAATGACAGAAATTTTCATCTTGATACCGAGCTGAGGATTGTGTTGGTGTTTCCCAACCCTAGGGTTAGCGCCCTACGTTGAACAAGACCTAATGGACCTGCGAGAGAATTTCATGAAATCTGCTTTGGTATTCGGAGCCGGGGGCTTTATCGGAAGCCATCTGGTCAAACGCTTAAAGGCCGAAGGTTTCTGGGTGCGGGGTGTCGATTTGCACCTGCCAGAGTTTGACGCTACGCCCGCCGATGATTTTCAAATCGGAGACTTGCGCGATGTTGCAGTTGTGCAAACCGCAATAGATCGACCCTTTGATGAAGTCTATCAACTCGCCGCCGATATGGGCGGCGCTGGATACATCTTCACAGGCGAGAACGATGCTGCGATCGTTTACAATTCAGCGCAAATAAACCTCAACACCGTTGAACATTGCCGTCGGGGCAATATCGGTCGGGTTTTTTTTGCGTCGTCAGCCTGCATTTACCCCGAAGAAAACCAATTGGATCCCGCGAACCCGAATTGCGCTGAATCCTCTGCTTATCCGGCCAATCCGGACAGCGACTATGGTTGGGAGAAACTTTTCAGCGAGCGGTTGTATATGGCCTACAATCGAAACTACGGCATGACGACACGGATCGCGCGATACCACAACATATTTGGTCCGCAAGGCACTTGGACGGGTGGCAAGGAGAAGGCCCCTGCTGCCATTTGCCGAAAGGTAGCGGAAACGCGCGATGGTGGCGAAATCGAAATCTGGGGAGACGGTAAGCAGACCCGGTCGTTTCTTTTTATCGATGAATGTATCGAAGGAACCCTGCGCTTGATGCGGTCAGATTTCGACGCGCCTGTCAACATCGGGTCCGATGAAATGGTCTCGCTGAGTGGACTTGCAGAGATCGTCATAACCCTCGCGAAAAAAGATCTCAGCCTAAAGTATGTTCCGGGGCCACATGGGGTTCGTGGTCGCAATTCAGACAATCGTTTGATCCGTGAAAAGCTGAACTGGGCACCTTCGGCACCTTTGGCAAACGGGCTAGATGTAACTTACAGGTGGATCGCTGAACAAGTGAGACGCGGCTGAGCCTCTTACACCGGATCCAGACTGCGATTCTGCCAGACGTTTAACTGATCCTGACAGAATTTGACGGCGCGATAATCCGTTGCTACGCGGTCCAACCCATCAATCGTGGCCATTGTAAGGGCATCGTCTTCGCGCCCAAGGTTCTGTCCATCAACACGCAGAGACCATGATCTTTCTGAGTTTTTTCGCTGTGTCCAAATAATGTCGGCGCCATTTGCCAGTAGATTGGCGGAAAGCCAAATATCATCGACGGCCCATACATCGCGGGGAACATCAAAAACCGAAGCGGAAAAGAAAGATGGCTTTACCAAAACACCGCCAAACCCCTCGGCCACATCCCAGTCGGTCGCGCGATTGGCAATATAGGGGGCGTAAAAGCCGAAGGACGCCGCTCTTTTCAGCCGGTAGCGCCAGTCTTTGACGGGATGGCGAAACTTGTGTCCGATTGCTGCCAACGAATTACACTCATCCGAGATTGCGCAGTTTGGGTGCCGATCAGCCGTTTCGACCAAACGCGCCAGCCAATCAGGATGATAGATCCGGTCGTCATCGCAATAGACAATCGTCGCGTTCGTTTCTGCATGCCGCTTGAGCGTGGGCAGAATTTTCGTCGCGGGGCCTGCGTCGTCGCATCGATGGACATCAAAATCTGACGGGATCATATCCACGTCGATTTGGCCGAGATCACGCATGCTGTAATGCCACGGGACGTTCAACTCGATTTTGACAGGCGACAGGCTTTGCGCAAGGATCGAGTTAAGAAACTGCCCGAGATAAGGCGCACGCGACGGAATTGTTGTTAGCGAGAGAATAATGTCGTGTGTCATCGTGACTATTTTAGTATGCCCGCGCTTGCGCAGACAACCCACAAACCGACCGGATCAGGCAGCCGCCAGACACACGCCACCGCACGTGATTTCACAAGCGAATTGATAAAAAACCTTAGAACAAATGCGCGCGCGCGTTGTCAAAGTCAAACCGCGCTGTGTCGCCAACATTCAGGTCAAGATTGTCAGGCGTCGCAAACCGAAACGGCGTTTGACCATTGCTTATCAACTCAACGACCGTTTCGGTGCCCAGACGCTCGACCAAAGTCACGGTGCCTGATAGCGCGCCGTTTTCATTTAGCATCAGATGCTGCGGGCGAATTCCGAGGCGGACGTTGTCTCCGTCAGACTTCCCCTTCGAGACAAAGCGGATTTTCTCGGCGTTAAACTCGTCACTTGTGAAGCCTGCGATTTCAGCGTCGGCAGAGCTTGCGCTCAGTTTACCGTCGAAAAAGTTCATCTTTGGCGACCCGAGGAACCCGGCCACGAATTCATTTGCGGGGTGATTGAACAGATCCATCGGTGATCCTACCTGCATCACCTCGCCGTCTTTTAGAACGACAATCTTGTCGGCCAAGGTCATGGCCTCAACCTGATCGTGGGTGACATAGATCGTCGTTGCCTCAAGGTGATTGTGCAACTTTGCAATCTCGACGCGGGTTTCGTGGCGCAGGGCGGCATCAAGATTTGACAGCGGTTCGTCAAACAAAAACACATCGGGGTTGCGCACGATTGCCCGACCAATGGCGACCCTTTGGCGTTGACCACCCGACAAAGCGGCCGGACGGCGGTCCAGAAGATGTTCCATCTGTAGGGTCTTTGCGGCTGTCCCGACGCGCTCTTCAATTTCGGCCTTCGAGAACCCCTGCAAATCGAGCGAAAACGCCATGTTGTGAAAAACCGTCATATGCGGATAGAGGGCGTAGGATTGGAAAACCATCGCAATGCCGCGCTTTGACGGCGGTAGGTCCATAACCGCCCGATCGGCAATGACAATTTCGCCACTGGTCAGTGATTCAAGGCCAGCGATCAACCGAAGCAAGGTTGACTTCCCGCATCCCGACGGACCGACGAACACCACGAATTCACCCTTTTCGATCTCAAGATCGACATCGCGAATGACGTGCGTTTTGCCAAAGAATTTATTGACGTCTTTAAGAGCTACTTGCGCCATTTAGAGTTCCTCAAAAGTCGCGGTCAGTGTTTCGAAGTTAAAGCGGCATTGCAGGGTCTGGGTGCTTGAGACGCGCTTGAACGCTATTTCTTGCCCGTCCCTGACCAAATCCGACAGCAGATTTGCGTCCATCATAGCAGGTTGTTGCTTCCGCCATTTTAGAAATTGTGAAAACGCCCTGTAGACCGAGCCTGAACGCTTCATGGCATCAAGTCCCGCTTTCGCAAGATGCTGTTGCGAGACAGGCAACCATGTGGCGTTGGCGTTCGAAAACCCGCCATTGGGTGCGCCCGCACTCCAGACCATCGGCGTACGGCAGGTATCGCGACCCAAAAACGTCGGGGCAAATTCAATCCCCCAAGGATCTTGCATCGCATCAACCGGAATGTCCTGAACATCGTCCAAGGCCAATTCTTCGCCCTGATAGACGCAGGTCGAGCCGATCAAACAGGCCTCGAGCTTCAACAACAGCAGTTGAAGGGCTTCCTGGTGTTCAGGGCCAAGCCCAAGCGCCTCAAGCTGACGCGTTGCAGACCGGGGGACGTCATGGTTCGAAAATGCAAACGTCAGTCGACCGGTCCCGTTGAACGCGTCAATGGCCGAGGCAATGGCCTTGGTTAGCCCCTCAACGCTTAGCCCGCCCCATTCCAGAAGATTGAAATTGTAAGTCGCATGTAGCCTGCCCGGGGCCGTAAAGTTTTGACTGGCCAAAACGGGGTCATCGCCATGCAATTCGCCCATAAGAAACTTGTCACCGTAAGCGTCGGCAACTCTTCGAAGGTTTTCGCTGAAAACCTGAATGGACGGCTGGTTTAGCTGGGCGCTGTCATGCAGTTGGCGAAAGAACGGCTGCTGTTGCTGCGGCATCTCGCCCGGAACAAAGTCTGGATTCGCCAAATTGTCCTTATAGGGTGCAACATCGGCGTTCATTGTGTGTACAGCATCAAGACGGAAGCCATCGACGCCGCGATCAAACCAGAACCGTGCGATGTCTGCAAAGGCGTCTTGAACCGCAGGATTGGCATGGTTCAGGTTTGGCTGGCTGGCCAAGAAGTTGTGGAGGTAATACTGCTGACGCCGCGGCTCCCAGCTCCAGGCCTGACCGCCAAAGAACGACAACCAATTTGTCGGAGCAGATCCATCCGGCTTGGGGTCAACCCAATGGAACCAGTCAGCTTTCGGGTTGTCGCGCGACTGGCGGCTTTCCTCAAACCACGCGTGTTGATCTGAGCAATGCGCCGGCACAATGTCGATCATCACTTTCAGACCGAGGGCATGCGCGCGTTCAATCAACGCGTCAAAGTCAGCCAAACTGCCGTATTCGGGATTGATGTCGCAGTAATCCGCAACATCGTAGCCAAAGTCCTTTTGCGGCGACTTAAAGAATGGGCTGATCCAAATCGCATCCACGCCAAGTCCGGCGATGTAGTCGAGCCGTGATGTAATCCCGGGAAGATCGCCAATCCCGTCGTCGTTCGAATCCTGAAACGAGCGCGGGTAAATCTGGTAGATAATGGCAGTTTCCCACCACATTAACGTAGTTTGGCTGGACATATCTTTAGCCACCTTTGACCGACTCAGCGAGCAACCCTCGGATGAAGTATTTCTGCATCGACAGGAACACGATCACCGGAACGATCATCGAAATCACAGCGGACGCATTGAGCAAGTGAAGCTGGTCCTTGAACGTGCCCAATTGCTTTTGCAGTCGAATTGGGAAAACCAAATCGGCGGAATCGGCGGGGCCGATGTAAAGCGCCACGATCAGGTCATTCCAAACCCACAGGAACTGGAAGATACTAAAGGACGCCAGCGCTGGAACAGACAACGGTACGATCAACCGCGTGAAGATTTGCAAGTGGTTGGCGCCGTCAATCCGGGCGCTTTCCAGCAGCTCTTTGGGCAATCCAACGATGTAGTTGCGCAGCAGGTAGATCGCCAACGGCAGGCCAAAGGCCGTGTGGGTGATCCAGAGGCTAGCGAAAGACTTGGAAGCAACTTGGCAGGTCTTGGTGGCCTCGCAATCCGTCAGCCACGCATTCAACTGCGTCGCCCAAGACGCGATGCCGCTAAAGCCCTGCAACACGGGCAAGAACGCAAGCTGTGTCGGCACCACCATAAGCGAAACCACGATCACAAACAGCCAGTCCCGCCCCGGGAAACGCATCCATGCGAAAGCATAGGCGGCGAAGGCGGCAATCGTGATCGGTATGATCGTCGCCGGAATGGTCACAATGAACGACGAGATCAGCGCGTTGGGCACGTTCTTATTGTCAAACAACACTTCGATGTAAGCATCTGCCCCAAACACAGGGTCTTGCATGACAAACACATCGAGGTTCTTGGGCTTGGGCGCAGTTTCCTCGGGGAAGGTCCATGTGAAATCGCCGTTGGCTTGGAAAACAAACTCTCCCCCGCGCACGTCCATGACTTCGCCGACCGGTACGAGGCGGCGCAAAAGGATCGTTTTGTCAGGATCTTCAGGGTCCGGCACCCGCCCCTTGAAGAAAACCGAGACAATGTCTCCGGACACCAGATAGCTGTCTTTGCCCTGATTGAGGCGCTCAAAGATGTTGCCATTCATCTCCACGAAGGCTTCGGTGTCGTCGTCATGGGTGCCAAAACGATGGCCAAGCTCGGTTGGTGTGAACGCCGTCCAGAACCCCGAGGTTTTCGACGCGGTTTCAGACCGGATTGATGTCGTGACCAAGGCCACAAAGGGGACAACCCAGATGAAGACAATGAGGGCCAGAACGACGTGCCGTAATGTGCGGGAAATCATCATGTTGCAGCCCTCAATGCCCTAGCTCTTTTTGTTCGCGCCGAATGCGCCACGCGTTGAAGATCATGTTTGGCACAACCGTCAGCATCAGCATCACGGCGATCGAGGCGAACAGGTTGTCAACGTTGTCGCCCCCAACTGACCAGTTGTTGCGGGCGTTCTCCATCATGGTTGCCAGCAGCAATTTATCATCGTCGTTGGCGGATAAGGCGTAGGGGATGTCGAACACCTTCAGGACCAGAATGACCAAGGTCGTCCAAACGACCAGCACCGTGGAATAGATTTGCGGCAGTTGGATGCGAAAGAACATTTGAAACGGATTGGCACCGTCAATCGTCGCGGCCTCGATTGTGTCTTCCGGCACGCCGCGCAGAGCTGCGGAAAAGATCACCATTGCAAAGCCGGTTTGGACCCAGACCAAAATCCACATCAAAAAGAAGTTGCCCCAGAATTGCAGGCTGTAGAGCGGCTCGTTGTAGGCGGCTGTGTGCCCCAAAAGCGCCTTCATCAACCCGATCTGGTAAGATGGCGTCAGCCCGTTGATCGCCTCTTGTGGCTGGATACCGCCACCTGCGAAAATGTTGCGCCAGATCACGGCGGCCCCAACGAAAGAGATCGCCAGAGGTACGAAGATGAACGTCTTGGCAACCACGCCCCAACGCACGGAATCCGCCAGAACAGCGATCAGCAACCCAAGCGAGATACAAACCGTCGGCACCAGAATAAGCCACATCAAGCTGTTGCGCATTGCGTAGCGGAACTGTTCATAGCCCAATGCTGCGGGATCCCAGATGAATGCATAGTTTCGCACGGTCGGGGTGCCGTCTGCCTCTTGGAACGACAGGCTAAGGGTCGACAAGGCAGGGATAAGAAGGAACAGAAGCAGTAGAACCAACGCAGGTCCAACGAAAATCCACGGTTGGATAGCCTCGACAATCGAAGACTGACGGCCCAACGAATTCTTCGCCGTTACACGTGCCAATCCCATGTTCAGCCAGTTGGATATCCAGAAATAGAGAAATGAAATTCCAACCGCGATGAAGATCGAGCGGATGGCAAAGCCGATTTTCGCAAAACGTTCTTGCGTATCGAAGGTAGAAAATGACCACTCAAAGTATTCGTGCAACCAGGTTCCAAGGTTCGCCATCATGGTGTCGAGAGGCGAAGTTACGAGAAACGCGAAAATCCCGGTGACGGGTAGCAATAAAACAACTGTCAGAAATATTGCGAGGCCATTGCTGGCGATGATCGGCTTCAACGAGCGCATATCGGCTTCCCTGGCAGAGGATAGAGAGGGTGGGCAGTGTTTGAAAGGAGCGCAAAATTGCTCTGCGCTCCTTCAGAGTCTTGGGAAACCCAAGTTTACTTGATTGCGTCCCAAGCCGCCTGGATGTTGTCACCCGTTGTCTTGGCGTCTTGACCGTTGGCAAAGGCTGTCATCTCTGACCAGAACGCGCCTGCACCAATGGCACCCGGCATCAGGTCCGAAGCGTCAAAGCGGAATGTCGTCGCGTTTGACAGAATTTCACCCTGCTTGCGAAGCGCTGGTGTTGCATAGGCTGACAGATCCGCACCTTTGTGTGCTGTCAGGAATGTACCCTGCTGCATCCATGCTTCATGCGCTGACGCTTCTTTCATGAATTCAAAGAAAGCGCGTGTTGCTGGGCTGTCCTTGGTCATGGTCCAAAGCGTACCTGCACCTAGAACCGGGTTGCCCAGATCAGCCGCAGCGTATGGTGGGAAGTAGAAGAAGTCTGCTTCGCCGTTCGCGACTTCTTCACCTTTTTTCGGGAAGAAGGCAGGAATGAACGATGCCTGACGGTGCATCATGCATGACGCCGGAGACGAGAACAGGCCTTTTGGTGCATCACCAAAGAAGGTTGTCGCAACAGAAGAAGCACCACCGGCAACGTAATCGTCATTGCGCGAGAATTGGCCGTAAACTTCCATGGCGTTCAAAACTTCCGGGCTGTTGAAAGCCAGATCGTTTGACACCCAACGGTCATAGTTTTCAGGAGACGTTGTGCGCAGCATCAGGTCTTCCATCCAGTCCGTCGCTGTCCAACCCGTGGCGTTGCCGGATTCCACACCGATACACCAAGGCGTGTTGCCGTCGGCGACCATTTGGTCAGACAGGGCAATCAGCTCTTCCATTGTGCTTGGAATTTCATAGCCGTTGTCTTCGAACTGCTCGGGCGAATACCAAACGAGCGATTTCAGGTCCATTTTGAACGCAAAACCATAGAAGTTTTCATTGCCGTCAGCATCTGCATAGGTGCCGAGGTCAACCCATGACGAACCCGCGCCGTAGTTTTCTGCCATCCAGTCCGCAGAATCTTGGCCAAGCGGCACAAGGTGGCCTTCTTTCGCCATATCGCCCGCAAGACCCGGCTGAGGGAAGATCGCGATGTTTGGCGCGTTGTTTGAGCGCAAGTCAGCAACGATAAGGGCCGCAAAGTCGCGCGAGCCGGAATACTTCACAACCGCGCCCGTCGCCTTTTCAAAGCAGCTCACTGTGTTTGTCAGCATTGCTTCGTCCTGGCCTTCCATCGAGCCTGCGATGGTGATGACTTCACCCTCAAAGCTGCCCAGATCGCCGAGTTGCGACGGCGTATCGCAAACGTCACCGTTGCTTGCAGCAAAGGCGGCGCTTCCAAAAACGCTTGATGTCGCGATGATCGCAGCACCAAAAATTGATGTTTTGTAAGACATATTTTTCCTCCCAGAATTCAAAGTCTTATTTCGAGTAACTTGTTGTTTTTATTGTTTCGGGGTCGTATCGCCCCAAGTCACCAGAGAATTGCTAGCACTCAGATGACTGACCCGTCAACTTTCGCGTGTTAGCGTTCACACTGATTTTTTCACCTTTTGAAACACTCCTTTCAGTCAATCTCAGCAAATATGCATTCAAAAGTCAGAAAATGACCCGAATTGACCGTTTGCGAACACAAGGCCGCGCCCAACCGAGCGAGAAACATTTTCCACACGCCCGACGACAATTGCATGATCGCCTGCGTCATGCGTGTCAAACAGGCTGCAATCAAACCGGGCAAGACAATCGGGAATTACCGGAACGCCGTCATCATTGGTCAGGTCGCCCAGCCCCTCAAACCCGTTGCCCTGACGCGCAAAACGATCTGCCAACCCCTTTTGACTGGCTGCCAGCACATGGATCGCAAAATGTGTGGCCTCGGCAAAAACCGGAAACCGGGCCGAGGCCTTTGCAGGGCACCACATCACCAAAGGCGGGTCCAAAGACACGGCCGTAAAACTGTTTGCCGTCATGCCAATAGGCCCCTGCGCGCCAAGCGCCGTGACGATCGTAACGCCGGTTGAAAACTGCCCAAGCGCGTCACGAAACTCTCGCTGGCAGCTCGGATCAGGGACGAACTCTTTCACATAATCCTCGTGATAACTTCCATCCGGCATCAAGGCACCTCGCACCCGTTTGCGGCTTCCAGAAGTTCAAACCAGGTTTCTCGGTCAAGTTTGATGTCAGCCGCTGCCCCAAGCGCGCGGATACGATCAAGATTATTCGTCCCCATAACCGGCAGGAATCCGGCGGGATGCGCCATGATCCAAGCCACGGCCAAGCCGGCGCGGTCGGTGCCATGGTCAGCGGCAATGCGATCCATTGTTTTGCCAAGCGCATCGCCCTGCCCAATCAACGCGCCGCCGCCGAGTGGTGACCAGGCCATTGGCTTGATTCGATGCTGCTGTAGAAACGCGAGATCTCCGTTGGTCAGACACCCGCGGGCACCGAGACTAAATTCGATTTGGTTCGTCAAAAGCGGAGACGTCATTCGGGATTGCAAAAGCTCCCAATCCCAAGGGCGAAAATTCGAAACGCCGATCGAGCGCACCTTGCCCGAGGCAACCAACCCGTCCAACGCCGCACCTGTTTCATCTGCATCCATGAAGGGGTCAGGACGATGAACGAGCAACAGATCAATCGTCTCAATCGCCATCGCTGCAAGCGACATATCGACAGACGATTGAATATGCGCGGCGGAGGTATCGTAATATTTCACGCGTTTGTCCGAATATCGCCCTATCGGCGCGACAATATCGCATTTCGTGACGATCTGCATTTGATCGCGCATCCCAGGTGCGGCTTTTAACGCCTGACCTAAAACCTCTTCGGCACCGTAGTCTCCGTATATATCCGCTTGATCGAAGGTCGTGATGCCTTGATCCAAACAGGCCTCAATTTTGGCCTGAACATGGGCGGGCGATGTGTCGGCATCATCTTTGATGCGCCACATGCCATAAACGATACGACTGAAATCTATTCCTTCACCAAGAACAACACGTTCCATTATCGACGAACTCCATTAGCCAAAGGTGTCTGAGGTGCATTTGACGGGACACGGCCATATTCCTGGGGCAATGAACACGTATCCAAATGGGGCATAACGAGGCGTCCGAAGTGATCGGCCTCGTCCAGATGCGGATAACCCGAGAATATGAACGCCCGCATGCCCATCGCTTTATACTCTTCAATCTGGCTCAAAATCTGATCCGCAGATCCAACCAGCGCCGCCCCGCAGCCCGAACGCGCACGCCCGACGCCGGTCCAAAGGTGCGGCTCAATATATCCGAATTTGTCGGCCAATTCTCGGTTTTGCGCCTGATGAGACACACCAAGCGACGTCGAATCCAACGCCCGCTCGCGGATCATCCGGCCATAGTCATCATCCAGCTTTGAAACAATGTGCTCGGCGTATTCCTTGGCTTCGGCTTCCGTGTCACGGACAATCACATGCACGCGCAAGCCATAATCCAAAGTGCGCCCGAACCTCTCGGCCTGTGCATGGACGGCCTTCATACGCTCGGCAAGCGCTTCCTTTTTCTCTGGCCACATCAAGTAAACATCGCAATGTTCGCCGCACAATTCGAGAGCCGAAGGCGAATAGCCACCAAAATACAGCATCGGTCCACCGGTTTGGTAGGGCTTCGCGGGGTCGGTCGTCAGATCCGAGAAGTTATAGATCTCGCCCTGATGATTGAATTCATCCTGCGTCCATGCCTGCTTTAAAATCTCGATCACTTCTCGCGATCTCTGGTAGCGGTAGGCACTGTCGTCTTTTTCGCCGGGGAAGTCCGAGCTGATGATGTTGACGGTCAGACGCCCTTGGAGCATGTGATCCAGCGTGGCAATCGTGCGCGCCAACATGATCGGCTGCATCTCGCCGCAGCGAACCGCAGCCAGCAGATTGATCTTTGACGTGATCGGCGCACACCCCGCAACAAACGACAACGTGTCCTGACCCACCTGATACGACGAGGGGCAAAGAATGTTTCGAAATCCGTTTTCCTCGGCCTTTTTGACAATATCGCTGCAATGCGCCCAGCTGGACCGCAAATCGCCGTCTGGCACACCCAGGAACTGATAATCGTCTGAACACAGAGCAGAAAACCACGAGGCCTCGGCAGATTTCAAATCGGGTGAACTTATGGGTACGACGGTCATTGAGTGGTCTCCGAAGGGCAATATTTTCAAAAATGTTAGCACCCGACTAAACATACATCAATGGTGTATTAATTTCGAAATTTGTCGGCTCAGAACGGTCCGGAAATCGGCCTGATCTGCGTGGGTTCATGGGGCACTTTCAACAGCGCCAAAACTGCACACGGGCATCCAGACGGCAATAAATCAACGCCTCCGAGCGCGCTCAACAACCCAAACGACAAGAGCCCCCTTGCATCAATTCCGCGTATGAGAAACTACTTACGACGTGGCATTCCACTCTATCAATTTTCGAAGTCTAAGGAACCTTGCATGGATCACTGGTCAGAAGAGTTGCGCAAGCATTGGGGCATCTCGGCGAGCTTTACACGTTTGGCAGGCGAATATGACCTGAACTATCTGGCCGAGACCGAAGCAGGGGCTGGGTACATCGTCAAAGTCATGCGCCCGAACTGCGAAGCATGGCTAGTTGATATGCAAATTCGCGCGTTGGAACACCTCCGGCAAAACGATCCCTCGCTGCCTTGCCCTGCGTTGATCCCTGCCAGATCGGGTGCGCCCTATCTGTTCCTAAGGGACGAAAGCGGCGTTGAACGCCTTGTGTGGGTAGTACAAAAACTGGCGGGAAAATGCTACGCAGAAGCTGCGCCAAAAACCGACGCTCTTATCCACGAATTTGGTCAAATATTAGGGCGCACAACCGCTGCGCTTGCAAGTTTTGACCATCCGAACCTTGATCGCGACTTCAAGTGGAACCTCCCCCAAGCGGACTGGATCGAACCAAAGCTATCGTGCGTCACGGACCCTACACGACGGACCATTATCGACGCGGTACTTTCCCGCTTTCAAAGCGTACAACCGAGGCTTGATTGCTTGCCCCGGCAGGCGATCCATAACGACGCGAATGACTATAATGTCCTTGTTGCCGGTCCACTCGGAGAGCCCACAGTTTCCGGCCTTATCGATTTCGGCGACATGTGCCGCGCGCCAGCCGTTTGCGACCTCGCAATTGCTGCGGCCTACATCGTGCTGGACCACCCCAACCCCGAGGCCGCACTGGCCGCCCTCGTGTCCGGTTTTCATACAACCAACCCTTTGACCACGACCGAAGTTGATTTGATCTGGCCGCTTCTTCGGATGCGATTGGCCGTCAGTGTCGTGAACTCGACGTTGGAAGCGGCTGAGGCACCGGAAGACCCTTACGTGGTAATCACTCAGGCACCTGCTTGGCGATTCCTTGAAACCTATGATTTGAACGAGGGTCTTTTGACGGCGCGGCTTCGCGCGGCTTGCGGGTTGCCAGTCGTTGACGGGGCGGACCGTGTCCTTGCTTGGCTCGATCAAGAGCGGGGCAACTTTGCGCCATTGATGGGTGAACACCTTGACGAAGCCGCCTTGGGATCACTCTCTGTCGAACAGAGCACTTGGCCGCAAAACCCGTTCCACATGCCAATCGATGAGGCCGCGCGGGTGGGTGAGGAATTCGCCAAGGATGGCGATATCTGGCTGGGGTATTACCACGAACCCCGGCTCATCTACACCGAAGCCGCTTTTCGAAAAGGCCGATGGAAAGCCAATGACCGACGCACTGTTCATCTGGCAATCGATGCCTTTGCCCCGGCGGGCACGCCCTTATATGCCCCTCTACGCGGGGAAGTCTTTTTCGCGGAAAACCGTACCGGCCATCTCGACTATGGCGGGGTCATCATCCTAAAACACGAAACACCGGCGGGCGATGCGTTCTACACGCTCTATGGCCATCTTGATCCCAAGTTCCTTGAGACGCTCGGCCCCGGCGATGTCATTAAAAAAGGTGCCGCTTTTTGCCGCTTGGGCGACGCCAGTCAAAACGGCGGCTGGGCGCCGCATGTTCACTTTCACCTGGCCCTCACCACCGAAGGAATTGAGGCCGATTGGCCGGGCGTTGGTGATCCCGACGAAATGTATATGTGGCGGGCGATCTGCCCGAACCCTGCCGCCCTTCTCAATCTTGCCGACAAAAAGGTCCGCTTTCGCCCCATCGACAAGCACGACGTTCTAAAGGACAGGCAAACATATTTCGGCGGCAACCTAAGTCTAACCTACAAAGACCCCGTCATGTTTCTGCGTGGGTGGAGGCACCATCTGTTCGACGAATGGGGTCGTCCCTATCTGGATGCCTACAACAACGTCCCGCATGTCGGTCACGCGCATCCGCGCATTCAGGCGGTCGCCGCGGATCAGCTGAAACGGATGAACTCAAACACTCGCTACCTCCATCCGGCGCAAACGGAATTCGCCGACAAACTGCTGTCCAAAATGCCGAGCGCCTTGGACGTCTGCTTTTTCGTCAATTCGGGCACCGAGGCAAATGAACTGGCGCTGCGCCTTGCCCGCGCCCACACCGGCGTCAAAGGCATGATTACACCGGATCATGGCTATCACGGCAACACAACCGGAGCCGTTGCAGTTTCAGCCTATAAATTCAACAAACCAAACGGTGTTGGTCAGGCAGACTGGGTAGAAATTGTTGAACTCGCCGACGACTTTCGCGGCCGGTTCCGGCGCGACGACCCCAAACGAGCCGCGAACTATGCGGACCTCATCGATCCGGCCATTGATGCGCTGCTGTCCAAAGGGCACGGTGTGGCGGGCTTTATCGCCGAAACCTTCCCCTCGGTCGGCGGGCAGATCATTCCACCAATGGGCTATCTTGCGGCCGTTTATGCCAAGGTCCGCGCAGCCGGAGGAGTTTGCATCGCAGATGAGGTCCAAACCGGTTTAGGCCGTCTCGGAGACCACTATTTCGCCTTTGAACACCAAAAGGTAACACCTGATATTGTGGTATTGGGCAAGCCAATTGGCAACGGTCACCCCATCGGCGTTGTTGTGACAACAAAAGAAATTGCCCGCAGTTTTGACAACGGGATTGAATTTTTCTCGACATTTGGCGGCTCGAACCTGTCCTGCCGCATCGGCAAAGAGGTTTTGGACATCGTCGACGACGAAGACCTTCAAGGAAACGCCCACCGGATGGGGGGCAGACTACTGGCCGGCCTGCGCGCACTCGAAGACAGGTTTCCCTGTATCGGAGACGTGCGCGGCATGGGGTTGTTCATCGGCGTCGACTTAATCAACCCCGACGGATCGGAGGCCACCGAGCTTTGTTCCTACGTTAAGAATAGGATGCGCGATCACCGCATTCTGATCGGTAGCGAAGGCCCCAAGGACAGCATTCTTAAGATCAGGCCGCCTTTGACCATCGAATCCGAGGATATCGACATGATTCTACATGTGTTGGAACGGACGCTCGATGAGGTTGCCTAAGTTTCTATAGCGCGACGACTGTTTGTGTCTGCTCGCCCAATCCCTCGATGCTCAAGTTACAGGTGTCGCCGATGTTCAGAAAAACCGGCGGCTTCATGCCAAGGCCCACACCCGGAGGTGTGCCGGTGCAAATCAAATCGCCTGGGACAAGCTCGGTAAACTCGCTCAGGTAGCTAACAATGGTTGCGACATCGAAAATCATTGTGTCGGTGTTTCCGGTCTGCATCGGCTGACCGTTCACTTTTAGCGACATCGTCAACCCATTGCCGTCGCCGATCTCATCAACCGTCGCAAGGAAAGGGCCCGTTGGGCAAAAATTCGGGAAGCTCTTTCCCTTGGACCACTGGCCGCCGCGCTCCATTTGCCAAGCGCGCTCGGACAGATCGTTGACGATCGTGTAACCCAGAACGTGATCCAAAGCCTCGTCCTTTGAGATGTTCAACGCAGACTTGCCGATCACCACACCCAACTCAATCTCCCAATCGAGTTTGCTCATTTTAGGGCTGTAGAGAATGTCATCGTTGGCCCCGCAGTAGGTGACCGAAGACTTGTTAAATAAGATAGGTTGATCCGGAATTGGCAGACCGGCCTCGGCGGCGTGATCGGAATAATTCAACCCGATACAATAAATGTTGAATGGCTGTGCAACGGGTGGTGCCAAACGTTTTCCAGTTATTTCCGCAATAGGCAAGCTGTATGGGTCAACCGCCTTTAGGTTGGCTATGATTTCGGGTGTTAAAGTGCGTGGCCCAAAGTCAGGGACAACCGACGAAGCATCTCTGGCGACGCCATCGGTATCAAGTATACACGGGATTTTCGCACCATGCCGGTCGCCGTATCGCATCAATTTCATTTCGACTTATCCTTCAATCAACATTTGCCCGTCTCGACGGCCCAATTCTAACCGATGAAAGACCAAGAGAAAATGGCGTCAAACGCAGCCTGCAATCTCCATATTGGATGCTTTGCCACCTATCGTCTCGATGACATAGCTTTGTTGAGGACCGGTTGAAATGCGACCTGATGAAGTGACAGGTCTCTTTTTTGCAAATTACCCAAGGTTAACTGATCGATTACGAATGACCGTCGCCAAAAGCTAAAGCATTTCCAACAGTTTATCTTTAGAAGTGGTGCCCGGGGGCGGAATCGAACCACCGACACGAGGATTTTCAATCCACTGCT
>JBELFK010000029.1:18036-23694 GCA_042092935.1 Paracoccaceae bacterium | reverse complement strand
GCCAGCAGCACCTTGCGCTCGTCCTGCGTCTCGGCCTTGTCGAGCATTTTGCGGAAGGTCAGCATCTCGCCAAACACGCTGGCGGTCTCGGCCAGCGTCAGGGGGGTCGAGGACAGCATCTCGCCTTGTTCGGCGGCCAAAAGCTGGTGCACGCCGTGTCCCAACTCATGCGCAAGCGTCATCACATCGCGCGGCTTGCCAAGGTAATTGAGCATCACGTAGGGGTGCACATCGGTCACTGTTGGGTGCGAAAATGCGCCCGGTGCTTTGCCCGGTTTCACAGGCGCGTCGATCCAGCCCTTGGTAAAGAATGGCTCGGCCAGATCCTGCATCCTCGGGTCGAACTCGCCGTAGGCCTCCTCGACAATCGCGCGGGCATCCGCCCATGACACCGTCGAGGTGTCCTCCATCGGCAGCGGCGCATTGCGGTCCCAGACCTGCATCCGCTCAAGCCCCAGCCATTTGCGCTTCAGCTCATAGTAGCGATGCGACAGGCGCGGATAGGCGGCCACAACGGCGTCGCGCAACGCCTCGACCACCTCGGGCTCAACGTGGTTGGCCAAATGCCGCCCCGCCTGAGGCGAGGGCATTTTGCGCCAGCGGTCGATGATCTCTTTTTCCTTGGCCTGGGTGTTGTGCACCCGCGCGAAGGTCTTGATGTTCTCGCCCAGCACGCGCGCCACTTCGCGGGTCGCGGCCTCGCGTTTGCTGCGGTCATGCTCGGTCAGGAAATTCAGCGCGCCCTCAATGTTGTAGCTGTCGCCGTCCAGAGTAAACTCAAGCCCCGCAAGGGTTTCGTCAAACAGCTTCTCCCAGGCATCGCCGACAACCCCGAGGTCATGCAAAAAGCGCTCCATCTCGTCGGAAAGCTGGTGCGGCTTCATCGCGCGAATGCGGTCGATCACCGGCTTATACCGGTTGAGGTCTGCACTGGCCGCCAACAGCCCCTCAAGATGGGCGTCCTCAAGACTGTTCAATTCAAGCGTAAAAAACACCAGCGGAGTCGAGAAGTTGGTGATCGCTTCCTGCATATCGGACATGAATTTCGCCCGTTCCGCATCGGTGGTTTGCTGATAGTAGCGCAGTCCCGCATAGGACATGATGCGTCCCGCGATACGTTCGATCTTTTCGTTGCGGTGGATGCAGTCAAGCAACCCCGCCGCGTCCAAGGTCCCGAGTTTGCCTTCGTAGTCGGCGGCAAAGGACGCACAGGCGGTTTCCAGCCACTCGAGATCGCGGGTCAGTTCAGGTGCATGATCCGAGGCGTAAAGATCGCTCAGATCCCATTCGGGAAGGTCTCCAAAGGCGTTTGCGCCAGAAGAGGCAGTTGCATCGCGGACGGGAAAGGGCAGGTTCAGCATCAATCAGCCTTGGTTTGGAAAAAAGGTATCGCACCAGAGATAAGCGGGCGCTGGCGCAGGTTTCAACCCATCACGGGCGAGTATTTGGTCAAGCTGTCCGCTGGGCGTCAAAAAACGCGCAAATGTCATCGGTGATTTTGCGGCGCAATTCGGGGCTGTCCATCAGCATCTCATGGCGGCCACCGGGGATATCGATCAGTTTTGCACCGGGCCAGTTTGTCGCCCGCGCGCGCACTTTGCGCACGTTAACGATGTCTTCATCGTCGCCGAGAAACGTGATGCAAGGCAGGTCTGGCGCTTGGGACGATTGCACAAAGTCAATCTCGTCAAAGGCGTTGCGCAGCCAGTTCATCGTCGGGCTTCCAAGGGCGAATTGTGGAACTGCGCGGGCCTGGCGTTGCAGATAGGCATACATCGCCGGATCATTTGTTAACCCGTTACCTTCAAACTCATTTGTCGCGACGTAATTGTCCGGCGATCCCGTCAGCACGTAGCTGTGGCGCAATCCCACCGCGACGGCGACCCGGGCAATAAGACGCGCGCAGGGGCGAAAGATCAGCGGCAGCTTGATGCCCCACATCGGGCTGCTGAAGACAACGGCCTGAACGTTAAGACCTTCTTTAAGCGCGCGAAATCCTATGATTCCGCCCATCGAGTGACCAATCAGATAATAGGGGCCAGCGAATCCGGCAGCTTCCGCATGATCCATCAATGCCTTAACATCGTGTTGATAGCTCGCAAAGCTGCACACATGGCCCGCGCGGGTGTCCTTAATCAGCCGGTCCGACAGCCCTTGGCCGCGCCAGTCGATCGACAGCAAGTTATAACCTTTGGTCAGGAAATCATGGGCGTTGCGGCCGTATTTCTCGATGTATTCCGAGCGACCGTTAAACAGCAGCACGGTGCCCTTGGGCTGGTCGCAACGCCATCCACCCATGCGCAGACGCACGCCATCGCTGGCGGTCACCCACCAGGCTTGGCCCCCGTCGGGGCCTTCGGCGAGATCGTTGTAAAAGGTGGCGGCCTCCATGCGATCAGCTAAAAACGCCTGCCAATTGCATCGCGGCCCCCATGTCACCATCGATAACGAGACGGCCCGACATAAAGGCCGCCGTCGGGTCGAGATCGCCCTCGAGCATCGACTGGAAGGTGTCGGCGTCGGCCGACAGGGTGACGTCGGTCTCGTCGTCCGAAATGCGGGCGGTTTCGCCTTCGATCACAATCGCGCCTTCGCCTTCGATCTGGAATTTGGCAGACCCCGCAAAACCCGAGTCCGCAACCTTGTCTGTCATCGCTGCAAGGGCCGTATTTAAAACTTCGCTCATCATTTCACTTTCATTGTCGGTCGGTATTATCACGTTGACGTGCACGTTAACATTGTTCCGCCCCTTGTGAAAATCAACATCTGAATCCACATTTCCTCGGGGAAGGTTAGGATTATCTTACCATCTATACATCAGCTGCGCGTCACTCTAAGGAATTCAGGCCGGATTTGCACGGGATTCCCCTGTGGTCGGGGTGCAGGAAACACGATGCGAGACGCCAAATGGCCTCAGTGACAAAAGCCGTTCTCGGGCCGACGAACACCGGCAAGACCCACTACGCCATTGAGCGCATGTTGGGCTATAGCTCTGGCATTATTGGCCTGCCGCTGCGGCTTTTGGCGCGCGAGGTTTACGACAAGATCGTTGCGGCCCGTGGCCCCTCGGTTGTGGCGCTGGTGACGGGCGAAGAACGGATCGTGCCGCCGCGCACCCAGTATTGGGTGTGCACCGTTGAGGCGATGCCCGAGGGTATGGGCTGCGATTTTCTGGCCATAGACGAGATCCAGCTATGCGCCGATCCCGAGCGGGGGCATGTCTTTACCGACCGGCTTTTGCGCGCTCGTGGGACGCATGAGACCCTGTTCCTTGGGGCCGATACAATGCGCAGCACGATTGCAGCACTGGTGCCCGGAGTTGAATTTATCCGCCGCGAACGGATGTCCGAGCTGTCCTATGCCGGTCCCAAAAAGATCAGCCGGATGCAGGCGCGGTCGGCTATTGTTGGGTTTTCGGTCGACAATGTTTATGCCATCGCTGAATTGCTGCGGCGACAAAAGGGCGGCGCGGCGGTTGTGATGGGGGCGCTGAGCCCACGCACCCGCAACGCGCAGGTCGAGCTTTATCAAAACGGTGATGTTGATTTTCTGGTGGCCACAGATGCCATCGGCATGGGGTTGAACCTTGATATTAACCACGTGGCGTTTTCGTCGCTCAGCAAGTTTGATGGGCGCCGTATGCGCGAGCTTGCGCCAAACGAGTTGGCCCAGATTGCCGGTCGCGCGGGCAGGGGCATGAGCCACGGCACTTTTGGCGTCACTGGCGAGGCCCGCGATCTGCCCGATGAGGTCGCGCAGGCGATCATGGATCATCGTTTTACCCCATTGCGCAAACTGCAATGGCGCAACCACGCGCTTCAGTTTGGCTCGGTCAGCCGGTTGATCGAAACGCTTGAACAGGCCCCCAGCGACGACATCCTTGTCAAAGCCCGCGAGGCGGATGATCTCGGGGCGCTGAAATCTCTGGCGCAAGAGGCCGAAGTGCTGGCGCGTGCCAGTGACGGAGCCTCGGTCAAACTGCTCTGGGATGTGTGCCGCATCCCGGATTTTCGTGGCATCAGCCATGGGGAACACGCAGGCCTTCTGGGGACGATTTTTGGCTATCTGCATCAGCGCGGACATATCCCGAACGATTGGCTGGCGCGTCAGATCAAACGCATCGACAAGACCGCAGGCGACATCGATGCGTTGTCGAAACGACTGGCTTTTATTCGCACGTGGACATATGTCGCGCAGCGTAAGGGTTGGGTCGATGACGAAATTCATTGGCGGAATGAAACCCGCGTAGTAGAAGACCGCCTGTCGGATGCTTTGCACGAAGCGCTGACAAAGAGATTTGTTGATCGGCGCACATCCGTTTTGCTGCGCCGGTTGAAACAGAAGGAGGCCCTTTTGGCCGAAGTAAATGAAAACGGAGATGTGACCGTCGAAGGTGAATTCGTCGGTCGTCTCGAAGGGTTCCGGTTCCGTCAGGATAAAGACGCATCGGGTCAAGAAGCGAAAACGCTTAAAACAGCCAGCCTTCAGGCCTTGGCTCCGCATTTCCATCTGCGTGCGGATCGTTTCTACAACGCGCCGGATACCGAGATCGACTTTACCGATCAGGGCGGCTTGATGTGGGGCAATGACGCCGTCGGCAAGCTGACGAAGGGCGATGAGCCGCTCAAGCCCAAGATCGACGTTTTCGTTGATGACGAGGCTGGCGCGGAGGTGGCCCAAAAGGTTGAGCGCCGCTTGCAGCATTTCGTTGATCGCAAGATTGCCGCGCTGTTTGAGCCGATGCTCGCGCTGTCAAAAGACGAAGAGCTGACCGGCCTTGCGCGCGGGTTCGCGTTTCAATTGGTCGAGGCGATGGGGATTATCCCGCGTGCCAAAATCGCCAATGAAGTCAAAGAGCTGGATCAGGATGCCCGGGGTGCCTTGCGCAAACACGGTGTGCGTTTTGGTCAGTTCACGATCTTTATGCCGCTTCTGTTGAAGCCGGCCCCGACACGGTTGCGCCTGCTGCTTTGGTCTCTGGCAGAGGGCTTGCAGGAATTCCCCGATTCGCCGCCACCCGGTCTGGTCACGGTGCCGACTGTTGAGGGTCAGCCGCAAGAATACTACGCGATGATCGGCTACCGGTCCGCGGGATCGCGGGCGATCCGTATCGATATGCTCGAACGTCTGGCGGATATGCTGCGCGTCGAAGACAGCCGTGGCGGGTTTGAGGCCAAGGCCGATATGCTGTCGATCACCGGCATGACGCTTGAGCAATTCTCGGACCTGATGGAGGGCCTTGGCTATAAGGCCGAAAAAGGCGAACGCCCGAAGGTGAAAGCCACGCCAGCCCCGGCGGAAGCTGTTGTCGAGGGGGATGCGCAGACGTCTGAACCGGCCGAAGACTCCGCGAAAGACGATGCCGTTGCCGAAACGCCTGTCGAGGACACAGCAGCCGAGGCCGTCGCGCCCGAGGCCAGCGAACCCGAGGTTGAGGTTTTCTACACCTTTACATGGGGCCGCAAACCCCAGCGTCAGGGCGGCGGTGGCAAGCCTCAGGGACAACGTCCGCAAGGCAACAAACCGCGCGGCAAGGGCAAGCCCCGTCGCGATGGTGGCGGCAATCCGAAGGCCAAGCAATTCCAGGCGAGACCGCCGAAAAAGGAAAAAGCCATTGACCCCGACAACCCCTTTGCCGCTGCGCTGATGGGGTTCAAG
>JBELFK010000029.1:0-17936 GCA_042092935.1 Paracoccaceae bacterium | reverse complement strand
GGAAAA
This sequence comes from Paracoccaceae bacterium, assembly GCA_042092935.1. Taxonomy (GTDB): domain Bacteria; phylum Pseudomonadota; class Alphaproteobacteria; order Rhodobacterales; family Rhodobacteraceae; genus JASMHC01. The sequence continues at coordinate 17,930 of JBELFK010000029.1, read as the reverse complement.
AGCCATTGACCCCGACAACCCCTTTGCCGCTGCGCTGATGGGGTTCAAGAAGGATTAACTTCGTGGTAACCTCGTTGGGCGACAAGGTATGAAAAGGGTATAAAGAATGATTCCCGAGCCCGGCATACTCTCGGCAGACGAGGCCATCGAAAAAGCGTTTGAATACTTTGAAAAGTATGTGGAACGTGGGCAGAGGCTTTCTCATGTTCTGCTTGAGGAATTGGAGTACATCGGGGAAGGGGACGGTTGGCGCGTTGTCGTCGGATTTGACATTGGGCGCACAAAAAAGACCAACGCTAACGCTGTTCTGTTCGGCGAGGAAAAAAATGAACCCATTCGTGAGTTTCGTAGTTTTATCATCAGCGAAATCGACGGCTCATTGATTAAACTGACGTAGGACGTGAAGGGAATTATGCTGGATACCGGACCTTTGGTCGCCTTGTTGGTCGGTCAAACGGATAGGTCCAAGCTGGGAAGTCGGCGCGTCCAAGAGTACAATGACTCCATGTTTGACCGGCTTTTCGAAATGGCCTCTGACTCGGATTTTCACGTGAGCGTGCCAAACGTCCTCACTGAAGTGTCAAACCATATCGGATCAGGGCATCAACATATATCAGCGGGAATCGTCAACGCTTTGGGTTCTTATATTCGTTGCATAGATGAAATTTATCAGCCCTCGAGTGATATTGTTTCAAGCCCAGCTTATAAATCGATGGGGATAACTGACACCGCAATACTTTCGATTTCACCCAAGCTCATTCGGGATCGCGTGAACGTTGTTACTCAGGATCATGAATTGTACAATCGGCTTACCCAGGTCGACGTCACATGTACAAACGTGATGCATTGGCGAACACCAGCGTCACGACTATGAACGGTGATCGCTCGACGATGCGCATTGACAAGTGGCTTTGGCAGGCGCGGTTTTTCAAGACCCGTAGCCTGTCGGCCAAACTTGTGACCGGCGGCCATTGCCGGGTGAATTCTAACAAAATCGCTAAAGCTGCGTTCGCTGTCGGGCCTGACGATGTTCTGACGTTTCCGCAGGGCGATCGTATACGGGTTATTCGCATCGTAGCGATCGGGTCGCGGCGTGGGCCTGCAAGCGAAGCGCAAACGCTGTACGAAGATCTGACCCCGACTGAGGAAGAACGACCGCCCAAGCCCGAGCGCGTGGGAAATCGGCGTCCAACCAAAAAGGATCGGCGGAAGTTGGACCTCATGCACCGAGACATGCTTGAATGATGTCGCATGTTGGATTAGGCAACCGGTGATCCAAGACTAAAAAGGTGTCCACATGACGTACGTCGTGATTGATAACTGTATTGCCTGCAAATACACCGACTGCGTCGAAGTATGTCCGGTTGACTGCTTTTACGAAGGCGAAAACATGTTGGTCATTCATCCCGATGAATGCATCGACTGCGGCGTGTGCGAACCTGAATGTCCCGCCGACGCGATCCGCCCCGATACCGAGCCGGACATGGACAATTGGGTCGAGTTTAACCGCAAGTATTCGGAAATGTGGCCGGTGATCCTGACGAAAAAGGATCAATTGCCCGAGGCCGAAGAACGCGACGGTGAGCCGGACAAAATCAACAAGTATTTCTCGGAAGCGCCGGGCGAGGGCGGTTGATTCGCATCCGAAACGGCTGTGGCACGCGATTTCGGGTCAAGGCTCTGAAAGCCAAAGAAAACAAGTGAAACGACGGGTTTAGTCCGCGTCTTTTCCAGAGCGCGTTTTTGTGGTATACAGAACGGGCAAATAAACTGAAAAACGAACTGGAAACCCAAGGCAAACGCCGCTGGGACTGGTTTTTTTGGCGTCTTTTTCTGGGGGAATTTCCGAAGGGGCGCCCAAACAAGGAAAACAAATGAGCAAAGCTAAAAAGCCTGACTTCCGCCCGAATGAGTTTGTGGTTTATCCGGCACATGGTGTTGGCAAGATCATCTCGATTGAAGAGCAGGAAGTCGCTGGCATCAACCTCGAATTGTTCGTGATCGCGTTCGAGAAAGACAAGATGACCCTCCGCGTGCCGACCAACAAAGCTGTCGAGATTGGAATGCGGTCTCTGTCCAGCCCTGACGTGATTGACCACGCGCTGCGCACGCTGAAAGGCAAAGCCAAAGTGAAGCGGGCCATGTGGTCGCGTCGTGCTCAGGAATATGAACAAAAGATTAACTCGGGCGATCTGATCGCCATTGCCGAGGTTGTGCGCGACCTGCACCGTGCCGACGACCAGCGCGAGCAAAGCTATTCCGAACGTCAGCTTTATGAGGCTGCGCTTGAGCGTTTGACACGCGAAGTTGCGGCTGTTGGCGGGGGTGACGAGGGTGCCGCTGCCCAAAAGATTGACGGTGTTTTGTCGTCGCGCGCGGCGGCTGCCGCGGCCTGATTTTACGGGTTTCAAAATCTGAAAGCCGCTCCTGAACGGGGCGGCTTTAGTCTTTTGCGCGGTCTTTTTCGAATTGCTCGGTCAGCAGGGCCTCAAGGTCTTTTTGCAGCTTCTTTGACAGCGTGATGTAGTCCGCATTTTCCGAGGCGCTGACACCGGGTTTCCAGACCTGGGCCAGATCGCGCACCGCAGCGCGGTCATGGTCAAAGAAGATTTTCTCGGCTTTGGCGGCTTCGAATTCGGACAGGCCGATGTTCTCAAGCACATAGCGACCGGCACGCAGCGAGCTGTCGAAAAGCTCGCGCACGATGTCGTTTGCACCGGCTTGATAAAGCTCGAACACAGCGGCGCGGTCGCGGGCGCGGGCGACGATGTGGATGTCGGGGCGTTCCCTGCGGGCGTATTCCACCAGCTTGAGCGTCGCGGCAGGCGAATCAAGGGCGACGACAAGGATCTTCGCCTTCATAAGCCCTGCCGCATGCAGCAATTCGTGCCGCGTGGGGTCTCCGAAAAACCCTTTGAACCCGAAGCGTCGCATCAGTTCGATGGTCTCCATGTTGTGATCGAGAACCACCGACTCAAAGCCTGCGGATTGCACCAGCCGGTTGACGATTTGGCCAAAGCGCCCGATGCCGGCGATGATGACGGGACCGCTGTGATCGATGTGGTCCGGTTCGTGGTGTTGTTGGTGGTCAGCCGAGCGTTTCTCGAGCCAGTCATAGAGGATGAACAGCGCGGGCGTTATCAGCATGGTCATGGCAACGACCAGCAACAGCGTTTCGGAGATCGCGTCGGTCAGCACGTTTTGCTGTTGGGAAAAACTGATGAGCACAAAGCCGAATTCACCGGCTTGGGCCAGGGCGAGGGTGAACAGCCATTTGTCGCGTCCACGCATTTTGAACAGCAGGGCAAGGCCGAACAGGACAATGCCTTTGAGCAGGATCAATCCGATGGACAGGCCGATAATGGTGACCGGAGCGGCGAAGAGAATTGTAAAGTTGATGCCCGCGCCGACGGTGATGAAGAACAGCCCCAAGAGCAGGCCTTTGAACGGCTCAAGGTCGGATTCAAGCTCGTGTTTGAATTCGCTGCTGGCCAGAACAACCCCGGCCAGAAAGGTGCCAAGTGCCGGTGACAGGCCGACGAGGGTCATCAAAAGCGCGATGCCGACGACGATCATAAGGGCCAGTGCTGTATACATTTCGCGCAGGTGGGCCGAGTGGATGAAGCGGAAGATCGGGCGACTGAGGTAGACACCCGCGAGGATCACGGCGGCGACCGCGCCGAGGGTGACCAGGGTGACGCCCCAGCCGGGCAGGCCCTCGACAATCGAGAGGCTTATGTCGTGGCTGCTGGTGGTTTTTGAGGGGCTGTCGGTTGCAACGACGGCGACCGCGAGAAGCGGCAGGAAGGCCAGCGTTGGAATAACGGCGATGTCTTGCGTCAAGAGAACCGAAAAGGTGTTGCGGCCGCCGCCGGTTTGCATGAGGCCCTTTTCCGTCAGGGTTTGCAGCACAATCGCGGTTGAGGAGAGCGCAAGGATCAGGCCAATCGCCAGCGAGGATTTGGTGTCGATGCCGATCACCATTGCGGCGGCCATTGTGAGCGCGGCGGTCAGGGTAATCTGTAGTCCGCCCAGCCCGACCAGCTTGTGCCGCATGGCCCAAAGCGCCTTTGGATCAAGCTCAAGCCCGATGATGAACAGCATCATCACGACGCCAAATTCGGCGAAGTGGCGCAGGTCGTAAACCTCGGCGCCGACCAGCCCGAGAACCGGTCCGATGGCGATCCCCGCGGCAAGGTAGCCAAGCACCGAGCCCAGCCCAAGCCGCGCCGAGATCGGCACGGCGATCACCGCAGCGGCGAGGAAAATCGTGGCTTGATAGAAGAAACTGTCCATCAGAATCCCTTAGAGTGGCAGTGGCGAATCCGGTTTGACCTGATCCATTACGATTTGGCTTTGTATGCGGGCGACCGCTGGATGCGGCAGTAACGTGTCGTGGATAAGGGCGTTCAGCGCCGGAAGATCTTTGCAGAACACCCGCAACAGATAATCTGCATCGCCGGTCAAGGTCCAGCCACTGACGACCTCGGGCGAGGTTTCAAGCAGGCGCGACAGGCTTTTGGCCTGCTCGGGCGTATGCGACACCATTTGGACCTGCACAAAGGCCTGAATGCTGAGGCCGACCCGCTCCGGCTCGATGCGGGCGCGGTAGTGCGAGATATAGCCGTCGGCCTCAAGACGTTGCCGTCGGCGGCCCGCCTGACTGGCGGACAGGTTGAGGATGTCACCCAGTTCATGAGCGGTCAGATGGGCATTGCTTTGCAGCGCTGAAAGCAGACGTTTGTCGAGGGCGTCAATCATATGCGCGATTCTAGCATGGTTCAGGTAGACTGAGAAGAAATGACGCGCCAACGGACGCGATTGGGCGGAAAGGCCGTATGCGCCGGGGCGGTGGGTGGTGTGTTAATTGCCCGGCATACGCAGAACGACAGTCTGGCCGTTGCGCGTATAGAGAATACGGTCCTGATCGATGGCCGTGACCTGACCACCGTTGAGACGGTCTCCGACTTCGATCTTGGTGTAGCGGCCACTTTGCATCCGCACCAGTGCGCGGCGGTCGCCGGCCTCGCCGTAGATGCCGATCAGGATGATGCCGCGCAGGGTGATCGCCTGCTCGTCCGTGGCATTGGCCGAAACCGTGCCGTTTGTCGGGGCAACGGGGCGGGTTATTTGGGCAGCGAGGGCGGCGCGTTCGGTGTTGTAGACGATCTCGCCGATGTTGTTCGGGCGCAGCCGTGGCAGGGGCGAGCGATCCAGCGCCAGCGGGTTAAGAACAACGGCCTCGGGCAGGGCGAGCGCGGCGATGGATGCGGGACGCAGGGGCGGCACGCGCGGCGCGTCGGCAGTGGCCTCTGCGGCGGTCTCGGTTTCGGCGGTCGCGGGGTCTTGCTCGGGGCGCAAACGCGGCACTTTGCCTTCCAGCGCGGCACGGAGTGCGGCCTGTTGGTCGACCGGATCAATCCGCGCGGCGAGCGGCGGGATAATCGGCGGGATGCCTTGGAACACCGTGATGCCGTCGGGTGTCACCACGCCTTCGGGGGTGGCAAGTACAAAGCCGCGTTCGTCGCGTTCAAACCGTGTACCGGGGGCCGGTGGGTTTGGAACGGAGGTCATTGCCTTGTCGGACAGCAGGTCGGCAGTGGCGGTGATGGCAAAAGCGTCGGTTGCGAAAACCACCGGATCGATGGTCGCAAGGAACAAAGCGCCGACCGTTTCGCCCGAGGGCGATGGCGGTGCTTCGGGGGCCAGCGGCCAAATGCCGGTTGCGGCGTAGCGTGCTTCGCGGGCCTCGACGCTGAGCGAGGTCCAGTCGGAGGCGGCGCGGTCCAGCAGGTCGGGGGACAAGTCTGTGGGCTGGGCGGCGGCGGGGTCCACGGCCGCGATGTCTTCGGCGGCAGGTTCAACCGCGGGTTCCGGTGCAGGTTCGGGTGCAGGGTCAGCCACGGTGGCTTCTGAGGCAGGTGCTGCGTCTTCGGTGCCAGGTCGGATCGGGGCGATTTCGCCAGCGCCCGGCGCTTCGGCGAGGATTTCGGTGGCGGATCGGATCGGTTCTTCTGCGGTCGCGTCGGCCACCGGTTCGGGCAGCGCATCGGGGGCCGTGGTTTCGGCCTCGACCGCAAGTTCTGCGGCAGGTTGTGCGAGGGCGTCGCTGGGGGCTGTGGTGGCTTCAAACGCGGGGGCCTCGGCCAGATCGCCGATGGCGGCGCTGTCATCGACCAAGGGCGCGTTGGCGGGATCGCTGAATTCCGTGGTGGCCTCGACCGGGGGCAGGTCAACGGTGGGTACAGGCTCAGGAAGCGTGGCCTCAGGGTCTTGGGCAACCAGCGGCGGTTCCGTTGACGCCTGTTGCGCGGTCTCGGTCGGCGTCTCGGCAGTGGGGTCTGGTGCTGTATCCTCGGTCGGTGCCGCAACCGGCGCTTCATCCGCCGCGATCAGGGGCGTGGTGTCCTCGGGGGTGGCGATCTGCGGTTCAGAGGGCGCGGTGAAAAAGCGGACGGCGAAAAATGAACCGCCGATCAGAAGTAGCACGGCAAGGACGATTGCACCGATCCACAGAGGGTTCCACGCGGCGGCAGGGCGGTCGCGTTCGCCACGGTTGCCGAAGATTTCGAGCTTTTCAGCCTCGGTTTCCACTTCGTCGTAGAGCGGCTGTTTGACCGGGGCGGCAGCGGTTGGGGTGACCCAGGCTGCGGCTTCGCGATCCTCTTCAAATTCGCTGTCCTCAAGATCGTCGCTGGCGGGATCGTCGGTTTTCATCCAGCTTGGGGGGGCGTGGCTGTCGTCGGCGTTGTCTGTTTTGCTTTTGCGGAGCCACCCGACTTTGGCGGGCTCAATGGTTTCGTCCATCGAGAACGGCGCATTCTTTTCCGCCGGACCAGCCCAGCTTGGGAAGGTGCGGTCTTCAACGTCGCTGTCGGGTTCGGCACCGATGCCAACGGCAGGGGCAGGGCGGATCGCGGGCTGCATCCCCCCGAGGATCGAGGTTGACGTGGCAGGACCAATCATGGGGAAGCTGGCCTTGCTGAGGTCTTCGTCGCGGTCAGCAACCAGAGGGGCCAAGCGGGGCGGTTTGGCCTCGTCCGTTTCGTCTGTCTCTTCAGGCGTATCGGTGCCTTCGGGCGTGTCGGCGTCGTCGGGCGCGGGGTCGCTGTCCGGTGCAGGGTCGCTGTCCGGGGCGGTTGGCGTTTCGCCGTCTTCGGTCGGCGTGTCTTCAGGGGTCACGTCCGCTTCGGTCTGATTCTCGTCGTCGTTGAAGTCGTCTATCACCTCGGCCATGGGGGCCTCGGTCGGGGCGGTCAGAATCACTTTGTCGACTTCGGCTTCGATGCTGTCGCGAATATCTTCGTCGGCGGCGGCATTGCTACAGCTGCCAAAGAACGGTTCGACCGAGAACAGCGCGTCGTCGGGTGCGGCGACAAAACTGACCGGATTGAAACCGTGGCGGACGATGAAACTTTCTGCTTCGCCCAGGGTGTCGCGGGCAACGGCGGCGACATTCATGCCGTCGTCACTGGCTTCCCAATCGTAAACGAGATCGTCGATCAGATAGGGGGTGGCACGCTCAAGTGCTTCTTTTATTGCCTCTTCGCGTTGATCGTCGTCAAAATTGGGCAGCGTCAGATATTTGATCTGATCGTGCGGCAGAACGATTTTTGAGGAAAAACCGCTGACCGACAGGGCCTCGGCCTGCGCGCGCATTTGATTGAGTTTTGCCGACAGGTCGTCGTCAAGCAAGCTGGCATGCCCGATTTCGGCCCAGCCGTCGGCTGTGCGATGTGCAAGTTTGATGCCTTCATGGGAAAGCAAAAGTGCAAAATTTGAAATCATTCACAGGCACCCTGAATCCGGGTTCGTCCAGACACTACTCAAAAGGCTTTTCGGGGGTTTTACAGCAGGATTATGCCAAGGCAAAGGGCTAGCGCCGACCAATCTTGCAACAAATCCAATTGTCGCGGAAACTCGCTGAGATTTCCCAGTCAGGAGAAACCCCAATGCGCCGCTTTGTAATTGCCGTTCTGATGACGCTCACTCCGGTCTTCGCGCAGGCGGGGACGATCACGGTTTCAGGGCAGGGGGCGGTGTCTGCGGTGCCGGATATTGCCTCGATTTCGATGGGTGTTGCCCATGAGGCCAAGACCGCCGAGGACGCGATGGATGCGGTTGCAATGGGGATTAACGACGTGATCGCCAGCCTAAAAGCAGCGGGGGTGTTGCCCGAGGATATGCAGACCAGCCAAGTATCGCTTAATCCGGTCTGGACCTATTCCGAACGCACGAAAAGCAGCCGTGTCACTGGCTTTGCCGCCTCGGTGAATTTGCAGGTCACATTGCGCGATCTTGATCGGATGGGCGAAGTTTTGACGCAGGTTGTTAGCGTTGGCGGCAACCAGTTCCGCGGGGTCTCGCTTGGGGTTGAGGACACATCCGCGATGGAGATCGAAGCGCGCGCGCTTGCGGTCGCTGACGCGATGGACAAGGCCAGGCAACTGGCCGCTGCGGCGGGCCTACAGATTGTCGATGTGGTGTCGATTTCCCAAGGCGGTGTGCAGGCCTATCCGGTGGCACGACTGGCGGCGGATATGGCGATGGCGTCAGAAAGCATGGAGATTGCGGCGGGTGAAACCTCGGTGACGCAATCGGTCACGATGGTTTTCGAGACTGAATAGCCCTTCGAACCCTTGGGCCGAAGGGCTGGGATATATCAGCGGTGGGCGATTTGCAGCGCGCGGTCGAGATCCCGCATCAGGTCGTCTGCATCCTCGATCCCGATGGAAATCCGCACGACGTCGGGGCTGGCCCCTGCTGCCACCTGCTGTTCTGTCGTGAGCTGGCGGTGCGTGGTTGAGGCCGAGTGGATCACCAGCGAGCGTGTATCGCCAAGGTTGGCGACATGGCTGAACAGCTCGAGCGAGTCGACGAATTTGACGCAAGCGTCATAGCCGCCCTTCAGCGCGACGGTGAACAAGGCCCCGGCACCTTTGGGTGTCAGGCGTTCGGCCCGCGCTTTGTAGGGCGATGAATCGAGACCGGCGAAGGTGACCTCGGCGACATGGTCGTGGCCCTCGAGCCAAGCGGCGATTTTGCTGGCGTTTTCAACGTGGCGTTGCATCCGCAGGCTGAGGGTTTCGATCCCCATCAGCGTGTAATGCGCGGCCTGTGGGTTCAGGGTCATGCCGAGATCGCGCAGGCCGATGGCAATGCCGTGGAAGGTGAACGCCAGGGGGCCAAAGGTCTCGGCGAATTTCAGACCGTGATAGGCGGGTTCTGGTTCGCTGAGCGAGGGGAACTTGCCCGAAGCGGCCCAGTCAAAATTGCCCGAGTCCACAACAACGCCGCCGGTGACAGTGCCGTTGCCGGTCAGGTATTTGGTCATCGAGTGTACGACCAACGTCGCGCCATGTTCAATGGGGCGGCAGAGATAGGGTGTGGCTGTGGTGTTATCGACGATGAGCGGCAGGCCGACTTTGTTGGCGATTGCGGAAATGGCGTCGAGGTCGGAGATCACACCGCCCGGGTTGGCGATGGTTTCGCAGAAGATCGCGCGGGTGTCGTCATCGACGGCGGCTTCGACCGCGTCGAGATCGTCGAAATCAACGAATTTGGCTGACCAGCCGAAACGCTTGATGGTTTGGCTGAACTGGGTGATCGAGCCGCCGTAAAGACGGGTCGAGACCACCACATTGTTGCCTGGCAACATGAGCGGGAACAGGGCCATGATCTGCGCGGCGTGGCCGGAAGAACAGCAAACAGCGCCAACACCGCCTTCGAGTGTCGCGACGCGTTCCTGAAGGGCGGCCACCGTCGGGTTTGTCAGGCGGGAATAAATGTATCCCACTTCTTGCAGGTTAAACAGTGCGGCGGCGTGCTCGGCGTCGCGAAAGACGTAGGCTGTGGTTTGATAGATTGGAACCTGACGTGCGCCGGTCGCGGGATCGGGGCGGGCGCCTGCGTGAATCTGAAGCGTGTCAAAGCCGTAGGATGGGGTGTCGTTCATAGTTTCCTCCTGAAATGTCTGGGGATTTATGAAGGCTTTGAGGAAAAGGGGCAATGCTCATGTCATTGCCCGATTCACATTAAGGTATTTAGATATAAAGGGATTTCTGGCGACCGCAGGGAAGTCAGGTTTCGATGGGCACCCAGATTTCAACCTCGCCGCGCCCCGAGACTGGATCAAAGCGGCTGTCGTAACGCTCAAAACTCGGGGCGAATTTTGCGGTCAGGCCAGCTTCGGGCAGGGACTTGTTCCAGAGGGTATAGGTCGATTTGCCGATGTCGGCGATGTGGCCTTTGTGGGTGAAGACGGCGTAGGTGTTGGCGGGAATGTCCACGGTCTCAAACCCTTTGGGCGCGCTGAAATCACGCTTTGGTTCGAGACCTGCGACATAGCGGAAATTTCCCACGTCGTTGGTGTCCGTACAAACACCGTAGGTGCAGATATTCGGATCGATGTCGTTGGTTTGAAACGCGCGTGCGAGGGACTGCCAGAGGGGCGGGATATTGCTGGTGTCCTCGACTGTGCTGTCGATCCCGAGGCCAGTCACGCGAAAGGCGGGGCGGTCCTGAATCTGTGGCGGGGCGAGGTCGGTTATCATGTTTTGGGTCATTTGCAGGGGCCTTGTAAGCGAAAGGGTTTGGGTTGATCGGGCACGGCGGATGGCGATGGGTTGCACGCCAAACTGGGCCGAGAAAGCCCGGGTGAACGCCTCATGCGATTGATATTGCAGGTCCAGAGCGATGCCGAGAATGTCCTGTTCGCCTGCGGCCAAAAGCTGCGCGGCTTCGGTCAGGCGCCGGACCCTGAGATAGGTCATAGGCGCAAAGCCGGTGGACTGGCGAAAGCTGCGGACCATATGGAATTTGCTGACCGCGCAATGCTGGGCGAGATCGCCAAGCGTGATCGGCTTGAAGAGGTGGTTCTCGATCTGCCAAAGAAGTTTGTCGGTCAGGTTCATTGCAATTCCCATGTCACGTTTCACGGGTCTTTTATGACGGTCGCGAAAAGCCGCCGCTTGATCGCCGTTGCGCAATGGGCGCTAGCGCACCCAAAGATTGCGATTTTTCAGCTTTTTGCGCATCGCCAGTTCAGCGCGGGGCAGATCGTTGCGGTCAAACATCTCGCGGGCTTTTTTGCCCTTGTTCTGGTAGATGAACCACTTGAACGGCTCATACTGCTTAAGGATTTTCTTGACCGGATTGGGGGCGGCGAGGGCCTCCAAGAAGGCAATGGTCGTGTCGGGCTCTTTGGCGTAGAGCAGTGACAGATAGCGGTAGTGCAGGCTTGTTTTGCCGTCGAAGTAACCCTGCTGCATTGCGCTTGGTCCGCCGCCGAGTTTGTGGATCACAAGCGGCAGGGCAACTTGGTCCAGCCATGGGTCAAGACTTTGGCAGACGATTTCCTTGGGCGGGTCATTGCGGATTGCCACCGCGTATTTCTCATACAGGGTGCCGAATTTTTCGGGGCAGGAATAATAGAACCAGCCGGCGTTGTAATAGGGGTAGCGCATCCAGTATTCCAACGGCTGGGTCGGGTCCAGCGCGGTGTCCACATCCATGCCGAATTTGGCGTAGAGCGAGGCCCAGATTTCGTGATAGCCGGGGCCGTAGAGTTCGAGCTTGGGCCAGGTGCCTTCGCGCCGCAGACTGGCTGAAGGTTTGGAGAAATCGATCGGAACTTCGCCCAAGTCGCCCATGATAAGCGTGTCGGTATCAAAGAAGATGAACGGCTCGCCCGGGGGGAGCGTGCGCAGGGCTTCGATCTTGTTGCCGTTTGGATAAGCCTCGCCGAAATGGAGCGATTCAAAGGTGACCATTTTCGCACCGGTGGCGGCAAGCAGGGCGCGGATGTCGCGGTCTTTGACCCGTGGGTCACCGCTCCAAAGCGGGCCTTTGCGCGGCTCGGCGATATAGAGCCGTTTTGCGAAATCGGGGGCGCTGACGTTCAGCGACAGCACGAATAAGATCGCCTCCTAGCTGAGGCGGCCTTGTTGCGCGACGATCAGGATATTTGGTTTGGCGGCCATGCTCAGCGAAAATGATTCATTGGATGGCAAAATCCTAAGCGATCCGATCCGGTTTGGCACCTGCATATTGGCCAAGTGTCACGTTTAAGTTGAAACATTCTGATGCCGGCTAGCTGGATCGCTGCAAGAACAATGTGCCGCGCTTGTGCAGATCGGTGCGCCATGTGGCGCTCATGGCGTCCAGAACCTCAAGAAATGCAGGGAGGTTTGACGTTTCATCCGCGATGAGCAGCCAGCCATTCGGCGCAACGCATCCGGCGAGGGTTTCAAGCGCTTGCAGGCGGGGCGCTTCGTCCAACATGTGAAGCGTGCGGTCGATCAAGACAACGTCGAACGTCTGCTCAGGTGTATAGTCTGTGATGTCAGCGACGAGGCCGGTGATCGGCAAGCCTTGGGACTCTGCGGCGGCGGTCAGGTCGCGGATGCCGCTGGGGGCGTAATCTACACCGGTGACCCTGTGGCCTGCGCGGGCGATAAAAAGCGCATCGCGGCCCTGTCCGCAGCCTACATCAAGAACGCTGAGATTTGCGCCTTTTTGTCCGTCAAAGAAGTCGACGAAGATCTGCGTGGGTGGCCCGAGGGCATCGGGGGTCGAGGCGTAGAGTTTGTCATAATCATAGGTCATGGCATGACAAAAACAGATTTCCCGGCGAATGCCCAACTGAATTTTCAGCTCGCTCGCTTGATGTTCTGTCACCCCGATCCTAGCATGGCCTGTGCGATTTTGGGCGGTGCTATGATTTCGGATGTGAACGACTATTTCATCAAGGGCTGCGGGCGATGCGAGCGGTTTGATACGCCTGACTGCAATGCGTTGCGCTGGCATGCGGGCTTGCAAGAGCTGCGCCGCATTTGTCTTGGGACCGGGCTGGTTGAGACGGTGAAATGGGGGCAGCCATGCTATACGCTGAATGGTAAGAACGTTGCCATTCTTGGGGCGTTTCGGCGCCACTTTACCCTGACGTTCTTCAAACCCTCGCTGATGGCGAATGCACAGGGGTTGATGACGAAACGCAGGGAAAATTCGCGTACCGAAGGTGTCATTAAGTTTGAAGATAGCGCACAGGTGACCCAGCTTGAGCCGACGTTGATTGCCCATTTGCACGAGGCGATCGAGATTGAGCGCAAGGGGTTGAAACCCGCGAAGGTTCAGGCGGCGGTGGAATTGACGGCGACGATGATCGACGTCCTTGACGAAGACCCCGCGTTGGCCGAGGCGTTCCATGCGCTCACCCCGGGGCGGCAGCGGGGCTATTGCATCGTTGTCGGCAGCGCCAAGACCGCCCAGACCGAGAGAAACCGGATGGCGAAATATCGCGCGAAAATAATCGCCGGTAAGGGGCCAAACGAATACTAAAGCGCTTCGCGAATCGCCTGTCGCCAGTGCGCAACCGTATCCATGGCAGCGCGAATAGTGACGTCCATGTCCATATAGCGATAGGTTCCCAGACGGCCGATAAAGGTGGTGTTTTCCTCGGCCGTGGCGGCCGCTTGGTAGTTTTCAAGCATGTCGTCGCCGTCGGTGCGATGGATTGGGTAGTAGGGAATGTCGTCCTCGCCGCAGGCACGACTGTATTCGCGAAACAGGATTGACCCCTCATGGTCTTCCCATGGGCTGAAGTGCTTGTGCTCGGTCACGCGGGTCCAGGGGACGTCTTCGTCGGTGTAATTCATCACTGCACAGCCTTGGACGTCGCCGGTGCCGACCTCGCGTTTGAAGTCGAGGGTGCGGTATTGCAGACGTCCGAATTTGTGATTGAAATAGGCGTCGATAGGGCCGGACCAAAAGACGTGATCGAAGCCCGCACCCTTGGCGGGGTCAAACCTGCGGTTCAAATGGACGTCGATATTCGGGTGATCCAATATCCGCGCGATCATGTCGGTATAGCCCGATTGGGGCATTCCCTGATGGCGGTGGGCAAAGTAATTGTCGTCGTAGTTGAAGCGCACCGGCAGACGTTTCAAAATCGAGGCCGGGATTTCGGTCGGTTCTCTGCCCCATTGCTTGCGGGTGTAGCCGAGAAAAAAGGCTTCATAAAGCTCGGGTCCGATGAATTTCAGCGCTTGTTCCTCGAAATTGCGCGCTGTCGTGATTGTGCTGTCAGAGCGGGATTTGATAAAGGCTTTCGCCTCGTCCGGGGTCATGGTTTTGCCGAAAAACTGGTTGATGGTCAGCAGGTTGATCGGCAGTGAAAACACGCGCCCCTTGGTGGTGGCTTTAACGCGATTGACGAAGGGGACAAAGGTCGCGAATTGGTTGACGTAGGTCCAGACCTCGTCGTCGTTGGTGTGAAAGATGTGGGGGCCGTATTTATGCACCATCACACCGGTGTCGGCGTCTCTCTCCGTATGGCAATTCCCGCCAATATGCGCGCGCGATTCAAAGATCGTGATCTGATGCCCGTCGTCGGCCAAGGCCCGTCCGATGACTGCACATGAAAGGCCCGCGCCCGCCATTCCGATTTTCATAATTGCGTTCGTCCTTTGATTGGCGTCTGGTGGCAAACCGTTGATTTTGCTTGACGTAAAGGCGTCCATCTTGCTTGTGGGAGGCTGGGAAACTGTGGTTAGTTTATTGAAATGGCGGAAATACACAATAAAAAGCAGGCAGGCGTGCCTTCGCGGCTGGCGAAATGGGTCCGTGGTGGCCAACGTCGGCTGGCCGAGGGGGCGCTGGCTGGCAAACTGGCCACGCTGCGCGCGCGTCGATCAGGCAAGCCTGTTCGCAAGATCCTGATTTTCAGTGACCGCCTTTCGGTGACCAGCGAACAGCAATTGGCCCCGCTTGTGCGCTACCGGCAAACCATCGCCGCGCAGCTTGGATTTGTGTTTGAGTTCAGCCATGTCGACCGTCTTGACCGCCATCTGGCAAAGGGGTTTTCGGGATACAGTGCCGTTGGGTTGAAGTTGATCTTCAACACGCCCGCTGCGCAGGCCGAGACGATGGCGAAAACGCTGTTTGATGCCGCGCGCGCCGATGGGGCCCGCGGTCTTGTGTTTGACGGCGACGACGATTCTTGCGTGCTGTGGCCGGGGATGATCGATGCCTGCGACGCCTATATCAAAAAGCACCGCTTTGCCGATCCCGAGATGTATAAGGAAAGTTTTGTCGGCAAGACCAACCTGACCAGCTATGCAAACACCACCTACGGGGTGGATTTCAGCGATGACATCATCCCGCATTCAACGGCGCTGACGCAAAGCCAGATCGACAAAATCCTTCTGGGTTGGAACATCGGTCTGGACGACAAGATCTTTTGGCTGGCGCAGGATTTGTCGCCTCAGACGCTTGGCTGGCCCAAGCAATATGATATCTCTTGCCGCGCCAGTGTGACGCCGGAAAAGTGGATTTTCGGCATGCGGGACGCGGCTGTTAAGGCGATTGAGGCCATGCGGGCGAAGTTGCGCATTCATGCCCCGACCGACCGTGTGGGTCAGCAGGAATACTACAACGAGATGCTCGAGTCCCGGTTCTCGGTCAGCCCCTTCGGGTTTGGTGAAATGTGCTGGCGCGATTTTGAGGCGATCCTGTGTGGAAGCGTTCTCATCAAGCCTGACATGGCGCATATCGAGACCTGGCCAAACCTGTTTGTCGCCGGGGAAACTTACATCCCCGTGGCGTGGGATTTTACCGATCTGGACGGGGCCACTGCGCCGCTGGCCACTGACGAGGCGCTGCGTCTGCGCATGGCTGAAACCGCGCGCGGCAAACTGCTTGATGCGCTGACGCCCGATGCGTTTTTGAACCGGCTCGACAAAACCATGCGGGAAGCGGGCGTGGGCTAAAGGCGTTCGGTGCGCTGGTGATTTGGTTTGAAAGTAAATGGTGGGCGACCCTGGAATCGAACCAGGCGTGAGTCGCCTCGAGGGAGTTACAGTCCCCTGCCACACCTTGCGGCCTGTCGCCCACCGTTGCGCCAACGTGGTTGACGTGAAGGGTGGATTACAGCCGAGTAAATGCGGCGTCAACAGGAAAATCCCTTGCGCCCCCAACTCATTCTGCGCATTGTCCGCGCCTATTGAATGGCAGGTGTTTGAGCGATGAAAAAACCCAAATGGGTCGTAGAAAAAGAGCAGGCCAAGCGGGCGGCAGCGAACGAAACCGTTTGGTTGTTTGGTCTGCACGCCGTTCGGGACGCCTTGCTTAATCCCAAGCGGGAAAAACTGCGTTTGGTTGTGACGCGCAATGCGCTTGATAAACTGGCCGAGGCCGTGGCCGCCGCGGGAATCGAGCCGGAAATGAGCGAGCCGCGGAAGTTTGCAGCGCCGCTTGATCCGCAGTCGGTGCATCAGGGGGCGGCCTTGGAAGTGAAGCCGTTGAACTGGGGGTCGGTTCAGGACGTCTGTCTGGCCGCGGGCGAGGGGGCGCCGCGTGTGGTTCTGCTCGACCGTGTGACCGATCCGCATAATGTCGGAGCGGTGTTGCGGTCCGCCGAAGTTTTCGGGGCGCAGGCCGTGATCGCTGTGCAACGCCACTCGGCTCCGGAAACCGGAGCGCTGGCGAAAACCGCCAGTGGGGCGCTTGAGCGGCAGCCCTATTTGCGGGTGCGCAATTTGGCGGACGCGATGGTCGAGTTGAAGAACATGGGGTTCATTGTCCTCGGGTTGGACGGCGAGGCCGAGGCGACAATCGAAACCGCATTGAGCGATCGCAAAGATCGCCCCGTGGCGCTTGTCATGGGGGCCGAAGGGCCGGGATTGCGGGAAAAAACCAAGGAAACCTGCGATCATCTGGTAAAAATAGACTTTGCGGGTGGATTTGGCTCGCTCAACGTCTCGAATGCGGCGGCGGTCGCCCTATATGCTAGTTTAGAGCATTCGAAGGGCTAAACACGTGCAGACAAAAATCGCGACCTGTTGTTACTGCGGCACAAGGGCCGCTTTGGTGTTGAAAGGCGAGACCAAGCATGAGCTTGCCTGCTCGGCCTGCGGTGCGCCTTTGCACAATCTCAAGCATATGCCTGTGCAGCAGGAGCCCGTGCGCAAGGCCAAGCATCAGCCCTCTTTTGCGCATACGCCGAAGAAAAAGAAGAAATCCAAGCAAAAGTATAAGAAGCGCAAGAGCTTGTTTTCCGAGGCGTTTGATATTTTGGAAGATATTTTCGACTAGATCGCGTTTGGTCACGTTTTCATGACATGGTCTTTAAACTTTTGAAACCTCGCTTATCTTAAATGGCAGAGACGCGATGCTGGAACCGTCGTGTCTATTCTACTGTCCCTCGTTCCGCACTGGCGCCCAAGGTTTTCTTGGGCGCTTTTTTCTTGCGCCTCATAGGGGTTTGGCTAGGGTCGCCGGATGAGCCTTGAATACACAGATGAGCAGTTGAAAACGGTCTTGAAACGCGCCAAGCGGATTGCGGTTGTAGGCGTGTCGTTGAACACGGTCCGACCCAGCTATTTCGTGGCGCGCTATTTGTCGTTGAAGGGGTATCAGGTCATTCCGGTGAACCCCGGACAGGCGGGCAAAATGTTGTTTGGCCAGACCGTGCGTGCCAGCCTTTCCGAGATTGAAGGCGGGGTGGATATGGTCGATATATTCCGCCGCTCGGAGGCGGTGCCCGCCATTGTCGACGAGGCGTTAGCGGCCTTTCCCGCGTTGCAAACGGTGTGGATGCAGATCGGAGTGATGAACGACGCGGCTGCCGAAACCGCCGAGGCGCGGGGGGTGACGGTGATCCAGAACCGCTGTCCGAAGATCGAGTATCAGCGCCTGTTCGGTGAACTGCGGATGGGTGGGTTTAACACCGGGATTGTTTCGTCAAAGCTGTGATGCCTGGGCCAGTCCCGGGGCGTCTGGTGACGCCCTGGGCAATTTTCGTGTGTCGGGTCGGATTTAGGCCGAGGCGGATCTGAGATCGGCCAGATGTTTGTCCCAGCCGGCATCAAGTGCCAGTAAAAGACCCATGGCGGCGTCTCCGGCGGCTTTGTCGATGCCCTCATGGGTGAGCG
>JBELFK010000028.1:0-24095 GCA_042092935.1 Paracoccaceae bacterium | reverse complement strand
CGCACACCGTAAAACGGGGTTTCCAAAAACTGCTTATCGATCAAGCGCATCAGGTCGAGGTTCATCTCACTTTCACCCTTGGGGTCGTAGTAAAACGATGATCGCGAGATCGACAGCAGCTTGCACTGCTTGCCGATAGACAGGCTGGTATTGGCGGGCTCGATCATCTTGCGCCTCACCTGCCGATCCAAGGTTTGAGCTTTCTGGCCAAAAAATCATTGGCGACGGCCAACTCCCCGATCTTGGCGTGCAGGTCTTTCGCCTGCTCCTCATCGACCCCCGGTGCTTTCCGGGTGCCACGTTCAAACACGCCTGATGCGCCTTCCAGCAGAGCCCGTTTCCATTGGTGGATCATCGTCGGATGCACCCCAAACCGGCTGGCCAGCTCACTGACCGTCTCCTCGCCTTTCAGCGCCTCCAACGCCACCTTGGCCTTGAATTCTGGATGATGTTGTTTCCGTTTCGACATTTCTGATCTCCTTCGTGTTGAAGATCAGCAGACAACAAATTGCAGCTTACGTCAGTGTCCGAATTTCGGGGGGTAGCTCAGTCATTCTTAAGATGGAATTTTACGATCGCCTAGCAAGGAAGTTAGACCTCAAATCACTGAAAATTAGGGCTGGAGAACGATCCCGATAAGTATTGCTATTTATATCTAGAGCCATCAAGCGACGGTCCCGGCACGCAAAGCCTGGCAGTCTGAGCGGAATGCGGACTTTCGCTGCTTTCGAAATGAATGTCCGCTTTGACTGTATTAGGGGTAGCAAGCAAAGCGTCTGCGATAGGAATTTGACCTGGGCTTTAATAGTTTTTAAACGACTTTGGCAGTTTCAAAGTAATGCTCGCTCCCGCTTTGACTTTGTTGATAGATACCTTTCCACCGTGCAGCACAGCTACAGAATAAACTATTGCAAGACCTAGACCGCTACCTTCAGATGGCTCGACTTGAGAAAACCGAGTGAATGCAGCCTCGAATTGATCGGGGTGCAGATCTTTGCCATCATCGAAAACCGTGATTGCGTGAAAGCCGTCGTTTGTTTCAAGTTGGACCGAGATTTTCGAGAGGTGTTCCCCTCCGTGCTTCATCGCATTGTCGATCAGATTTCTAATCGCTTCTCCAATAAAAGTAGGGTCACCCTCAACAACAACACAGGGTAAATTTTTTGACACGAACTCAAAATCTAAATCGCACGACAATATGGTGGGAGCTAATTCTGCGCAGATTTCCTCAACCGCATTCTGCAAATCAAACCGCTCGGTCTGGCGTGGAAGGGACTGCTGAAGTCGATCAAGGGAGAGGAGTTGCTCTGCCACCCGCGCTGAACGGCGGGCGGCTGCAACCAGTTCATTAATTCGTTGGTCTCGATCGACACTTTCCTTGGCATCTCGAACTGCCTCAGCCATTGATTGAACAGCGGCGGCAGGGTTGCGGAGTTGGTGAGCTGCGTCAGAGATAAAGGTTTGATGTGCATCTAGGCTTTTTCCAACGCGTTTAAAGAGTTGATTCAAAGTGCTTACGACGCCTTTCACTTCGACAGGCACCGGCCTTTTGATTTCGCTCAAATCATTTGGCGAGCGCGAAGCGATGGCATTTTCCAAATCGATCAATGGTCGAAGCCCGCGTTGAACGCCGAACCAAATGACAAGTGCAACTGTTCCGATCAAACCAATAACCAGAATTGCTGCCCGTGCTGCTAATTGAATGGCGAATTCGCGTCGTTCAGACATCCTCTGCCATACGAGGACGATCGCATCTCCCGAGATGGAGTCGATTGTTACTTGCTCGGTGATCGACAGAATACGAACGTTTTCTTCGCGATAAAGCGCTTCAAAATACTGAGGGGCGTATGGGTCTGCGATTTCTGTACGCTCGATAAATGGTGGGTACGCATAACCGGTTACATAAATACCACCCGGTCCTGTGACGTGATAAAACACTTCCCCTCCTGATGCGTCGCCGATGAGATCACGCGTAGACGGAGACAGGGCATCGCCGGTATTGAGCACCACATCACGCGAGATTGCCAGAGCTGCGGAGAGGAGGGATCTATCAAATAATTCTTCAGCCGTTTTCTGCGCTACTGAGAACCGCCAGAAACCTAATACAACTGCCATTACTACCAGTGGTGAAATTATAAGGGCGAAAAGTCTGGCGCGAAGGGAAAACGAACCTCGTCTCAAACCTTCACCTCAATCATGTAACCCAAGCCGCGTGCGGTTTTTATGATTATGCCATAAATACTTAGCCGCTTTCGCAAACGAGATACATGTGGCTCGATCGCGCTCTCATCCATGTCGGCACCAACACCGTATACGTGATCTAGCAACTGGGATTTTGACACAATTCGACCACGACGCTCTAGAAGGCATTCCAGAACAGCCATTTCCTTGCGGGGAACGTCCAGCGCCTCACGGTCCTTTATAATCGTTCGGGCGGTTCGGTTATATTTCAACAGGCCGACATTCTCGGTTGTGCCGTAGTCAATATCCTTTCGGCGTGAGAGTGCTCGAATGCGGGCGTCCAACTCATCCATCTCGAAAGGTTTTACCAGATAATCATCCGCACCGCAGTCCAATCCAGCTACACGATCAGACGTTTCACCCCGCGCCGTCAACAGAATTACCGGTGTCCCGTCACCTCGGCTTCTGAGTGCGCGTAAAATTGATAATCCGTCCGTTCCAGGCAAATTGATATCGAGCACGATAAGATCTGCTCCCTCTTGCACGAGAAAATCACTTGCCTCATCCCCGTCAAGCAGAATGTCCGCCGAGTGGCCTCCATCCCGCAGGCGATAACCGATAGCCTTAGCCAATGCTTCATTATCTTCGATGACGGCAATTCTCATATTTTCGGCGTCCCGCAAGCTTCGCGCAAGGTTGGTTTTCCATGATGAGCACATCGGAGGGGGAATCAATCCCATTTTTTGGTAGCAAGGCCGACAATCGTTTAGGCCTCGTTAGTTTGGTCACAAGGGAGGAACCAATGACCATTTCAAAATTCACCAAAGCAGCAGTTGCTGCAATTGTAGTAGCAGGCGTCGCAGCGCCAGCAGCAGCCCAAGTTGACTTCAGCGGCAAAACCATTGAGTGGGTCATCCCATTTTCGGAAACTGGTGGTTCGGCAAAATGGGCAAACTTCTTTGGCCCGCTTCTTTCAGAGGCAATGCCGGGCAACCCAACTGTTGTTGTTAAGTTCATGCCAGGTGCGGGCTCGACAAAAGGCGCCAACTGGTTCCAAGAACAGTCGCACGACGACGGCACAGTTATGTTCGGTTCTTCAGGCTCCACTCAGTTCCCATACCTGTTGAACGACCCACGTGTCCGTTATGAATATAATGACTGGATCCCTGTGATGGCATCCGGCACCGGAGGTGTTGCGTATCTGAGCGCAGAAGACGGCGCGAACTTTGACGGTTCTGCAAACGGCCTGCAGGGTATTGACTTCATCTATGGCTCGCAGGGCGCAACCCGCCTTGATCTAGTTCCTTTGCTTGCTTGGGAAATGCTAGGCATGAACGTTGAGCCAGTATTCGGCATCAAAGGCCGCGGCGATGGCCGGCTAATGTTCGAGCGTGGTGAAGCCAACATCGACTACCAGACGACTTCCGGCTACCTCGGCGGTTCGGCTGCTCTTGTTGAAGAAGGCAAAGCCGTTCCAATGATGAGCTGGGGTGCCCTCGACACGGACGGAAATATCGTACGTGACCCAACTTTCCCAGACATGCCGACCTTCAAAGAGGTTTGTGAAGCGACCGACGGTTGTGAAACGTCTGGCGAGGCATGGGATGCTTGGAAAGCATTCTTCGTAGCAGGCTTCCCAGTACAGAAGCTGGCCTTCCTGCCGGGCGACACTCCACAGGACGTTGTTGATACATATTCGGCAGCCTTTGCAGCAGTTGTTGCACGCGATGATTTCGCTGAGATCTCGAAAGCCCGTGTTGGCGAATACGACGTATTCACCGGTGCCTCAACCGCAGATGCGCTTGCGACCGCAACCAAGGTGTCGGACGGCGCGAAGGCATTTGTCATCAACTGGCTCAAAGAAGCTTATGGCGTAGAGCTTAACTAAGCTCACAATTAGGGCGCGCCCAACTTCTCGGCGCGCCCTTTTTTTCTCTTTTTTTCAGGGGCAAGAGAACATGGACTTCTTCACAACGGCACTACCAGCACTTGGTGATGCGTGGGCAATGATCCTTCAGCCAGTGGTTCTCGGGTATCTTGTACTCGGCGTAGTCATGGGTTTGGCCGTCGGCGTTTTCCCTGGTCTGGGTGGCATCGCTGGCCTCTCTCTTTTGCTTCCATTCATGTTCGGAATGGACCCCGTGCTTGGCCTTGCGCTGATGGTCGGCATGGTCGCGGTGGTTCCGACATCTGACACATTCGCATCGGTTCTCATGGGAATACCAGGATCGTCTGCCTCGCAAGCAACGGTTCTTGACGGTTTCCCTATGGCCAAAAAGGGTGAGGCCGCGCGTGCCTTGTCAGCTGCGTTTTCATCGTCGCTGTTTGGTGGTCTGGTCGGGGCGACGTTCCTGACGATCTTCATACTTGTCGCCCGACCGATCGTTCTGGCATTCGGGCTGCCCGAAATGCTGATGATCACGGTCTTTGGCTTGTCTATGGTGGCGGTTCTTGCAGGACGTATCCCATTAAAGGGTGTCGCGGCGGCTGGGCTTGGCATCATGATCGGTACGATTGGAGAGGCTGACGCCGGTGGCAGCCTTCGTATGGCGAGCTATGATATCCCTTACCTCACGGACGGCCTGAAGCTGGTCATCGTTGGTCTCGGGATTTTCGCTATTCCTGAAATCGTTTCATTACTTCGCCAAGACAAATCCATTGCCAAAGACGCCAACCTTGGCGCGGGCTGGTTGGACGGTGTTAAAGACTGGTTTGCCAACATCTGGCTGTCAGTTCGTTGCTCTATTATTGGTGTAATCGTAGGAGTTATCCCAGGTCTAGGTGGGTCCGTCGTTGACTGGATCGCTTACGGTCACACTGTTCAGTCAACCAAAGACAAATCTAAATTTGGCTCTGGCGAAGTCCGCGGCGTGATCGGACCTGAAAGCTCAAACAATGCGAAAGAGGGTGGCGGTCTTGTCCCAACCCTTTTGTTTGGCATCCCCGGCTCCGGTTCGATGGCGATCTTTATCGGCGCTGTTGCATTGCTCGGCTCGGGCGAGATCGAAGTTGGTCCGTCGATGCTGAAGAATAACCTCGACATCACATACTCGATTGTTTGGCTTCTGGCGCTCGCTAACGTAGTTGGCACTGTGCTTTGCATCGCCGCCTCGGGTGGTATCGCGAAACTTACTACAATCCGTTTCGCCTACCTTGCGCCGTTCCTGTTCATGCTGATCAGCTTTGCAGCATTCCAATCTGGTCAAAACTTCGAAGACCTTCTGGCCCTGTTTGTCATCGGTTTGATCGGTGTCTTCCTGCGTCGCTTTGACTGGTCACGTCCTGCCTTCCTGATTGGTTTCGTTCTGTCGAACCCCATCGAGAAGTTCACCAACCAAGCCTTCCAAATCGCAAGCTTCCGCTTCCGCAAAGGCTTTGACGTTGGCATGGAATATGTGTTCAGCCCGATCGTCATCGTTTTGATCATCATCACTCTGGTATCGATTGTTGTTGGCATCCGTCAGGCCAAAGTCATTATGGCAGAAGGCGACGTAAAGTCTGGCTCAAAGCGCGCGCCACTGGTTTTCCTTTTGGTGATCTCTGGCTACCTGATCTTCGCGCTGGTGAACGCCAATATGATCCCAGACTACAACATGACCGACAAGATCATCCCGTTGGCAATCGGCGGCGTCGCCCTGCTCTGCTGCGCGATATTACTGATACAGATGATGCGCCTTCCTGAAGGCGACACGATCTTCGCTGACAAAGAACTATCAGGCGAAGACGCCGAAGCACCTTATGGATTGTGGGGCACACTAGCTTGGTTCGCAGGTTTGATCGTGGCGACTTTCTTCCTGGGTTTCATCCTTGCGCTCGTCGGATTTCTGCTCTCGTTCTTCCGCTTCCGCGCCAAGACAAGCTGGTTGATGGCGGTGATCCTCAGCGCCGCTGGCATCGCGTTCATGTGCTTCATGGCCTACATGCTGAACCGCGATTTCCCTCCGGGCATGCTGCAGGATATGTACGACCTGCCTTGGCCGTTGACCTAATCCAAAGGCTATGAGGCGGCTTGGGCCGCCTCATGTCTTCCAATCGGAAATCCAACCATGACGCAAACTTCAATCCCCTTTTTCTTCATGCGCGGCGGTACATCTCGCGGGCCGTATTTCAACCGCGCCGACCTTCCCGAGGACCTTGAAACGCTATCTAAAGTCCTGATCGCCGCAGTTGGATCTGGCCATCGCTTGAACATCGACGGGATCGGAGGCGGCGATGCCGTTACGACCAAGGTTGCGATGCTGTCGACATCAGACGATGAGTGGGCCGATATCGACTACTTTTTCGCGCAGGTTTCTGTTGAAAAGCAGCTGGTGGACTACAAACCTACCTGCGGGAATATTCTCTCAGGCGTAGGCCCCGCCGCAATTGAAATGGGGCTTATCGAGCCTCTGGATGGAACTACCGAGATTAAGGTGCGTTCTGTCAACACAGGCGCCAAGATCCGGGTGAAAGTCCAAACACCATACGGTGAATTGACCTACGACGGCGACACGGAAATCGCAGGCGTTCCCGGAACCTCTGCCGCAATAAACCTGACCTTTATGGATGTTGTTGGCAAGGCAACAGGGGCGCAATTGCCCACTGGAAACCTCCGCGATACCATCGACGGCCTTGAGGTCACATGCATGGACGTCGCGATGCCTGTCGTTATCGCCCGAGCCGAAGATTTTGGACTGACTGGCCATGAAAGCGCCCAAGATTTGGACGCAAATAAAGATTTCTTTTCCCGTATGGAAGCGATCCGTCTGCAAGCCGGCGAGTTGATGGGCATGGGGGACGTGTCTGAGTCTGTGACTCCAAAATTTGCATTTCTGGCCCCAGCGAAAGATGGCGGCACTATCGCAACACGTTACTTCATGCCTTGGAACACCCATCCTTCTATGGCGGTGACTGGCGCTCAATGCATTGCATCTTGCGCTTTGACGCCCGGATCCGTTGCCGACGGATTGCTGGCTCGTCCAAACGAAAATCCGGCCAATGTGGTACTCGAGCATCCTTCGGGAACAATCGAGGTCCTTGTTGATTTCTCAAACGAAGACGGATTCTCGCTAAATGCGGCAGGTCTCGTACGCACTGCACGTAAACTCGCCGACGGAAATATCTATGTCCCGCGTTCTGCGTGGGATGGTACTAAATAAGGTAAGAAATTATGCCAAACGAAACCGCAGCCCTAGATCACCTTCGCAATGCAATGCGTGAACTTGAGGCCGCTCGCAATGAAATCAGCACAGCGCTGGTGAAAAGCAAAGAAGGCACGTCTGATTTTCGACGACTTTCCGATCTGCACGCCTGTATCAACAAAGCAATGGCGGTTCTGCCTCATGGTGGTGAGCGATAAATGAAGGTTCATATCCTCGACGACTGGTTCGACACACTAAAAGGCCTGCCTTGCTTTAAAAAGCTTGAGGGGCATGAAGTAACTGTTTGGACTGACTATGTAGAGGATATAGACCAACTCGCCATGCGTCTTCGCGAAGCCGAGGCCGTTGTCCTTTTTCGGGAAAGAACCAAAGTATCTCGCGAATTGCTGGATAAACTGCCCAATTTGAAGCTTATCAGTCAGCGTAGCGTCTATCCACATATCGACGTTCCCGCGTGCACAGAAAAAGAGGTTCTCCTTTGTTCCCGAATGCCAGCAGGCTCGACAAACTATGCAGCAGCAGAGTTGACCTGGGCTTTGGTTATGGCTGCGATGCGCCAATTGCCGTCGCAAATGAGCGCCGTTAAGTCGGGCCATTGGCAAACAGCCGTGGGCAAGACCTTAAGGGGACGAACCCTTGGGCTTTACGGCTACGGTCGTATTGCTAAAGCCGTTGCCACCTATGCCGAAGCATTTGGAATGAACGTTCAGTGGTGGTCCTCAGAGCAAGGCCGCAACCGCGCTATCTCCGAAGGTGCAATCGTCGCAGAAAGCCGAGAGGCATTCTTCGCCACAAGCGATGTTGTTTCAGTCCACCTTCGCCTAAAGCCCGAAACCAAGGGGATCATAACGGCGCAGGATCTGGCTCAAATGACTTCGGAATCCGTATTCGTAAACACATCTCGCGCTGGTTTGGTTGAAACCGATGCGCTGCTGAATGCGCTAAACGCCGGGCGACCGGGAACTGCTGCCGTTGATGTTTTTGACATTGAACCACTTACTGATCCATCCGATCCTCTTCTGTCCCATCCAAGCCTCATTGCAACGCCGCACATTGGGTTTGTGACCGAAGACGAGTTCGAAAATCAGTTTAGTGATATTTTTGATCAAGTGAACGCTTACGCCGACGGCGCGCCGATCCACATGATCAATCCAGAGGTTTGGAGCGCGAAGTGATCAGCCGCGCCATTACGGGCGCACCGATGATCACCAACACAATGCGCACCAGATGATGCGCAATCACAAACCCCAAATCTGCACCGGCAACGATGGCAAGCACTGTCATTTCCGCTTGGCCTCCTGGGGCAAAAGCCAAAAATGCTTCGATTTCAGGCGCTAATCCTAGAAGATTAGCAAGCTGCGCGAATATTGCGGCAAGTACGGCTAGGATTAATACGAAGGCCACGCCCGAGAGTACGACTTTGCGTAGTTCCGAAACAGTAACGCCAACGTAGTGAACGCCAACGCCAGTCCCAATAAAAAACTGCGCGATCAGTATGGCCTCGGCAGGTGGGCGGGAGTGAAGAAATCCTCCTAGCGAGAAGATCGCGGCGACGATCATGGGACCAAGAATTGATGCCCCAAATAACCCGATCCGTTCTCCGCCTTTCCAGCCGATGAAGGCTGCAACAATCATGAGCAACAACTCTTCGATTGGAAGTTCGGCCGCGGGTTGGCCAATCGCGTTGGTCAAGCTCACGTCATAAAGTTGGGTAAGCAGCACCGGAGCGAGCGTTATGACGATCAGAACCCGAGTCGCGTGAATTAGCGAGAGCGTTCGAACATTCGCACCTGCCTCCTGGCCAAAGATGATCATGTCCTGCAAGCCGCCCGGCATCGCCGCATAGTAGGACGTGACGAAATCAAAGCCGCAAACTCGGCGAAAAAACGGAACTCCGATCAACCCAATTAAGGCTATGTAAATGGGGATTAATGCAACCGAGCCAGCCATTTGCGGCAATTGTCCGAGGACGGTCGGTGTAATTGTTGCTCCAACTGCGACCCCAAGGATCGTTCGCGCACCAACAGAGATTTGCCCAAAGCCCTTCAACTTGACGCCCAGAAGCGCAAATAAAAGGCATCCGCTCATTGGACCGAACAAAAATGGCAACGGCAGATTGGCAAAGTAAAAGACGCCCAAGCCAGCGAAAGCTGCCAAGAGCGTCATAAATTGTTTGGTTAGGTCAGCGGGCATGTCAACTCGATTAGTGTTTATTCGTTTCCTCGCGAACAAGTGCTGTCAGGCGATAAAAGCCGTGCGCCATTTTGGTGAACGGCGTCAACAAGAAGAATGCCAGAACAGCGCCCAAGTGGATCGCCAATAATGTCGGCATCATCGCGGTCGAACCCAATGCATAGAGGATGAGCCCACTGGCCGCGACGAGGAAAAGCAATGCGATAAAGCCCATCTCTCCTCCCCATGCGTTAATGGCACCAAGATTAGCGTCGGCCTTGGTTTTCAGCCATGCAAGCTTGAGCGTTCCAATCACCATCAACACTCCGCCAGGAACCCCAAGAAGCTTGGGTAGAGAGAAAAAGCCATACGGTGCTTGAAGGTCGAAGACATAGTGCAGCACTGTTCCGGACGCCGTAGATGCGAAGCAAAGCAGAAAGCCATACATAACAGCCTGATGCGCCAACCGGCGCGCATGGGAAAAGCGATCCTCGTCCTCGAAATTGCATCCGTCTCCATGCCCCCCCGCAAGGTTCCTCATCTGAGCTGCGGAACCAAAAGCACCAATAACGTCCGAAGGCTTGAAGCGGCCACCGCCCGTCGTCCTCCAGTAGCGGCGCAAGCTGATCGCAATGCTGATGAGCGGAAAGAAAAACGCAGGCATAAAGATGGCGACCATAGCATTGTGCGAAAGTGCAGCGTAAAAGCCTTCGCCCCCTGCTGAACCAATGGCGCGGATTGCCCAGAACAAAAGCGCGAAGCCCACGACGGCCCCAAGCGCCACCATCAACCCACTCTTTTGGAAAATACGTGCGGCCGACTGCGGCCACGCGAATTCTTCCCAACTGTCCTGACGAACCTCAGCCAATGCTTTGGGTAGATTCAGGTCGAATTCATGCGGAGCCGTGTATTGGCAAGCGTAGTAGCATCCCCGGCAGTTATGACAAATATTTGCCAATTGTACGATGTTTTCGTCTGAAAACGCGCGTTCACGATGAAGTGCAGGAAAGACTGAGCAATACCCTTCGCAATACCGGCAAGCGTTGCAAATCTCTGCCTGACGACGAGCTTCTTGTATTAGATCAGTTTGCATAGGTTGCGGCCTCCCGACCTGCAATACGGCCAAAAACAGTGCCGATGGTCATGCCAAATCCAGCAAGGTATCCTTGGCCAAGGATCGATCCCGCCATAGTTTCGCCAGCGGCCCAGAGATTTTCGATCATACCATTTTCGGTGCTGCATTGTGCGTTATCGTCGACTTTGAGACCCAAATAGGTGAACGTCACCCCTGTCCTGAGTGAGTAGCCATAGAATGGCGGCTCGTTGATTGGGCGCGCCCAATTTGTTTTCGGAGGCTCAATGCCCGACGTTGCGACATTATCAAGTTCCGTGGGGTGGAAGTTCGATGTGTCGCCGCAAGCGGCGTTGAATTCTTCAACAGTTGCGCAGAGCTTTTCTGCAGGCAAATCCATCTTACCGGCCAATTCCTCAAGCGTATCAGCTTTCAAAGGAGGAAATACCGACGGCATAAACAGATTTAATGACTTGCTGTCGATTACTACATAACCAACCTGATCGGGCTGCCCTGCAACCAGACGTCCCCAAATCGCGTAGCGCTTTGGCCAGACATCTTCGCCTTCATCATAAAAGCGCTCGGCATTCTTGTTCACAACAATGGAAAACGGCACACAATCAAGGCGCGTTACGATACCGCCATCGAATTTTGGCGCGCGGCCGTCAATGGCCACTGCATGGCACTGTGTTGGATCACCGACAGATTGAATCCCCTGATCCAGTAGATCAGCAAGAACCACACCCCGATTATAGGGCGTGCCTCGGATGAGGAAGTTTTTTGCGGGCTCGCCCCAGGCACGGGTCAGCCAGTCCGTGTCCGCCTGGAAACCTCCCGAAGCCACAACAACGGCTTTCGGAGAAATCCTGTGCGTCGTGCCTTCATACGTGTAGTCGATCCACTCAATCTTGTTATCTGCAAGTTCAAGATGCGTGACGGCAGCTTCGTATAAAACATCGACGCCAAGCTTTGCGGCCGTCCGATAGTAAGCGTTCACAAGGCTTTTTCCACCACCCATGAAAAAGGCGTTTGTACGTGCCAGCGACAGTGTTCCTGAAAGCGAAGGTTGGAAACGCACACCGTGTTCCTGCATCCATGGCAAGCATTCCTCGGAGGTTCGGATTGCCAAACGCGCGAGATGCTCATCCGTCTTTCCGCCGGTCACCTTTAGTAGATCCGCGAAGTATTCTTCCTCACTGTAATCCTCGACAAGCGGACCGAGGGGCTGTCTATGCATGCAACGAAAGTTGCGCGTATGGCGCGAGTTTCCTCCGCGATATTCTTTCGGTGCTGTTTCCAAAATCAGCACTTTAGCGCCCGATTCTGCTGCAGTCATCGCCGCGCAAAGTGCGGCATTGCCTCCACCAATCACGGCAAGATCATACTGTGTGGACATAACTCGAACCCCTTTAAAAACTTGATACCAATGTGCCTTTGATTTGACCAATGCCGGTTTTGGTGAGATTAATGCGTTATGCGCATCAATTATGAATTCAGTGATCTTGAAGCTTTTATTGCCGTCAAAGAAACGGGCTCATTCCATCTCGCTGCCGAGCGCTTGAACCTTTCGCAATCTGCGATCAGCCGCCGCATTCAGAAACTGGAAACGGCGTTAGGTACCGAGCTTTTTGAACGTACCACTCGTGAGGTCCGGCCAACGCTTGCCGCAAAGCGGCTGCAGTCCCGCGCGGAAGTCATCCTCGATTCAGCCATGGAAACCACCTTAGCAATGCGTGACGAAAGCATTGCCTTCGAACATCAAAGAAACATGGTGATTACAGTTGCGGTTATCCCAACCGTCGTCAGTTTTTTAATGACGAGGGCAATTGAGAGGTTGCGCGCGCAGGGCCACAGTGCGCGAATTCGGTTTCTTGATCACACGGCCAATGCCGTAGCTGAAGCGGTTGCTATAGGGGATGCTGATTTTGGAATTGGCTCGATCCCTGAACTTGAGCCAAGCACTCAGTTTGAACATTTGTTCGACGATCAGATCGTCCTCGTTCTTAGAAAGGATCATCCGCTCAACACACGGCAAAAACTGAATTGGTCGGATCTAGCGGGAGACGACTTAATTGTTCCTGCCCGTGGGACCGGGAATAGGCTGCTGATTGACGAAGCGATGGCGCGTTCAAGTCTTCCATTGCATTGGACCTACGAAGTCCGAAGATCGACAACTGCTTTGGAACTTGTGTTAGCGGGTATCGGGTTGGCCCTGTTGCCAAAGTCCACGGTGTCAAAGAACCAAAACAATGCGATCACGATTAAGTCGATTGCGAACCCTGCAATAATCCGGCCAGTAGGGTTCCTAACCAGGGTCGGGCAGAAGCCTACTTCTGCCGAATTAACGCTAAAGACTTCAATTCGGGAAATGGCCAACATGGTCGGAAACTGAAGAGAGTACTCCTTCGCCATTCCTCTAAACTGACCGATTTCCTATAGTGCGATCAGCGGTTCGCCATTTGCATTCACTGGATTGGGAACACAAGCATTGCTCTAAAGTCATTAACATTCGTCAAAGTTGGACCTGTCACAATCTGATCGTCCATGAGTTCGAAAAAACGATGTGCGTCGTTGTTTTCAAGCGTCTCGCTAAGAGACACACCCTTCAGTTCCGCCTTTTTGACGGTTTCCGAATTCGCATAAGCACCGGCAACTTCCGCCGCGCCATCTACACCATCAGTATCGCAAGCTAGAACGTGGATGCCTGCCTGACCTGACAATGCATTTGCCACAGCCAACACATATTCCGCGTTCGGACCGCCTACTCCATTCCCACGTCGCGTAACCGTGCATTCGCCGCCGGATAATAGAAGAACGGGGTTATCGCTTGGGGCGAGCCCAGCCTGCATTTGTAGCGCTTGCCTTGCGTGCTCAGCGGCGAGATCTCGCGCTTCACCTTCCAGCGCGTAGCCAAGAATTCTTACATCCAGGCCCTCTGCAGCTGCAGCGGCGACTTCGAGCGATTTTGAAGGCGCTGCGATGATATGGTTTTCGCAATGATCCAATTCGGACGCTGCAGGACCGTTGTTTGAATTCCAGATAGCCTCACGAACGTGGTCGGCAAGTTCGATTCCCCACTTATCGACTATTTCAAGCGCCTCGGTAGCTGTCCCACTATCACCCACAGTCGGTCCCGAGGCGATCAATGCGGGATCGTCACCTGGTACATCAGAAATCATCAAAGTGATCAATCTTGCCGGATTGCAAGCGGCTGCAAGTTTGCCCCCTTTCACGCGCGAAAGACGTTTTCGCACCTTATTCATTTCAGAAATTGGGGCACCCGAGGCCAATAACGCCGCGTTGACGTCCATCTTGTCCTTCAACGAAACTCCGTCAACAGGCGCGCAAAGTAGGGCTGAGCCGCCGCCCGAAATCAAAGCAATGACAGTATCATTTTCAGACAAGCCTGAAACAACGCCTAAAAGATGCTTTGTTGCAGCCTCTCCGGCGGCATCCGGAACCGGATGCGCAGCCTCGACGACTTCGATTTGCTGCGTTGCTTCTCCATAGCCATAACGCGTAATTACGTAGCCTTCACACGGACCATAGTGGGCTTCGGTAGCTGCCGCCATACGGGCAGAGGCTTTGCCGGCGCCGAGAATCAACAACCGACCTTCCGGTTTTGACGGCAAGTAGTTTGCGACCACTTTCATCGGATCCGCAGCATCCACGGCCTGACGGAACAAACCTGTCAGAAATTCTTTCGGGTTAGGAATCGAGGACGTCATTCCGCTGGCTTCCGATGCTGCTGAAGAGGCGATCCATTAGGGCGCGGTGTTAAACGAGCCAGGTCTTGTAGTCACTGACCAAAAGGTGATCTGGGTCTTGGTCTTCGTCGATTTTAGCAAATCGTCCGATAGGTTCGCGAAAGATGTTGTCAGTTTCGTCATCGTTGACGGTTGAGATCTCACCGATCAGAACGTCTCCGCCTTCGCCCCAGAAAGCGTGCCAGTCGCCGGGCATCAGTGTGACGCTTTCTCCGGGGAAAAATTTCAGCTTTTCACCCGGCTTGAACGGGCGCTCGATCCCGTCGCAGAAGACGACACCGCCACGATCCTCGGCAAAGTTTCCGTTGTCGTCCGACCCAAACAGTTCAATCACCATTGTCGCGCCGCCACGGTTGATAATGTCTTCGGCCTTGATGACATGGGTATGCATTGGCGATAGCTGATCCTGACGCGAGATCAGTAGTTTTTCGGCATAGCACATACCGCCGCCACGTTGCAGATCGGGCAAACGGCCATTTCGAAGGGTGAAAAGAAACAACCCCATCTTGTCGAAATTACCGGCGCCGTAGTCCGTAATATCCCAACCGCAACGGGCCGAGATAACGTTCGCTGCAACACCGGCTTTCGCTTTAAATTCGTCTGGTGTCCAATAGGCCCATGGTGGCAGAACAAACCCGTAGTTTCGGATCATCTCGTCCGCTTCGGCCATGATTTCATTTATTCGAGAGCGCTTCATGCCAATTCCTTTGACCGCGTTAGGAATTCGATCACCATTGCGGCAGTCCACGTGAAGGTTTTACCTCCACAGGGTTCGCCGGATATCGGGTCGTAATACTCGGCAAAGCCGCTTTTTTCGATCAGCGCAAGGCTATCGCCCACAATGCGGTCCACTACGGCGGTTTGACCGGCGCGTTCCATCCCATCGGCAATCATATAGTTCACGATCAACCAGACCGGGCCTCGCCAATAACGTTTACCATCATAGCAATCCGTGTCGACGGGCTGGCTTGGGACAAGATATTTTGCCTTTTCGCCAATATTCTGAATGCGGTCGGCAATTTGGGCCGCGCGGGTTTTCGGGATTGGTGCAAATGCTGCCAATAGGCCGGCAATTGATGCGTTGTTCACTGGCGCGCCTGCTTTGCGATCGTAGCAGATGTATTGGCTGTCTGCTTCGCTCCAAAGAGCCTCCATTGCCGCGGCGCCTTTTATTGCGCGGGCGCGATTGCGTTCTGCAATGTCAGTTTCGCCAAGGGTTTCCGCAAGATCCGCCAGATCACAGCACGACCGGATTAGAATTGCATTGAACCCGGGATCCACAATCTGGAACGGTGACGCATCGTGCAATTTGGAGTTGTCCCAACCGAGGCTGCGGAACAGTTGCACCAGATAGATGTAGCGTTCGTACTGAGCCTGCGTCGGTCGGTGGCTGGCATCGGCATGCTTTAGGTCGCGCCGCTGAAACGGCTCGACCCCGTCTGTTGGGACGCGTTCAAATGCGGCGTCCCAATCTACGGAATTATCGCGACCGGATTCCCAAGGGTGGATCAGCGCCACCAAGCCAGTTCCACGAGGATCTCTGCAGCGGAAGAACCAGTCGTGCCATGCATCGATCTTTGGCAGCAGCGCTTTGGCACGAGCGCCTGCGGCAGCTTTATCGTCGGCCCGCTGATAAAGGCGGTTTGCCGCAAAGCCTGAAACAGGTGGTTGAGTAATGCCAGACGTAGGTACCGGCCGGCCGGTGGACCAGACATCCGGGCCAGGGAAGTATCCATCATCTTGTTTGTGAAAGATGATATGCGGAACCATTCCGTCTTCCCACTGGTTCTCCATCAAAGTGTCCATTTCGGTCCAGGCACGCTCTTCATCAAAGTGGGCTATACCCAAAGCGGTCAGTGCGCTGTCCCAATTCCATTGAAAGGGATAGAGGCCGTGGGTCGGAACCGTAT
This sequence comes from Paracoccaceae bacterium, assembly GCA_042092935.1. Classification (GTDB taxonomy): domain Bacteria; phylum Pseudomonadota; class Alphaproteobacteria; order Rhodobacterales; family Rhodobacteraceae; genus JASMHC01. The sequence goes on along the minus strand of JBELFK010000028.1, from coordinate 7,852 downwards.
ATGTACCCTGATCATTCTTGCGAATGATTTCAATGGCCGTGTCTATCATGGATTGCGACATAACTATTACCTACCTTTGATGCAGTTTAGGACACAGCCATCGTTGTTTCCGGGTCGAACCAGCGCACTCGATCAGCCTGTGGTGCAAGGGTCAAGATTTCACCAGGCTTCACTACAAGATCACTGTCAAGGACGGCTCGGAACAGCGTTCCGTCCACATCGCAGGTCACCAGCAAATGTGCACCCAAAGGTTCAACCACGCGCGCCGTTGCCTTGATGCCGTCTTCGGCAGGGGCCATGTCTTCGGGGCGGATTGCAAATTCAAGGTCAGACTTGTCCGTGTTTGGTCCGTCGAATGTCTGGCCTGCAACTGCCCATTGACCTTTTCCTGCCGGTTTCGCACCAAGGAAATTCATCGGTGGGTTGCCGATAAAGCCTGCAACGAATTTCTCGGCAGGATTGCGGTAAACTTCAACCGGCGAGGCATTCTGAGAAATGCGCCCTTCATGCATCACGCTGATACGGTCCGCCATCGACATGGCTTCGACCTGATCGTGGGTCACGTAGATCGCAGTGGTGTTGGATTCCGCCAGAACACCCTTGAGTTCCGCACGCATCTCCATCCGAAGCAAAGCGTCGAGGTTGGACAAAGGTTCGTCCATCAAGATCACGTCTGGTTCCATAGCCAGTGCGCGGGCCACGGCCACACGTTGACGCTGACCGCCGGACAATTCACCCGAGTAACGCTTCAGAAGCTGCTCGATATGCATCAGTTCTGCGGTACGTTCGACGCGGCGTTTCACCTCGTCATTTGGCAATTTCTGCATGCGCAAACCAAAACCGATGTTTTCGAACACGGTCAGGTGCGGGAAAACGGCGTAGTTCTGAAAGACCATCGATATTCCGCGATCTTTAGGCGACAGATTGTCGACACGGCGGCCGCCGATCCAGACCTCACCCGAGGTGGCGGTTTCAAGACCTGCGATGATGCGCAGGAGGGTAGATTTACCGCACCCCGACGCCCCCAAAAGACACATGAATTCCTGGTCCTGGATGGTCAGATTGATGTTGTGCAGTGCTTGATAGTCACCGAAACGCTTTGCGACGTTTTTGATTTCAATAACAGCCATTGTTCTAGGCTCCTTTGACTTGCAACCGCTTAGCGGTTGGCGATGCCCCACATCGCGAAGAGGTATTTACGGACGGCGAAGATGAAGATCAGCGCCGGTACGACAAGGATGAAACCGCCTGCGAATTTCAGGTGCAGAGGGGACGTGTCGAGGTTTTGCAGCAGGAACGCAGTCAAAGTCCGGTTTTCGATAGTTAGAACCGCAGCCGCGAAGACTTCGTTCCAAGAGATGACGAAAGCGAAGATTGCCGAGGCAGTAATGCCGGGCAGGATGAGTGGCAGGACAACTTTGGTGAACGCGGTTAAGCGGGTGCAGCCCAAGGTCCACGCGGCCTCTTCCAGCTCGACAGGGATCCCTGAGAAAAGCGAAAATGTGATGAGAACCGCGAATGGAACTGCAAGTGTCGTGTGAACCAGCGCCAATCCAAATGCCGTGTCGTCCAGCCCGGTGCGGATAAACATTACCGCCAGAGGCAATGCCAAAAGTGGCAGTGGGAATGCACGGGTCAGCAGGATCAGCATCCGGAACAGCTCTTTTCCCGGGAAGTGGAAACGCGACAGCGCGTATCCGGCTGGGGCTCCGATGGCGATGGACATGATCATTGTCATGCCCGCCACGATGATCGAGTTCTTAAGTGCCGTTAGCATACCCGCGAAGTTTGCAAAGAACGTCAAGCTGCCAAGGTCGAACTCAGGGACAAAGGATTTTGGAAAACTGTTCACACTTTCAGGAGAAGACAACGTGTTGATCAGCAGGAAGTAAAGCGGAACAAGAACCCATGCACAGAGCAGGACAACTGCCGTGATATAAACGTAGCGTCCAGCTTTGCGAGTGTTGCCCGGCATTTCTGTAGAAACAGTGCTCATATCGTAGCTCCTTTCGGAACGCGCAGACCGCGCAGGATAAGAAGGGTGAAGCCGATTGAAATCGCCAGGATGATCAGGGCAATTGCAGCCGCTGCGCCACCGTTGAGCAATTCAAACTGGTAGTTATATGTCTCGCCCATAAGGACAGGGAACAGAGTACCACCAAGGGCCTGGACAACCGCGAAGACCTCGAAGGCAAGGATGACGCGGAGCACCAAAGCAGTCGACAGTGAAGGTCGAAGCAGAGGCAGAGTGATGCGCAGGAAGCGTTTCCAGGGGCTGGCGCCAAAGACTTCGGCGGCCTCGTAGTATTCCTTGGGGATCAGACCGATACCAGCAACAAGGATAACGAGCATGATCGCTGTAGCGCGCCAGATTTCAGCAAGGGCAATCGCAACAAAGACGATAAGCGGGCTCTGATAGCTGAGAAGGTTCATCGGGCGGTCAATCACGCCGAGACCATGCATCATCGAGTTCAGGAAACCGGACTGCTCGAAAATCGCGAGCCAGATGATGCCCGCAGCAAGATCCGAAATACCGAGTGGAATAGTCCAAACATAAAGCACCATGTCGCGACCCTTTTTCATTCTGCTGACCATGGTGGCCATCAGAAGCGCCAGAACGACCTGGAAAGGCACAACGGCGGCGGCAAGGTAGAGCGTATTTTTCAGGGAAATCGGGAACTTCCAGTGGCTGGTCACATCGCGAAAATTATCGAGAGTGAAACCGTTACCTGTCGTGAATGCTTGCTGAGCGACCAAAACGAATGGGTATAGGAAGAACAAGCAAAGGAACAATGTCACTGGCAAAATCAGGACGTAAGGCAAAATCCGAGTGTTCATAGGATTGCTCCAACTGCTGTGCGTTTCGGATTACTCTAGGGGGCTTGGGGAGCCTGGGCCAGTGAGGCCCAGGCTGAGACCATCCTTAGATGATCAGGAGGATATTAGCCTTACTCGACTGGGCAAGGGCCATCTGAAGCAGCGTCTGGAGCCCAGCAAGGTGCGCCGGATTCATCCATAACAGCCTGGAGACGAGGCTTGATGTCGTTCAGAACAGTCATGATGTCCTGGTTCGCAAGAACGATACGCTCGAATGCTTCTGTGTATAGGCTCGAGAATTCACCAGACTTAGCGCCAAGACCAGCAGGAAGCAGACCTGGGTTTGCGTCAGCCGAACCAGACATCTTAGCAACTGCGTCGCCTGCTGCTTTTACAGCTGGTGGCAGATCGTCTGGAAGCTCGACGTCGACTACCGGGAAGAAGTTGGTTGCACGCAGAGTTGCGATCTGTGTTTCAGGCTTAAGCATGTGAGCGATCACAGCTTTCGAAGCTTCAACGTCAGGCGCTGTGCGTGGAATACCAACACCAGCCAGAACGGGCATGAAGCCACGGCCAGTTGGGCCAGCAGGAGCTGGGAACGCTACGAAGTCATCAGGACGTTCGTTGAATGCACCAGCAACACGTGATGTGTGGTCGAAGACAATCCAAGGGTCGCCGTTCAGCAGCTGTTCCTGAAGGAAGCTGAAGTTTGTCGATGCAGGGTTGGTAACAGCCCAAAGCTCGCGCATTTTTTCCCACGCTGTTACAGCCGCGTCAGATGCGAATGTACGTACAACACCATCGGTGTACGATGGGTAGAGGTAACCCTGGAAGAAGCGGTGCTTCAGACCTTTTGGACCAGCAGGGAAACCGAACTTGGCTTCGCCAGTTGCTTCCATGATGTTTGCAGACCAAGCAATCAGCTGGTCGTAAGTCAGAGCGTCAATGTCTGCGCCTTCTGGCAGGTATGGCAGAGCTTCTTTTGAAGCAGCCATGATGTAGGATGCCTGCATCCAAGGGACGTACTGCATGCTGTCTGTGCCAAGCTTGGCCAGCGTATTGAATGTGGCAGATGCCGACATGCCAACGCCGTCGAGGTCGATAAGATCGTCAGCATTCATTGCCGAGAAATCGCCGTGGAGTGCGCCAAGAACGCCGATCGAGCCAGAACCGGCCTGAAGTTCAGCGTTCAGACGGGTCAACCATGGGCCGCCGTCGTTTGGTTGATAGTCAACTGCGCCAGCGCCAGCGAGAACCTGTTCGCGCATTGCTTGTGCTTCTTCGACCGGCTTTGCCTGCGTCGACCAGAATAGAACCTCAGCAGATGCTGCGCCCGCAGTTGCGGTAACAACAGCGGCAGCTGTGAGCTTCAGAATGGATTTTTTCAAGGACATCATTCTCTCCCAAAATGTGCGGTCCTGTAGATTGGACCAGTTCCAGAGGAACACCCCCAATTCGAAAACGAGGGAGCCCGCCAATTTCTTGACGAGCTAGCGATCAGGCCCTCCCACCGAAATCGCTCGGTGCGCCAATATTGGTATAACGTTATATCATCTGTCAAACACAATTTGTTGAAATTTTTCCTCATATATTTCCGTCGGTTAATATTTTCTTTGACTTGTATATGTGATCTCGCGCAATAATATTGCTTAAACGTTGCACCTCAAAGAAGAGCAAAATCGAATCTATGACCGGTAAGCCAAAACTTGAAACTGTCGCCAAGCTGGCAGAGGTCTCGGTTGCAACCGCCAGTCAGGTCATGCGCGGCACCGGTCGCATCTCCGAAAAAACTCGGAAAAAGGTTTTGGCAGCGGCAGAATCCCTTCACTATGTTCCCGATGGGCGCGCGGCCTCAATGCGTTCTGGTGAGAAGCGCGAAATCGGGATGATTATTCACCGAATCGCCAACCCGTTTAATGCTGAAGTGATCAGCGGCGTTAGCGACCTTCTGGAGTCAAAAGGCTATTTAGTCTCGGTGCTGGATTCTCAAGATGATCCAGATCGCCAAAGACGAAACCTGGAAGCGTTCATTCGCTCGTCGAGGGGCGGATTGTTGTGGGTGCCAGCACAAGACACACCGACCGAGACGATTGATCTTTTAAAAACCCACGCCATTCCAACGGTTACGTTCCTTCGCCACCCGAAAGACAACGTGTTTGATCATGTTGGCATTCAGGACAGGCAGGCGACGCAAAAAGCGACAGAGCATCTTATCGATCTAGGTCACAAGAAAATCGCCTTCTTCGGAGGCGAAGGTAGTTCCGATGTCCGAAATGACCGTATTTCAGGATGCGAACAGACTTTACAGGAACATGACTTGGACAGCCCAATCATTTGGGATGCGCCAGATGACAAGGTATCGGGAATGAAGGCGATGCTCGAGTTGAGGGAACAACACCCTGAGATCTCCGCAATTGTTTGCAACGGCGATGTTGTCGCGCTCGGTGCCTGCCATGCCTTGCGTCGTATTGGTGAAATGCCGGGGCGTGAGGTCTCGGTCGTGGGTTTTGATGACATTCAAGATGCGTCTGTCGCGACGCCACCGCTAACAACGATGGCTGTAAGCCCTTATCAGTTAGGCAAAGTGCTGGCGCAGAAACTGCTAGCGCGCATCACTGACCCGAAGTTGCCGGTATCGTCAACATTGCTTCCTGCGGAGTTGATTGAAAGGGAAACAACGTCTTACGCAATTGAAAACAACGACTAGACTGAAGTTTCCATAGGTTGAAATTCAAGGCTTTAACAGTCTCTACAACGACGGGGCGTAAATGCTGCTAGCAACCAAATTAGCTTACCCAGCGTCCATTGAGCACAACCTATTGCCTGATGTTTGCGCTCCCCTTCCTTACATCGCGTGTACATTGACTGAAATCCAATGTCCGCTTTTGGTGGATGCGACAACGAAATAGCGCACCGCGCCAGAGGCAGGTTTTGGACTGTAACTTCGGAATGTGAAAACCGCTCTCAAGATCCGTCGTAAACCGATCCTGTCCATCAAACGTTGGGCGGAAAGCTGTCATTCGCTGCGACTTGCGCCAATGTCTGCAATGCGGGACGAAGCTGCCGTTGACCGCTTTGCAGCTTAGCATGGCTTTTGTAATCGATCATTCGCTCACAGAGTTTATCTCGCTAGAGCCCGCTCGATTATAGGGTTTATCAGATCAGGCTTCGTCATTGCCGCCATGTGCCCACCGCGTTCTATGGCTTCGAACCTCCAATGAGGTATGTTTTGCCTCATTAGCGATACGATTTCGTCGATGCTTCGGACCGTGTCTGTCGCATAGACAACCGTTGTTTTTCTCGGCAATTGAGCCTCCCAATCAGATAGCGGCGTCTTTTCGTTCATAACGCCATCCCACTCATGGAAATTTGGCTCCAGAGCCTTAGTGAATTTGGCTTGACGCTCTTCCGGCATAGCGTCCCAGCTTCCCCGACCTGTCCAATAATTCACAAACACTTCTGCAGCTATCGGCCAGGTGTTGTCCTTTCCGCTTTGCCTGATTGTGTTGCGCAGACTTGTTGCTTCTTGAAACGCCTCGTCTCGACCATTCTGCTCCAATAAATAAAAAGGGTTGGGTTCAATCAAAACCAAGCGGTCTATATGGTCCTTGAACAATGCTGCTGCTTTCATCGCTACGCTTCCGCCAAACGAATGCCCTACTATGGAAACCTTCTCTCCGTCATCGGTTAGAAAGGGTTGTAGTAGCCTCGCTTGGTCCTCCAGCGTCTGCGTTTCTCTCTTGGGCCAGCCACCGGTGGCTCCGTAACCAAACAAGTTGATGGCTATAAGATGAAACTTGTCAGAAAGCGCGCTCATGAGGTTGCTCCATTGCCGCGCACCCGCAACGCTCGAATGAATTAGAATGACCTTTGGTCCTGATCCAGCTTCGATAAAGTCCGTTCCACCTGGCCCAATCACATCGAACCTCCATCAACTCATGCGACAATTAACTTACCATATCGACTAAGCACTTGCGGCGCAAAAAACTAAGAACTGACATTAGTCATTGTGCTGCATTTAGGTAAGTTTGGGCTCTGAGCTGTCGTTCTCTGCAGCGGGTTTGAAAGGCAGCTTTGGGCCAAAATTGGACCGAATGATCTGATTTACGGAGACAACTTAGTCCTTACTGCCTGAAGTGCGCGCGCCTCATGAATGGGGTTGCTGCATCGACTGGATCTGTCGCAAGAGAATTTTTTCATATTTTGTTAGAATATCGTGATGAATCTTGGGATTGGATATTTGATGACGGACTGTTCAAACAGCGCCGTAGACTATTCGGAACTAGCATTGATGCAGCTCTGGCTTTCAGAGCAAGGCTGGGTACCCAGTCGTTCAACACAGCGACCAGCATGGGGAGGCTGACCCTCAACATGCTGCTGTCGTTTGCTCAGTTCGAGCGAGAGGTCATAGCCGAGCGTATCAGAGACAAGATAGCAGCGTCCAAACGCAGAGGCCTCTGGATGGGTGGGTTGGTGCCCTTGGGATATGATGCAGATGGCAGAACCTTGAAGATCAATGAGGCTGAAGCACAGACCATCCGTAGGCTCTATAATCTTTACGAGATCCACGGGACTGTCAGACAGGTAAAGGACGTGGCCGATAACCTGCAACTCCGCACCAAGCGACGTGAGACAACCGCTGGAAAGCAAACCGGTGGCGGTCGGTTCGATCGATGGCACATTCATCATATCCTTACGAACCCGATCTATGCAGGTCGCATCAAACACAAAACTCTCATCCACGACGGACAGCATGATGCTATTATTGAGCCGGATCGTTGGGACCGCATCCAGCAGGTGCTACAGGACGGGGCTGCAAAGTGTTGGGCGGGCAAGACTGCAAAGCAGCACTCACTACTCTGCGGCAAGATATATGATGAGACAGGGGATCGATTAACGCCATCGCACGGCAAGACAAGGGCTGGTGTGAGGCTCCGCTATTACGTCTCGCATCGGCTGATTAAGAACAGCGGTACAGCAAGCAAGGACGGATGGCGGTTACCAGCAGAGGAACTGGAAACGAAAGTAGCTAAGG
>JBELFK010000027.1:0-24113 GCA_042092935.1 Paracoccaceae bacterium | reverse complement strand
CGCGCACCCGGTCCAGATGACGCCCCACCTTGATGAAACACAGGGCCTCGCTGGCCTCCAGATGCTGCATGATCCGGGCATCGTCGAGCGGCGACGGCACCACGGTCAAAACGTCATTGCGGGCCGCCAGTGGTCGTCCGAATGCTGCAGAAGAGGCCATCATTGAGGATACGCCGGGGACCACTTCGCAGTCATAATCTTCGGCCAGACGCTCAAACAGATACATGAACGAGCCGTAGAAAAATGGATCGCCTTCGCAGAGAACGACGACATCCTCGCCGGCTTTCAAAAGCCCATAAAGGTGTTCAGTACAGCCTGCGTAAAAGGTTGAAAGTGCTTCGTTGTAGCGTGGATCGTCAAACGGAATTTCCGTTGTTACGGGGTATTCCATTGGAAATTCAATTGCTTGCGTGTCAATCATGCCTTCGACAATCTGACGGGCCTGACCTTTGCGACCGGCTTTTCGGAAAAACGCGACATGTTTCGCACGGCGCACAAGTCGATCTGCGCGAACGCTCATCAAGTCAGGGTCACCGGGGCCAAGACCGACGCCGTATAGGGTTCCTAGTGTCATTCGATCCGACTCGCTATTGCGTTGATGGCTGCAACGGTGATCGCGCTGCCGCCCAAGCGGCCTTTGACGATGCAACAGGGAACGGGTTGGTCGTTCCAAAGCGCGTCCTTGCTTTCAGCCGCTCCGATAAATCCAACGGGGCACCCGATGATGGCCGCTGGACGCGGGCAGTCCGGGTCTTCCAGCATGTTCAGAAGATGAAACAACGCCGTTGGTGCGTTGCCGATGGCAACCACCGCGCCCTCTAACTTGGGTCGCCAAAGCTCCAACGCTGTCGCCGAGCGGGTGTTGCCCATCTCGGCGGCCATTTCCTTGATACCGTCGGCCCAAAGCGTGCAGATTACCTCGTTGTTGGCGGGCAGGCGGGTGCGCGTCACGCCTTCGCTGACCATCCGCGCATCGCAAAAGATCGGCGCGCCGTTTTCCAAGGCGGTGCGTGCGCTTGCGACGAAGTTGGGTGAAAAATGGATATGCTCTTCCAGTCCGACCATGCCAGCGGCATGGATCATACGCACAGCGACCATTTCTTCGTCTGAATCAAAGCGCGCCAAATTGGCCTCGGACCTGATCGTTGCAAACGATTCAAGATATATCGCAGCGCCGTTTTTTTCGTATTCATAGGGCATTACTTGAGATCCAGATTTTTGAGCGCGGCATGGCTGAGATTGGTGTAAAACGGGTCATCCCATGCCGCACCGTTTCGAACAAGGTCAAATCGGCCGTTTTTCCCAACGAGCGTGACCTCGGCATTGGCAGGGTGCGCGCAGCCTTTGGCGCAGCCCGAAACATGGAGTTTGCCCGGCCAACGCCCCGCCAGTTCCACTGCCAAATCACGGGTTTCAACGCTGGCTTGGGGGCAATACGGTTGGCCAGCACAGGCCGCGACGGACAAAAGCGGAGAATTTTCGGGGATCGGAAACAGCGCGCGGGCCTTGGGTGATACGGATCCGAGCCACAGCGCCCGCCAAGGGGTTATGCGGATGGCCGAGACATCGCCTAGCTCAGACAACGCGCGCAAGTCTGCGGCGCTGAGTTGACCGAAGGGGGCGTAGAGCAGTCCTTTGTCGCGCTGTACGGTTGCTTCAAACGGATGAGCGCCTTGAAAACGCAGTGGCAATGGAACGTCGGTGAGGTGCTTGGACATGCGCCGCGTATCCGCAGCACGGGTCGAGGCGAACCATTCAACAAGGGTCAGAACGGTCGCGATCACCTCCGCTTCGCTTACGGCAGCGCCGGTGTCACAGCCCGTTGCGCGCACCAGAAAGCCGCCATCCTGAGCGCGTTCAATTCGGATGTCTGCGTAGGTATCCTGCAAGACCCGTCTTTCACCGCAATCCACGGCAAATCCGAATTTCTTTGGGAAATCTGGAAATTCCGGCAGTTTGGCGACCAACGCTCGGTAAATGCGGTCTGACACGTCGCCGGGCTGGTAGAACGGCGATATGATTACGTTTCGCTTAGCTTCGACGGTTTCGTTTTCATCCAACAAAGCAGCTTGAGACAAGCGGGTCAGCAACTGGGAAACATCCGTTTCCTTGACACCGCGAATTTGCAGATTGGCGCGGTTTGTCAGGTCGATGAATCCCGTTCCAAACGTCTCGGACAAATCCGCCAGTTCAGTCGCTTGTGCGGCGCTGATTTCGCCAGCGAAGGGGCGGACACGGACCACCAGACCGTCGCCCGACATCATCGGCTTGTAAGCGCCGGGACACCATCCCTGGACAATGGGGGCGCTCATGCCAATTGCTCCAATTGCGCCAGGATCGAGTTGCGGCGTGTTTTCCACAGGCCTGCTTCGTGAAGGGCATTGAACCGGTCGCGCATCGCCTGCAACGCCTCGGGGTTGGAGTCTTTCAGGAACGTGACGACATCGGGGTCACCTAAAGTTGCGTCGTGGTAGGCATCAAAGAGATGCGGCCCCACGACCCCGGCCAGATGGGCAAAAGCGCCAAGGTGATCGAGCGTTGCGGCGATCTCGGCTGCGCCACGAAACCCGTGGCGCTTCATGCCGCTGATCCAGCTTGGGTTGGTCGCGCGGGCATGAACGACACGGGCGACCTCTTCTTGAAGCGTGCGGGCCGACGGATTTGAAATGTCCGTGTTATCAAGATGGTATAGGTTATAGTTGCCACCTGTTTGCATCTTTGCTGCCGCAAACCCAGCTTCATGCGCGGCGTAATCCTCGGCCAGCAGAATGTCGGTTTCCGTCAAATCCTGAAGATGCACGAATGAGTCCGCCGCTTTGACGCGGGTTTCAATTCCCGCCATGTCTTGCGTGATTTCGGTGCCGTCTGTGCCCCATGATGACGCTTTGAGCCACGCGAGGCCCGCATTCTTGCGACCCTCGTCCGTGTAATCGTCCATCGTCTCACCCATCGCCAAGCCGTAGTGGCCAGGGGCGGGACCAAAGACACGAAAGCCTGTCTCTTTGCCTGCGAAAGGGTTCCAGTCGCTTGCCTCGTCGCGTTGGCTCAGCGCTTGGACGGCTTGCGAAAAGAGCGCCGAGAGCGATGGGAAGACGTCGCGGAACAGGCCCGATACGCGCAGGGTGACGTCGATCCGTGGACGCTCGAGTTCCGCGATTGGTATGATCTCGACACCTGAAACACGTTCGGATCCTTTGTCCCAGACCGGTTTGGCCCCCAGCAAATGCAACGCCATTGCGAATTCCTCGCCCGCGGTGCGCATCGTGGCCGATCCCCAGAGATCAACGATCAGGCCCTTTGGATAATCGCCTTCTTCCTGCAAGTGCCGCCGGACAAGTTCTTCGGCCAGCCGAACGCCCTGCGCGTAGGCCGAGCGTGTCGGCACTGAGCGCGGGTCGGTGGTGAACAGATTGCGGCCGGTTGGCAAGACGTCCTCTTGACGGCGATAGGGCGAGCCGCTCGGCCCCGAGTCGATGCGTTTTCCGCGCAGCGCATCGAGCAGCGCTTGCTTTTCTGACGACACTGAAGTCGTTGGATCAAACGACCCAATCGCATGCGGCATGCGACCCCAAATATGCAGGCCGTCGCCGAATTGGCTTTCTTTGATGTCACACACAAAACGGTCGATGCGGGTTATCGCCTCGGCGGTGCTGATCGCGTCGGAAATACCAAGATCGCCTTCGACGCCAAGCGCTTTGGCCTGATCGCGAATATCTGCTTGCAGCCGGTCACGCCGTTTCGGATCGAGTCCATCGGCGTTCGAAAACTCGTCCAACAGGCTTTCCAGACCCGCCATGCGCTCCGGCGTTTCGCTGTCTTTCAGGGCAGGGGGGATGTGCCCAAGGGTCATTGCCCCGATACGCCGCTTTGCCTGCGCCGCCTCGCCGGGATCGTTGACGATGAAAGGGTAAATGACGGGAAGCGACGCCGTCAGCGCCTCGGGCCAACAGGTGTCGGACAATGCGACAGATTTTCCCGGCAGCCATTCCAAAGTGCCGTGCGCGCCGACGTGGATCAAGGCATCAGCGTTAAAAGAGCCGCGTAAATAGAGATAGAACGCGACATAGGCATGGCACGGTGTCCGGCTTAGATCGTGGTAATCATCGTCGCGTTTTTGCGGCTGGCCGCGTTCGGGTTGCAAGGCAATCAGCGCGTTGCCGTTTTCGACGGCTGCAAAATGGAATGCGCCATCGCGGAAATTGGCGTCGTTTTCCGGTGGTCCCCACGCTTCGATCAAATCCGAGTGCAGCGCTGCGGGAAGGGTGCCAAGCGCTGCGTTATAGTCGGCAAGCGAGACGGACAGCGAAGCGTTTTGCAACATATCTTCAAGCGGATCAGTCAACGCGTCGATGGCATAGCCGTCGCCATGCAAATCCTCAACCAAGGCCTGAACCGAGGCCAATGCGTCTAACCCAACAGCGTGGGCCATTTGCCAATCCCGACCGGGGTAGGTTGACAGAATAATCGCCAGCTTCTTAGCGCAGTTTGGTTTTTGCGCCAAATTGACCCACGCCAGTGTTTTGGCAACAATCGCATCGACGCGACCGGTGTCCGGGGCGTGCACGGTTCTTGCGAACTCTAGCGCCTCGTCGCGCTGGCCGGCCTCTTTAAAACTGGTGACGCCGGCAAAAAGCCTGCCGTCGACCTCGGGCAAGACGACATGCATGGCAAGATCAGCGGGTGAAAGACCGCGATCAGAATTGGCCCAGCTTTCGCGATCCGAGGTCGCCAAGGCGGCTTGAAATACGGGAACGCCAGCCACGTCCAAGGGCGAGTCGTTGTCCGACCCTCGGCCGGAAAATGCCGTCAGGTTTACGATGGCCGACGCATCCAATCGCTGGATCGTTGTCTCGAGCCACTTGCGGGCTTTGGGCGATTTGAGAGAGGGCGCGAACAGGCCAAGGGTTTGCACCCCTTTTTCTGCGAACGCGCCACTTAAGGCTTTGATCGGCGCGATGTCCGCCGCGCTGAGATATGAGCGGTAGAAGGTGATTAATACCAAGGGTTTAGGTTTGTCACGCTTGAAGATTTCAAGCGAAGGCAATGTGCCGTGGGTCGATGTCCAAGCCCCGAATTCCGGTAGAGATTTTGCACCGGCGACTGGCCCCGCGTAAAGACCTGCTGCAAGCGCCAATTGCGCCAGTGCCGCTTGGGCTGCGACCTCGCCGCCTTGGTCGCACAAATGCGCCAAACGGCGAAGTGTCGAGACCGGAAGCGTCGAATAAGCATCAAGCCGTTCGTCCACCCGACCGTCGGCTGGCAGCACGGCAAGGGCGATACCCTTTTGCTGGGCAATTGCAAAAATCTGTTCGAGGCCATAGGCCCAATAGGGAACACCGCCGATCAGGCGAATGAGGATACCTTGGGCGTGTTCCAAGGTTTGTTCGATGTAGGTATCGACCGACAGCGGGTGCTTTAAAGCCGAAAGATTGGCCAATCTCAACGTTGGCAGTGTCCCGTTCGAGCGATGCCAGCCCGCTGAAAACGCCCCCAGGTCACTGTCGGAAAACGACAAAACCACAAGGTCAGCGGGGCTTTGGCCGAGGTCGCGTGGCGCCTCGGATTCCTCAAGCCCATGACTCTCGCGGAAAATGACGTGCATCGCGGGGTTAGCCTTTCAGAATGGTTTCGATTGCTTGGCGGTCAATGTCGTCATGCTCGGCAATGACCACCAAGCGACCTTGGCGCGCTTCGTCAGGTGCCCAGGGGCGATCAAACTGAGACCGCACCCGCGCCCCGACGGCCTGAACCAAAAGGCGCATTGGTTTGCCCGCAACGGCTGCGTAACCTTTGACGCGCAGAATGTTGTTTTCGTTGGCAAGTTTCTCAATTTTTGCGGTCAAATCCGCTGGGTTGGTCAATTCGTCAAGATCAACAATGATGCTTTCAAAATCGTCATGTTCATGATCGTGATGACCGTCGTGGTGGCTTGGCCGTGCATCCATATCGTCTTCGGCGGCGGCCTCGAGACCAAGGATGACGCGTGGGTCAACGACGCCTTCGGCAACTTCAACGACCGGCAACGGGCGCGGGGCTTCGGCAGCGATAGTCGCCTTGGCCTTGGCAATGCCCTCTGGCCCTGCAAGGTCGGGTTTGGTCAACAGGATGATGTCGGCGCAAGAAATCTGATCCTCAAAAACCTCGGACAGCGGCGTTTCGTGATCGAGACTGTCATCCGCCATGCGTTGCGCATCCACAGCCGCAACATTCGGGGCAAAACGGCCCGAGGCCACAGCCTCGGCATCCGCAAGCGCGATCACGCCATCGACGGTGATTTTTGAGCGGATATCCGGCCAGTCAAACGCCTTTAGCAACGGCTTTGGCAGGGCAAGACCCGAGGTTTCAATCAGGATATGCTCGGGGCGCGGCTCTAGCGCCATAAGCGCTTCGATCGTCGGGATAAAGTCGTCGGCCACGGTGCAACAGATGCATCCGTTTGCCAGCTCCATGATGTTTTCTTCGGGGCAATCGGGGATCGCGCAAGATTTCAGGATTTCACCATCAACCCCGACGTCACCAAATTCGTTGACGATAATGGCAAGGCGTTTGCCTTGTGGGTTTTGCATCAAGTGACGCACGAGGGTCGTTTTTCCCGATCCCAGAAATCCGGTGATGACGGTGACGGGCAGTTTGCTTAGATCAGACATTCGGGATCTCCAAAGGGGGAATGCGGGCAATGCAGTTTTTGCGGAAATGTTCAGGGCGCTCGCGCCACGGGACGAGACCGTCCTCAGAGGCGTGGTATTTCGCGGTGCCGTCAACGATGATGTCCCTGGCACCCTGTTCGGGATCAAAACGACCGTAAACATAGGTCCATTTGCCCGCGGATCGTAGCACGACCGAGCACCCCTCTTTGCAGTTTGAGAGGCATTCGACGGGTTTCAGAACGACGCCGTCGGGTAGGGCGGCGCCGGCCAAGGCGTCATACAATTGCGCACCCGGGCGCGGCCCTTCCACATCAGTGGGCATGCCCATGCGGCACGTTGTGCAAACCAGTAGTTCAGTGACCTTTTGGGCCATGGGGCATCATTCCTTTTCTCGGATGGGGAAAGAAACGGGGACCAAGGCCAATCCCGCCCCCGAGGCACCCCGCCCGGTTCACGTCGCGTTTGCTGGCAGGTCTCCCGGCTTGCGGATGTCAGAGGTAGGCCTCTGGCGGTCACCCTGCCTTCCCGGTGACGACGCACCAGTGGCTGTGGGCGACCTATCCGGTCACGGTCGCGGGGGCGGCTGCGTTTCAAGGAAGGTCGCTTCCCGTATCGCATTCCCTTTTCACCTGTCATATGACAGGCACCAGCAGATCGCACATGGGCGATCACAGCCAGCAATGTCAAGCGATAGGTGCCTTTTGAGTGATGATGTGAACACCCGCCACGCGGAGAAAATGAAAAAGATCAAAGCCGCACGTGATCGGATGATGGAGACTAAGACCGAAGAGAAAGGACTCATCATCGTCAACACCGGCAAGGGCAAGGGCAAATCGTCATCCGGTTTCGGGATGGTGTTCCGCGCCATTGCCCATGGAATGCCCTGTGCCGTCGTGCAGTTCATCAAGGGCAGCCGCGCAACCGGCGAACGGTCGCTGCTTGAAGACCGCTTTGCCGACATTTGCCAGTTTGTCGTGTCCGGCGAAGGGTTTACGTGGGAAACGCAAGATCGTGAACGCGATATCGCTGCCGCCCAAGCGGGTTGGGAAAAGGCAAAAGACTTCATTCGTGACCACAACATAAAGTTCGTGCTTTTGGACGAAATCAATATTGCCCTGCGCAACGACTATCTCGATATCGACGAGGTTGTGGATTTCTTGCTGACCGAAAAACCGGACATGACCCATGTGTGCTTGACGGGTCGCAATGCCAAGCCCGAGTTGATCGAGGCCGCTGATCTGGTATCCGAAATGGAATTGGTCAAGCACCCCTTCCGTGATGGCATCAAGGCGCAGGCGGGGGTCGAATTTTAATGGCTGTTACACATTTGTTGACAGAGTTCGGCATGGGGTCATCCCTGCGCCGCCAAGACTATACCGAGGCTTCGGTGCGGGCGATCAAACATGCTTTGTGGCGTAACTCGATCAATTTGGCCGAGTTGTTTGGCAAAGAAAAGACCGACATGATTATCGATGTCAAAGTTGGTGTCGCGCGGCCTGACGCTGTGGATGTTGAGGTGTTAAAATCCGTCTTCCCCTATGGACAGGTCAGCATCGATGTTTGCGCAGGTGGTTTGGATGTTGAACGCGCGGGGGGCGCGCCGAATGTCATGGCCAATGTCGCAGTCGCCGTCTCACTCGATTTGGAGGAGCGCGCATGACCCATCAGCGGTTTATCATCGAGATGGGTATGGGGAACGACCTCCACGGGCGGGACTACACGAAAGCTGCACGTCGGGCGGTTGAGAACGCGCTGCATGGTGCCAGTTTAGCGATGCTCGGCAAGTTTCCAGATCTGAAACGAGACCTGAAAGTTAAGGCGACAATTGGTGTGCAAGACCCTTCGAGTGTTGACGCCGAGGCGTTGATTCCGCTGTTTCCTGTTGGCGAGGTTTCGATTTCGGTCCAACACGGCGGTTTGAATTCGGGCGACGCGGTGATCGCTCAGGCCGCGATCGAAGTGTTTCTGCCGAGGCAGGCATAACCATGTCCAAGGCGCTGATGATCCAGGGCACAGGCTCGAATGTCGGCAAGTCCATGCTTGTCGCCGGATTGTGTCGCGCGGCGGTGCGGCGCGGATTGAAGGTTGCGCCTTTTAAGCCTCAGAACATGTCAAACAACGCAGCCGTGACGGTTGACGGGGGTGAGATCGGGCGGGCACAGGCGTTGCAGGCCAAAGCCTGTGGGCTGGCACCACGTGTCGATATGAATCCGGTTTTGCTTAAACCCGAGACCGACGTCGGCTCGCAAGTCATTGTGCAAGGCAGGTGGCTAACGACGGTCAAGGCGAAAGACTACGCCCGCCTAAAGCCCCAGCTCTTGGAAAGCGTGGTTGAAAGTTTTGCGCGCTTGAAGTCCGAATTTGACCTCGTTTTGGTTGAAGGTGCCGGTAGCCCCGCCGAGGTCAATCTGCGCGAAGGGGATATTGCAAACATGGGCTTTGCCCAAGCTGGCAAGGTGCCGGTTGTGCTTGCAGGCGACATTGATCGGGGCGGTGTTATTGCTCAGATGGTTGGCACGCAGGCTGTCTTGGCCGAAGACGATGAAATGCTTGTTCAGGGCTTTCTCATAAATCGGTTTCGCGGCGATCCTTCGCTGTTCGATCAGGGCTACAGGATGATCGAACAAATGACAGGCTGGCAAGGGTTCGGAACATTGCCATGGTTTTCTCAGGCATGGAAATTGCCCGCCGAAGACGCACTGGATTTGGGGTCAGGTGGTCAAAATGGTGGATTTCACGTCGTGTGCCTCGGCCTGTCGCGCATTGCGAATTTTGACGATCTCGATCCTTTGGGACAAGAACCTGACGTCAAACTGACGATGCTGCGCGCCGGTGAGGTGCTGCCGGCGGATGCTGATTTGGTCATCATTCCGGGCAGTAAATCGACGCGGGGCGACCTCAGATACCTAAAGGACCAGGGCTGGGATGTTGATCTGCAAGCGCATGTTCGGCGCGGGGGGCATGTGTTGGGCATTTGCGGCGGATACCAGATGCTCGGTCACAAGATTCACGATCCAAAGGGGATTGAAGGCACCGCGGGGTCAAGTGATGGATTGGGGCTGCTGGACGTTGAGACGATCATGACGCCTGACAAACGGTTGTCTCAGGCCACCGCGATCCACGTTGAAAGTCAGACGCGGTTTCAAGGGTATGAGATTCATATTGGTCAGACGACCGGACCAGATTGCGCGCGCCCCTTCGCGATGCGGGATGGGCACTTCGACGGTGCAACGAGCGCAAGCGGTCGGGTGATTGGCAGCTATTTTCACGGCATGTTTAGCGACGATGCGTTTCGAAAGACGTTTCTCAATGCGCTGGGCGCAACTGCGTCCAACCTCGCCTATGACGCGACGGTTGAAGCCGTGCTCGAGGAGTTGGCGGACCATATGGAGGCTCATCTGGATGTCGAAGGGTTGCTGGACTTAGCCCGCTAAGGCGGCTGCAAGTTGATCCCACCGATCCTCGCCATTTGGTAGCCCGAGCCTTATCCACGTATCTGAATAGGGGAAAATTCGCGACCAGACGTGATGGCGGGCAAGCTGGTTTTGGGCAGTGGCGGCATTGTCTACCTCGTAAAGCCGAAACAGAGTCGTTCCGCCTGCAACGCGCCAACCTGCGGTTCGCGCTAGGTTGTCCATACGGGCAGCATCACGATCCAAGCGGGCAATGGTTGCTGACTGCCACGCGCGATCGGCAAGTGCAGTGCATCCAACTTCGATTGCCGGACCAGACACCGGCCATGGCCCGGAAAGCTCATTGAGTTTCGCGACGATCTGAGACGGCCCAAAGACGAACCCCAGACGCACCCCAGCAAGGCCATAGAACTTGCCGAAGGATCGCAACACGGTCACGTTTGGCGGCTGATCCGCGCTAAGAACCGACGCTTCGGGGTGCGGGTCGCAAAAGCTCTCGTCTATGAGAAGATGTCCAACCGATTTCGCAAGCGCGCGCAACGCGTCCGCCGCGTAGAGATCGCCCGTTGGGTTGTTGGGATTGACCACTACGGCCAAATCCGCGCCCGTCAGGTCTTGCAAGGTGTCAACGCTTGTCACGTCCCAACCTGCGGCCACTAGGTTGGCAGCGTGTTCGTTGTAGGTTGGCGTTAGCACCCTCGCAGACCCGGTTTTCAAGACGCGTGGTAACATCTGGATGCCCGCCTGTGCGCCTGCCGTCGGCAAACACGCCCATGACGACTTGAACGCGGATTGCGCGGCCCTGAGCAACCTACGTTGTGCCGATTTGGTCGGCAGATCGCTCCAGACAGAATTGGAAAGCTGGGGCAGGGGATAGGGTAACGGATTAATGCCGGTTGAAAGGTCTAGCCAATCGGCAGATGTGCCGCCAAATTCAGCGATTGCCGCATCCAGATTTCCACCGTGATCGCGCATTGGGGTCCGATCTATACGAGGGTGAGCAGGGCGAGAATGGCCGCCAAGCCAAACATCGCCCGCTTGAATAGGCCAAGCGATTTTGTGACGTCAGCCGCCACAACCTCGCGCCCGTTTTCATTTAACCACGGGTCGTTTGATTGGCCCGTTCCGTAAACGCGCGGCCCTGAAATGCGGACGCCAAGCGCCCCTGCCATGGCCGCTTCGGGCCAGCCTGCATTCGGAGACCTGTGTTTTTTCGCGTCAAAACTCATCACCGCCAAGGCCTGCTTTCGATTGCCCGAGGTCAATGCAAAAAGCCATCCGGTCATTCTTGCCGGGATGAAATTGGCGATGTCGTCGATACGCGCCGATGCCCAGCCAAAATGAAAATGCCGCTTGGTCTTATAGCCGATCATCGAATCTAGCGTGTTGATCGCTTTATAGGCAAAAATTCCGGGTATCCCGAGGACCGTGCCCCAAAATATCGGTGCAACGATGCCGTCCGAGGTGTTTTCGGCAAGGCTTTCGATTGCCGCGCGTCCAATACCTGCGCGGTCCAGCGTTTCAGGATTGCGCCCGACAATCAGACTGACCGCGGCGCGTGCCTCGGTGATGCGGTTTTCCTCAAGCGGAATGGCGATGTCCTCGACATGCGTAAACATCGAATTGACCGCCAGAAGCGGCCAGACAATCAGCACCGAAAGAACAAAGCCCAGAACCCCGTCGCCAAACAGGATTTGGAAAAACAACCCAAGGAAAAAGCACCCGCCAATCAGGAAAAGCGCGGTAATCACTCCCATAAGTCTGCGGGTGGCGAAGTGCCAGTCGCGCCGGTTCAGAGTTTTGTCAAAACGGGCAATCAACTTGCCAAGCCAACTGACCGGATGGCCAATGCGATCAAACAGGAACGCAGGCCAGCCGATCCAAGCATCGAGCGCCAAGGCGCAAAGCATGATTGCAGCGGTGGTCACGACCCATCTCCGGTTTGGAACGTTGCAACGTCTGAATACCCTGCCTCACGCAAAAGGTTCAATCCTGATTGCGGGGCGTTGTCAGATTTGAACAACAGTCCCCGCGCTGAACCTGTGTGGGCGCGGAGGACGCCAAGCGCGCCCAAGTCGCCCGCAATGTCTAAAGTCGGGTCGTTGTCGCTGCCACGCAATTGCGATGTTCGCGTGAAGGATTCCGTTGCGATTTCAGCGACTTGATGGTGGTTTTTCGACTTTGTTGCCGTTGCCCATTCTGGCAACAGATCGGATATATCCGGGAAATTCGAGTCTTGCGGATCGGTGCGCAGTGGTTGGCCCCACAGGCCA
Organism: Paracoccaceae bacterium; assembly: GCA_042092935.1. GTDB lineage: Bacteria > Pseudomonadota > Alphaproteobacteria > Rhodobacterales > Rhodobacteraceae > JASMHC01. The sequence continues at coordinate 11,780 of JBELFK010000027.1, read as the reverse complement.
CCAAGTACGGTGAACTTTGGGGGTGCCATAAACCTATCGACAATCTCGGCCGTTCGGGACGCCCATAAAAGCCGATCAAAGTCCGAATACATCAGTGGATCCGAGGCCCCCTCGACGCTGACAATGGCTTTGGCGATTTCATCCGTGGGATGGGCGGGCTTGGCCGCAACGCGCGTGACGGCAAGTAACGATGCCGTTGAGGCCCCCAATCCGGCACCAAACTGCATGTTGGAACTGGCGGTAAACCGGCCTGACTGGGGCTGGCCCAAGGCCGCAAGCACTTGTGTTAGATGTGCGTATGACAGGCTGGGCAGGTCGTCCTGGTAGTCAAGCTCATCCGCCGCTTGATGATGCAGGTCGATCCAATAAAGCGGGCATTGCACACTGATAAGGGCAATAGGCCCAGTGGCCCCAACGCGCCCCTGTAGCCATTCGCCAAAATGCCCGTAGGCCTTGGCGATACGCGTTTCAACAATGTTGTCAGTTACCGCCACCAACATCTTTCCTTTGGTCGAAGATTCTGCAATGTCACAGGCCTATGAAAAAGTCGATACTCATCACTGGCGGCGCACGATCCGGCAAAAGCGCCATTGCAGAACGCCTGACGACAAAATTGGGCGAACGTCCGGTCTATATTGCGACGGCCAAAGCCTTTGACGACGAAATGACCGACCGGATTGCAGCACACATCGCCCGCCGAGGCCCCGAGTGGACGACTGTGCAAGCCGATCTCGATTTGGCCAAGGCGCTAAGGGACACGGACCGTGGTCAACCGCGTCTTGTCGATTGCCTGACGCTATGGCTGACCAATCTCATGCTCGCGGAAGATGATGTCACCGCACGGATTGACGCTCTAATTGTCGCATTGAAAGATCAGTCAAATCCAGTCGTCTTTGTCACAAACGAGGTCGGCTCTGGCATTGTTCCCGATAGCAAACTTGGACGAGATTTCAGGGACGCCGCCGGAGCGCTGAATCAGCGAATAGCCGACCAATGCAACGAAGTATATCTGGCCGTTTCTGGCCAAGCACTGAAAGTAAAACCGAATGACAACGACTTTTAAGATTTCCAGTCTCGACGATGTAGCAGGCTTGGTTGCAGGCTTTCCCAGCCACGATGCTGAGTCGGCTTTGGCCGCAACGGATCGTCAAATTGCATTGACGAAACCACCCGGTGCACTCGGACGGCTTGAGGAGATCGCGATTTTCCTGGCGGGCTGGCAAAAAACAGAGCGCCCGAAGATCGACACGGCCCAAGCCGTTGTTTTTGCGGGGAATCACGGAATTTGCGCACAAGGGGTAAATCCCTTTCCGCAGGAAGTGACGGCCCAGATGGTTGCGAACTTTGAGCACGGCGGGGCGGCGATCAATCAGCTTTGTAAAGCAAACGGGGCCGATCTATCGGTGGTCGCGCTTGATCTCGATACGCCGACTAAGGATTTTACGGTCGCCCCCGCGATGACCGAATCCGAGTGCCTTGATGCTCTGAACATTGGCGCAGAAGCGGTTGATAAATCTTCTGATATTCTGATTTTGGGCGAAATGGGAATCGGCAATTCAACAATCGCCGCGGCACTTGCCGCAGCGGTTTTCGGCGGCGATCCGGCAACTTGGGTTGGGCGTGGCACCGGTTCGGACGATGAGGGCGTCCAGCGCAAGGTCGATGCGATTTCGCGTGGATTAGAGGCCCATCAGGATTTGTCCGCGATGGGAATTCTGGCCGCCTTTGGGGGGCGCGAGCAAGCCGCGATTTGTGGTGCCGTATTGGCGGCCCGTGCCTATGGCATTCCGGTCATTTTGGACGGCTATATTTGCACAGCCTCTGTCGCCCCGCTGTTCAAAGCAAACGCAGCGCTTTTGGATCATTGCCTGATTGGTCATCTCAGTGTTGAGCCCGGACATCAAAAACTGCTTAGCGAAATGGGCAAGTCAGCGATCCTGAACTTTGATATGCGACTTGGCGAAGGGTCCGGTGCGGCCTTGGCGCTTGGCATCGTTCGCAGTGCCTTGGCCTGCCACAACGGGATGGCAACATTCGCTGAAGCTCAGGTTTCAGGCGGCTAAACGCTTTCCCAGAGCGCGAATTCCTCGATCCATTTCCGCCGCAGTTTTTCTTCGACTGCGGTGGACAGGTCCAGATTCCTTTCGGGCGATACGTTCACCTGCGCCAAATCGATCTTGCGGTTGAGCCGCGTTTCAAGGAAATCGATGTATCGCGGCATGTCCTCATAGCGAAACATATGCGTCGCCCCGACGGAATCGTCACGATTCGTCAGAAATTTCAATTGTGATCCGACATGGGCATAGGGGGCACTTTCGCCCTTGATGGCCTCTAGGACAAAGTTGTCAAAGGACATATCGGCGGTCGAATTGACCGTACCTTTTAGGCTGGGACGGGCGCGGTATTTGTACCAACTTCCCAGCCAGTCAATCGGATTGCGCACGACGGCTGCGGTCTCAAGCTCTTTGTCGGCGGCCCTTAAAAAGAAGGGCTTTAGGAAGCGATCATAGCGATAAATCGGCAAGTGTTTCAGCACCGGAGGGTCAAGAATCGCCATTGACGCATGCGGAGCGAGGGCCTGTTCAATTGCCGTCGTTCCTGTCTTTGGAACCGCGAGCAGGGCCAGATTTTCTTTCCAGAATACAAGCACTTTGCCGTTATCCTCATTCGTTTTTTACAGGTAAACCACTCTTTAACCCTGACGCGCAACATTGGACTTTGTGAGAATTTGGTTGAAATGTTCTCATTTTGATCTCATAAGGGTGAGAACAAGATGAGAACATAGCGACAATTGCCGATAGGCAAGAAACGTGAAACAAGGGTGCAAGCAGTATGGCAACGGCAGATCTTCTATCAATGACAAATAAGAAAAGCGCAGATAAGCAAAAGGCTCTTGATAGCGCCTTGGCACAGATTGAGCGTCAGTTTGGCAAAGGCTCGATCATGAAACTGGGTGGGGACAACCCCATTCCGGAAATCGAATCGACCTCGACGGGGTCGCTTGGTTTGGACATCGGTCTCGGCATTGGCGGCATTCCAAAGGGCCGCATCGTCGAAATCTACGGCCCTGAAAGCTCGGGTAAAACCACGTTGACGCTGCACTGCGTCGCGGAAGAGCAGAAAAAGGGCGGCGTTTGCGCATTTGTGGACGCTGAACACGCGCTTGATCCGATTTATGCGAAAAAGCTCGGCGTCGATTTGGATGAGTTGCTGATTTCTCAACCCGATACGGGTGAGCAGGCGCTTGAGATTGTCGATACATTGGTGCGCTCGGGCGCGGTGACAATGATCGTTGTTGATTCTGTCGCAGCCCTGACGCCAAAGTCGGAACTTGAAGGTGACATGGGCGACAGCAGTGTCGGCGTTCATGCCCGCCTTATGAGTCAGGCGATGCGCAAGCTAACAGGCTCGATCAATCGCACCAATTGTACGGTAATTTTCATCAACCAAATTCGTATGAAAATTGGCGTCATGTTCGGATCACCTGAAACAACGACCGGCGGCAACGCCTTGAAATTCTACAGCTCGGTGCGGCTTGATATCCGACGTATCGGCGCGATCAAGGATCGTGACGAAATCGTCGGCAACGCGACGCGGGTCAAGGTCGTGAAGAACAAGGTTGCGCCTCCGTTCAAGCAGGTTGAATTCGACATCATGTACGGTGAAGGCATTTCCAAGACCGGCGAATTGCTGGATCTTGGCGTGAAGGCTGGCGTCGTCGACAAGTCTGGCAGTTGGTTCAGCTATGGCGACGAACGGATTGGCCAGGGCCGCGAGAACGCGAAGAATTACCTGAAGGAAAACACGCATATTGCGCTGGATATCGAAGACAAGATTCGCGCGGCACACGGGTTGGACTTTGATATGCCCGAGGGCGCGAAAAAGGACGACGACGATATTCTCGAAGCGTAATTTCGCATCGATCAAACTGATACAAACCGGCGGCGTCAACCGCCGGTTTTTTCTTGCTGTGGACACTGGATTACGAGAGCGATAAATCAAGGGAAACGCTTTTTCTGAAAGACCGATATGGCCAGCTTGAATGATATCCGCTCAACCTTCCTGAACTATTTTGAACGTCAGGGGCATCAGGTTGTCGACTCTAGCCCTTTGGTGCCGCGCAACGATCCAACATTGATGTTTGCCAACTCGGGCATGGTTCAGTTCAAGAACTGTTTCACGGGTGTTGAAAAACGCGATTACGTGCGTGCGACGACCTCGCAGAAATGTGTGCGGGCAGGGGGCAAACACAACGATCTTGACAACGTGGGCTACACCGCGCGCCACCATACGTTCTTTGAAATGCTCGGAAATTTCAGCTTTGGCGACTATTTCAAGACCGAGGCTATCCCTTTTGCCTGGAACCTTATCACCAAAGAATTTGGCATCGACGAAAGCAAACTGCTGGTCACTGTTTATCACACCGATGACGAAGCCTATGATATTTGGAAGAAAATCGGCGTACCCGAGGACCGGATCATCCGGATCGCGACTTCGGATAATTTCTGGCAAATGGGGCCAACCGGCCCTTGCGGCCCGTGTACCGAGATTTTCTACGACCACGGCGATCACATCTGGGGTGGACCGCCCGGCTCGCCCGAAGAAGACGGTGATCGCTTCATCGAAATTTGGAACATCGTGTTCATGCAGAATGAACGCTTTGAGGATGGCTCGATGGTCGATCTGGCCATGCAATCAATCGACACCGGCATGGGTCTTGAACGGATTGGCGCTTTGCTTCAGGGCAGCCATGACAATTACGACACAGACCTTTTCAAATCGCTGATCGAGGCTTCGGCGCAGGAAACTTCAACCGATCCTTATGGCACCCAAAACGTCCATCATCGCGTAATTGCCGACCACTTGCGGTCGACCTCATTCCTGATTGCCGATGGCGTCATGCCTTCAAACGACGGTCGCGGTTATGTGCTGCGTCGCATTATGCGTCGCGCGATGCGCCATGCGCATCTTCTTGGTGCCAAGGATCCGGTCATGCACAAACTGGTGCCCGCATTGAACCGTCAGATGGGCGCCGCTTACCCAGAGTTGGGGCAGGCAAGCGCGTTGATCGAAGAAACCCTGCGTCTTGAGGAAACCCGTTTCAAGCAGACTTTGGACCGTGGTTTGAAGCTGTTGGACGAAGAATTGGACGGCATGCCCGAGGGCGCGGCCTTTCCCGGACAAGCTGCGTTCAAACTTTACGATACCTATGGGTTCCCGCTTGATCTGACGCAGGATGCGCTGCGCGAAAAGGGTCGTGAAGTTGACACCGAGGGCTTTGATGCCGCCATGGCCGAGCAAAAAGCCAAGGCCCGCGCTGCGTGGTCGGGTACGGGCGAAGCTGCCGACGCGACCATTTGGTTCGATATTGCCGAGGAATTTGGCACGACCGATTTTCTTGGATATGACACCGAAAAAGCCGAGGGCCAGATTGTTGCTCTGGTTCAGGATGGCAAGACGGTCGAGTCGGTGAAAACCGGTGACAGCGTTCAGGTCATATTGAACCAGACGCCGTTTTACGGTGAAAGCGGCGGGCAGGTCGGCGACAGCGGTGTGATCCGTGTTGATGAATCTCTCATTGAGGTCACGGACACCAGGAAAGCGGCGGACGTTTTCATCCACATCGGCAAAGTGATTGAGGGTGACGTATCCAAAGGCGCTGCGGCGGTTCTGGAGGTCGATCACAGCCGTCGTTCGGCCATTCGCGCCAACCACTCGGCGACACACCTACTGCACGAAGCGTTGCGCCGTGCGCTTGGCGATCATGTTGCCCAGAAAGGATCGTTGAATGCGGATGATCGCCTGCGGTTTGACTTTAGCCATTCCAAGGCGCTGTCCGACGAAGAGATAAAGCAGGTCGAGGCCGAGGTGAATGCATTCATTCGGCAAAACACGCCCGTTGAAACGCGTATTATGACGCCCGATGATGCCCGCGCGATTGGCGCGCAGGCCCTGTTTGGTGAAAAATACGGCGATGAAGTGCGGGTGGTCTCGATGGGTTTTGACGCCCAGTCGGGCAAAGGCGGCAATGGATCGACGTATTCTTTGGAACTCTGCGGCGGTACGCATGTGCGCCAAACCGGCGACATCGGCACCTTTGTGATGCTGGGTGACAGTGCCTCGAGTGCCGGTGTCCGGAGGATCGAGGCTTTGACCGGAGAAGCAGCGCAAGCGCATATGTCCCAACAAGCTGGAAAACTTGGTGAGGTTGCAGCGATGCTAAAGGCGCAACCAGGCGACGTTCCCGAGCGTGTGAAAGCGCTGTTGGACGAACGCAAAGCGCTTTCCAATGAGGTCGCGACGCTGCGCCGTGAGTTGGCAATGGCGGGCGGTGCCGGGCAGGGCAATAGCGACGCGAAAGAGGTGAACGGCATCAAGTTCGTGGCGCAAGCCCTCAGTGGCGTGTCGGGCAAGGATCTTCCCGCGTTGATCGACGAGCACAAGGAACGCATCGGCAGCGGAGCAGTTCTGCTCATCGCAGATGCGGGCGGCAAGGCGGCGGTCGCGGCCGGTGTGACAGCTGATCTGACGACGCAAATCAGCGCTGTTGATCTTGTAAAAGCAGCGGTGGTCGAGCTTGGCGGCAAAGGCGGCGGTGGTCGCCCAGATATGGCACAGGGCGGCGGCAAAGACGCCTCGAACGCCGACGCTGCCATAAGTGCCGCCGAGGCCGTGTTGGCCGGATAAGGCAACCAGAGGCCGGTGCACCGGCCTCTTGTTCATCCTTCTTTCACGTTTTCGAAATCGCGCGGCTACGAATCATGTTTTGTCCGCTTTCGCGGTCGTTCAGGGTGAAATCTGGATGAAACCGACCAATTGGTTCGATTCGCGAAACAAATCAGATCATGACGTAATTGTGGCAATTTGATTGTGCCATACCGCCGACTATTCCCTTTATCGTTTCCAATCTGAAAACAGTCCCGAACCATGTAGAGATTAACAATTCGTGCATATAGCCTGTGTTTGCGCACGATTGCGGTCATTGGCAGGTGTTCGTTGCCATTCCGATTGTTTCGGACTTCGTGGGTAATACGACCACAATTCAACATTCAAACCTTCAAATTTGCCCATTCGCGGCAGATTGCAGTCATGGCTTTGCCCATTTTCTGACAATTTTAACTTTCGCCAGCACCGTCCCAACTTTATAACTGACTTACCCGCACTGGGCTGTTGTGAGCGATAAGCAGGGGGCCGCTTTCCACCGCTCGCTACCCGGTAATGGGACCGAGACGCTAAGGCCAGATTGGTCAGCGTCCTGGAAGCTGCCAAATCGTTGGTTTGTTTTTGGGAATTCGGTTCCGCCAGTTTGGTGCGAGTATTTGTGCGGGCCCCGTTGGGTCTGAGTAGTCGGTAAAGGGCTTTTTAAAATGGCAATTTTGCACTGGTTGGATAAAGCGGATGGTACTGACCTCACGGATGAGGCTGGTGCAAACGTCGATTATTGGGACGTCGACGGCAATACGAACTACGCAAAAGTCACAAGCACCCAAATCTCGCAGGATTCGGCGGTCAACGTCCGATCATTCAACCAGTATGTGAATTCTGGCGCTGGCGAGACCTTTGACACGCTTTCGACTCTCAAGATTTATAGCGGCGGTATTGATGACAATACTGGCGGTCCTTCATTTGACGCAGCCGAGCTCAACATCGAGTTTGGTGACCCCACAGACATGGACGTGCCGGTCGCCACGGATCTGTCTTTCAGAATTAACTCGTTTGGCGGCGACGGTCTTGTCGGTGAAGACGAAGTCATTGTGCGTGCCTACGACGCGTTCGGCAATGAGGTCACTGTAACCCCGACCCTCGGCGCAAACGTCACCTATGATGCGGGCAACGATCAGTATACAGCCGGAAGCGACGTTACATTTACATCTTCGGCAACCGGCTCCGTGCTCTATGAAGTTTCTGGTCCCGTCGCCAAAATCGACATCATTTATTCGAACCAGCAAGAACCCTCCGTTCTTCAGTTCGTAAGCGTAACCGACATCCACTTTGATCTCGTTGAGCCCGAGGTCGACCATTTCCGTTTCCCAAGTGAAGCGATTGACGCGTTTCCTGACGATGATCTCGACAGTGTTATCGGCACGGCTGGAGACGATACTATTGCCACCGGCGATGATGCGGACACGATTTTTGGCGGAGACGGTGACGACTCGCTCGATGGTGGATGGGACGACGACATCATCAGTGGTGGTGGCGACGATGATACAATCGATGGCGGACGCGGCAGTGATACGATTGATGGCGGCACCGGCAACGATGTCATCGACGCTGGTGGCGACCCGCTGACCGATTATTATTCCGACTACGAAGCCCTGTCTGGCCCGCCGACTGCGGATGATCCAAAGCTGCCGATTGAGGGGTTTTATTCTGACCCGAACCCGGATGATGACCGTGATTTGGTTATCGGACGTGGCGGTCAGGACACGATCTTTACCGGCGACGACTCGGATACGATTTCCGGTGGCGATGACGCGGACTACATCGACGGCGGTATTGATGCGGACAGCATCTCTGGCGACGGCGGCAGCGACACGATCATTGGTGGCCACGGGTCGGATACGATTGATGGCGGCTTTGGCGACGACCTTATTCTGGCTGACGAAAGCACGCTGAATTTTCAGAATGTGCCGGACGCGACCGATCCAATTCCCGAAAACGACCGTGACCTTGTTGACGGTGGCGGTGGCAACGACACCATCTTTGGTGGTGACGACGACGATACAATCACCGGCGGCGCAGGCGCTGACCTAATTTATGGTGGCATCGACGAAGACGAACTCTATGGAGGCACCGACCGCGACACGCTTTATGGCGATGAAGGCGACGACGTGCTCTATGGCGACCGTGGCGACGATAGCCTTTACGGTGGCGACGGCGCGGACACGATGTTTGGTGGCGACGATCGCGACTACTTCCGCTTTCTGAATGCCGGTGACGTTATCGACGGCAATGAAGGCGGCGACGATTTCGATACGCTCGACTTGCGGATCATCGACACCCCTGGCGTACAGCTAATTCCTGGTGTCGATATTCTGATCGACGATCCAGACGTCGTTGGCGGGTCGATCTTTATCGACTATGACGCCGGCAACTTCGAAAACGGCACGGCTACGTATTTTGACCCCGCAAATGTGGCAACTGGCAGTTTCACTTTTGAAAACATCGAAAACATCATCATTCCATGTTTTACGCCTGGAACCCGCATTGCCACACCTCGCGGAGAGTTGTGTGTCGAAGATCTCGAGGTTGGGGATCGCATCATCACGCGCGACAACGGCATTCAGGAAATTCGCTGGATGGGCGTGCGTGCGCTTGATGTTCACGAGCTTGAAAATCTAAGCCATCTGCGCCCGGTTCTTATCAAAAAGGGTGCGCTTGGCAATGGATTGCCCGAGCGTGACATGAAGGTCAGCCCGAACCACCGGATGCTGGTTGCCAATGAAAAAGCGGCTTTCTATTTCGAAGAGCGTGAAGTTCTGGTTCCCGCAAAACACTTGGTTGGTTTGCCTGGTGTCGAATTGGCCGAGGTCAACGACGTCACCTACATCCACTTCATGTTCGATCAGCACGAAGTCGTTCTGTCCGACGGCGCTTGGAGCGAGAGCTTTCAGCCCGGCGATTGGAGCCTCAACGGGATCGGCAACGCGCAACGCAACGAGATTTTGGAATTGTTCCCTGAACTGGCCAAGCCGGAAGGCATCGCTGCCTATCATTCCGCACGCCGTTCACTGCGGAAATTTGAGGCTCAGCTTCTGCTTCAATAAGGCCATATCAGAAAAATTTGAATATGCAGCGGCGTCGACCCGAAATCGGCGCTACCCAAGAGAGGACAGTTTACTGTCCTCTCTTTTTTAATCAATTTGACAAGAAATCTCTCTTTGGTTCCGTTTTCGCCACAATTTTTCCGCAACACTTAACGAGTATGGTGAGGTTACATCGAAGTAGTAGCCAAGTTAGTAACAGTGTTTAAGCGTTTTCCAGCGACTGATCCATCCACAGGTGGATCAATCGATCCCTACAAATGTGCCTTGCCCTGCCTGTTCTCCGGGGCGCAGGTAACGACAATAAACGGGATCGTTCGCGTTGAAGATCTGCGTCCGACTGACCGGATTTTGACCCGCAACAACGGGTTTCAACGGGTCGCAAGTCTCCTTGTTCGCAAGGCAAGGACGGAATTGGAAAATGCGGTGGTTATCCCTTTGGGCTTCTATACGGATGTCTGTGCCGAGCGGGATTTGCTGCTGTCGTCACATCAACGCATTCTCAGGACCGAGGATGCTCGCTTCAATCGCGCCGACCCAATTCGTGCGTTGATTTTTGCAAAAGATGTGCGGACAGCAGCGCCCGCGAGGGTTTCAAGAACAGTCTCTTTACAAGCGGTCTCGGTGTTTTTTGCGCGTCCACAGTTTATTTTCGTGAATGAGGTTTGGGTTGAGTGTGCGATGACTCCGCCAGCACTTACTGACAGCAACGCGCACATGCCGACCCATCTCCAGCCCCAGGTCGGCGATCTTCATGTCCGGCAACCTGCTTATGCGTCGTCCTGACGCGCGCGCCATTTTCGCCAATCCTCGGGTGTGTCTAAATCCAGCATCGCGTGATCCGCATCAAGCGGCACCAGTTCGACGTTGCGACCCTTCAGAATCGCCCGCGCACCCTGATCGCCGGTCAGGTCTAGCAACGCATCCTTAAGCGCGATCGGAAAGACAACAGGATGACCCGCCACGCCGTTTTGATCCGTCGCTCGGGTGATTTCCTGATTTTTTTCAAAGTGTTGGATCACCTTCGATAAGCTATCCGCGTCCAAGCCCGGCATATCCGCAGGGACGATCATGATGCCGGTCGTGGGGTCGACAACGCTAGCGACCCCCGCGCGGATTGAGGCCGCCATGCCCTCGGACGGATCGCGGACCTCGGCAATGGTTACGGCCAAATCCGCAATGACATTGCGCCGGTCTGACCGATCCGGCAAAGCAATGATGACCTGCCCTGTGACTGCCAATGCGCGTTTTGCAACACGTCGAAGAAGGGCCTCGCCGTCGACGACTTCAAGCAGTTTGTCACGCCCGCCCATGCGCTTTGCAGCGCCAGCCGCGGGAATGACGATTGCAATGCTCATCCGCGCATCCGGGCGCCATCGGCGTCGAACAAGGGGGTCGTGATAAGCCGCGCCTTGTGCATCTGCCCGAGGATTTCGATCTCGACCTCAAGCGCTTCGGTGGCCCGCTCAGTCGGAACGAAGCCAAAGGCAATCGACTTGCCAGCATAGTGCGAATACCCGCCCGAGGTGCAGAATCCCTGAACTTTTCCGTCCAACCAAATCGGCTCGTAGGCGTTTACATCAGCGTCGGTCGCGTCCACCTCAAACACACACAGTTTGCGCGCCGAGCCTGCTTGTTTTTCCGCCTCAGCCGCAGCGCGACCGATGAAATCAGTCGGTTTTTTCCACGCAATGAACCGATCCATGCCGGTTTCGCCCGCCGTATAGTCAGGAGAAAACTCGGACAGCCAGCTGCCGAAAAACTTATCGAGACGCAGACTCATCATGGCGCGCATTCCAAAGGGGCGCATTCCGTGGTTTTGGCCCTCGGTCCAGAGCACGTCCCAAAGGGCGCGTTGGTGCATGGGATCGCAGAACAGTTCGTAGCCAAGATCCCCCGTATAGCTGACCCGCTGAACCTTAACGTCAACAAAGCCGACCACCATGCGGCGGACGTCCATGAATTTCATGTCGTCAATATTGCTGCGCGTACAGGCCGCGAGGACCTTTTTGGCGT
>JBELFK010000026.1:0-24523 GCA_042092935.1 Paracoccaceae bacterium | reverse complement strand
GCGACCCACTGATTAAAAGTCAGTTGCTCTACCAACTGAGCTAACGGCCCACTGGAGGCGGTATCTAGAAAGAGCGGGTCTAAGGGTCAACCCAAAAAAGGTAGAAAACAACAATAATATTAGGGCGCTCCGCAATACGCCTACATTTGGGTCTTTAACCCACAAGCGCCACTATCCCTGCTACATGTCGAGTGCCAGTGACCGCCAATGCGGCTTCCACTGGAAACGCTCAAACAACAGGCGTATATGCGCCTTTATGGAACAGGACTCACAGCGACATTTGAGCTTTCACAAAATGCATGGACTCGGCAACGATTTCGTTGTCGTCGATGCGCGTAATGTGCCTGTTCAACTGACGTCCGCTCAGGTTATGGGGATCGCGCATCGTCAGATGGGTGTTGGATTTGACCAGCTGACCGTGATCGAACCGTCCGAGAAAGCGGATGCGCATTTGGTGTTTTACAATTCTGACGGCTCATTCTCGGCGGCATGTGGCAACGCAACCCGCTGCATCGCGCGGCATTTGATGGACGAGTCCGATGTGAAAGAAGTCAGCCTGACAACGGAACGCGGGACTTTGATTGCAAAGGACGCGGGAAATGGGTTGACGTCAGTCAATATGGGTCAGCCTTTGCTAGACTGGCAAGACATCCCGCTTGCGCGCGAAGTGGACACTTTGCGCCTGCCGATTGAGGGCGAACCGACAGCCACAGGGATGGGCAACCCTCACTGCACGTTTTTCGTCGATGACGCCGAGGCGATTGCCCTGGTAGAGCGCGGCCCCGAAATCGAGCATACCCCGCTGTTTCCTGAACGCACGAATGTGCAGTTTGCCTCGGTTCTTGGAACGGATCACCTGAGAATGCGTGTGTGGGAGCGTGGGGTCGGCGTCACCTTGGCCAGCGGATCGTCGTCATGCGCCACTGCCGTCGCTGCTGCGCGACGCGGGTTGACGGGTCGCAAAGTGAAGATCGACCTCGACGGCGGACAGATCGAGATTGACTGGCGCGATGATGGCGTTTGGATGACGGGTCCAACCATGCATGTTTTCACAGGCACCTTCACGACCGAATTTCTGGACGCGTTGAAATGACCACGCAGGCTCCGGTCTTTTCGACCCATGGCTGTCGGCTCAACGCGTATGAGACCGAGGCTATCAGGGACATGACAGCCAAGGCGGGTCTGCAAGACGCCATTGTCGTCAACACATGCGCCGTTACCGCCGAAGCTGTGCGCAAAGCCCGGCAGGACATCCGCAAACTTCGCCGCGCCAATCCGAATGCAAAGCTGATTGTTACCGGTTGCGCTGCGCAGACGGAACCTGAAACCTTTGCGGCTATGGCCGAAGTCGACCGTGTTATTGGCAACACCGAAAAGATGAGACCCGAGACTTGGGCGGCGTTGGGCACTGGATTCATAGGTGATACCGAGCGGGTTCAAGTCGACGACATTATGTCTGTGACCGAGACGGCGGGTCACCTAATTGACGGCTTCGGTACGCGGTCACGCGCCTATGTTCAGGTCCAAAACGGCTGCGACCATCGTTGCACGTTCTGCATTATCCCCTACGGTCGCGGCAATTCCCGCTCGGTGCCTGCGGGGGTTGTCGTGGATCAAATCAAGCGATTGGTCGATAAGGGGTTTAACGAAGTCGTCCTGACTGGCGTCGACCTGACCAGTTGGGGCGCGGATTTACCGTCAGAACCCAAATTGGGCGACTTGGTGATGCGCATCCTAAAGCTGGTGCCCGATTTACCGAGATTGCGTATAAGCTCGATTGACTCGATTGAGGTGGACGAGAATCTGATGCAGGCCATCGCAACCGAGCGGCGTTTGATGCCACACTTGCATCTCAGCCTTCAGCACGGCGATGACTTAATCCTCAAACGAATGAAGCGCCGCCATTTGCGTGACGATGCCATCCGTTTCACCGAGGACGCGATGCAATTGCGCCCTGACATGACGTTCGGTGCCGATATTATCGCGGGCTTCCCAACGGAATCGGATGCCCACTTTGAGAACTCATTGAAGCTGGTCGAGGAATGCAATCTCACATGGCTGCATGTCTTTCCCTATTCAAAACGCGAAGGCACACCGGCCGCCAAAATACCAAGTCAGATTGACGGAAACCTTATCAAAAGCCGCGCGGCCCGTCTGCGAGAGGCAGGCGAGCGTCAGGTTCAAAAGCATCTCGCGGCTCAGGTCGGGCAAACGCACAACGTACTGATGGAAAGTCCGACGATGGGGCGTACTGAACAATTCGCCGAAGTCCATTTCGCCACTCCCCAACACGAAGGCCAGATCGTGCGCGCGGACATTAACGGCGTTTCTGGCAATCACCTTCGCGTTGGTGCCGACGCAGGGAAATCATGACGCGGCCGGTTCTATATAGCTTTCGTCGATGCCCCTATGCCATGCGGGCGCGGTTGGCGATTGCGTCGGCAAATGTGCAAGTCGAGCTTCGCGAAATCCTCTTGCGTGACAAAGCACCCGAGTTTCTTGCCGTTTCTCCAAGCGCGACGGTTCCCTGTTTGACGGATGGAGACACCGTTATCGATGAAAGCCGAGACATTATGGTTTGGGCGCTTCAACAAAACGATCCCGAAGACTGGCTGCAAATGCCGACCGAGGGGTGGGACATCATCGATGACATCGAAGGGCCATTCAAAACCGCGCTTGACCGGTATAAATACACAAGCCGCTACGAAGTTGCCGACAAAGAGGCCGAGCGATCAAAAGCGAGCAAGTCGTTGATCGACCTGAATGACCGTCTCAAAGGCCAAGACTTTCTGTTCGGAGCGTCCCCAAAGATCGCAGACATGGCCACCCTGCCCTTCGTTCGCCAATTCGCTAACACCGACAAGCAATGGTTTGACGCGCAAGACTGGACGCATCTCTCCCAATGGGTTGAATCCTTCCTCGCATCAGAAAGGTTTTTATCGATCATGGCGAAGTATCCGGTTTGGAAAGCGGGCGATGCGACGACCGTTTTCCCCGAGACAAACCTCGCCCCTTGAAACTCAGGCATCCGCCCTGCAACATCGCACAAACCACGCAGGCAAGTCATGCATCCCAATCCGATATTCAGATCAACCGACACGATTACGGCGCTGTCCTTTGCCAGCGAGGTCGGATTTGGAATGCTTGCGATCAACGGCACGGAGTCCCCGCTTTTGGCGCACATCCCGTTTGTAATCGATGGCGATACGGCATTGCTGCATTTGGTCCGCTCAAACCCAATTGCCCGTGCAGTGACCGCGCCGACCAATGCGACGATCGCCATCAGCGGGCCGCACAGTTATGTGTCGCCCGATTGGTACGAAATGGAAGATCAGGTGCCCACGTGGAATTATATTGCCGTGCATCTGGTCGGAAAGCTGGTCCCAGAATCGGACGAGCGTCTATCTGACATCCTCGATGATCTTTCAGACGAGTTTGAAACACGTTTGCTTCCAAAGCAGGTTTGGACAGCCGACAAGATGGATCAAAGCGCGCGCGCAAAGATGATGCGTATGATCCAGCCTTTTCGCTTTGAAATTGACGATGTACGCAGCACGTATAAACTCAACCAAAACAAGCCCGACACCGCGCGCCTTGCGGCGGCCAAGCAAATAGGCCTCAGCGGGATCGGCAGCGAAGTCGACAGGCTTTCGTCTATGATGCAGGCTATTCAACCAAAGGATTCGTCATGAAACTTATCTACTCCGGCCTTTCGCCATTCGCACGCAAGGTAAGCGTGGTCCTGCGGGAAACAGGCTTGATCGATGACACAACCCTCGTTGAGGTTTCGACAACTCCGGTGAACAGCGCCGACGCGGCGGTCGCTGCCAATCCTTCGGGCAAAATTCCTTCGCTTGTTCTTGAAGACGGGTCTTCGGTTTACGACAGCAGGATCATCTGCCGATACCTCAATGATCGCGCAGGGGCCGATCTTTATCCAAATGACGCGATCTGGAAAATACTGACACTTGAGGCAACGGCAGATGCCATCATGGATGCCGCCGTCCTGATGACCTACGAACGTCGCATTCGCCCCGAAGACATGGTCTACGAACCGTGGGTCGAGGCCCAATGGGCCAAAGCTGAACGCTCAATCAACGCGGTGGCCTCAGATTGGGGTGATTTCCTTGAGGGTCCGCTCAACATCGGCCAAATCGGCATAGCCTGTGCGCTTGGCTACGTCGATTTCCGCCATGCTGATCGCGATTGGCGCTCGGCGAACCCAGCCTTGGCCGAATGGTTCGCCGCTTTTAGCACGCGACCGGCAATGGAGGCGACACGCCCCGAGTAATCAGTATTCCCAACCGATGCCAAAATTCAGCGCGTTGGTGATAATGCGCGTGTCAAATGTCCCGCCACCCGTCAGCTCGCCTTCGTTCCATGACGTCGTGAACTGATACTCGGCAAAAGCAATCATATTGTCTTTGATCGGCTGCCGCGCCCCGGCCAGCACCTTCACTGCCGGTCCGGTCAGTTGATAGCCAAAAGTGCGTGCGCCAAGATCACTTAAGACATCAACGTGCGGCAACGCGAATCCCACGCCTGCGCCCGCGTAATAGGTTCGATTATTCGACAAGCCGTCCCAGCGCTTCACGCGGTTCACTGTGAAAAGGTTTTGGCCATCTGTGAATTCAAAGCGCTGAAAATCGACAGCGTCGCGGTCAGTCGGGTTTGCGTAGACCTTGGCATGCGTAAACTCGAGCTGGGTCGACCAATCGCCGTTCCACCATTCAACCCGTGCTCCATAATAGGGCGGCATTTCAAAGGACTTGCCATCCCAGCCAAAGACCGTGTCATAAGGAAGGCTGGTATCAGGGTGAATCCCGCTGACTTGCGAATGCGGCGAGGTCTGCCAGCCACCGTAAATCGCATAGATCGTCTCCGCTGACGCAGCTTGGCTGAACGAAAGGGCTGCAATTGCGCCAAAAAGAATCGGTTTGAACATGGATGTCTGCCTAAATGAAGGACGAGCGCGCTTCTGCACGCTAAATATGTCGCTTTTTTTCCCTCTGCAACCGCGACACATGCGCTCGGATCGACAAAGCGCTATAATGTGCGCTGGACGCATTGGTTTTCCGGCGCTAAACACGCCCTCGGACGGCTGCGGGTAACCGCGGCCTAATTCTGTATATGGCTGGTTCCGGCCGAAGAAACTTGGAGAAACCTCGTGTCCCACGCAGACGATCACGAAGGCACCCGCAGAGATTTCCTCTACTACGCCACGGCAGGCGCCGGCGCAGTGGCCGCAGGTGCAGCAATCTGGCCATTGGTCAATCAAATGAACCCCTCGGCTGACGTTCAGGCGTTGGCCTCAATTCGCGTCGACATCAGCGGAGTGGAACCTGGCACACAGCTCACTGTGAAATGGCTTGGTAAGCCGGTTTTCATTCGTCGCCGTACGGCCGAAGAAATCGAAGCTGCCCGCGCCGTTGACATGGCCGATCTTCCCGACACCGATGCACGCAACGAAAACACTGGTGTTGCGCCGGCAATCGATGAAAATCGTTCGATGGATGAAGCAGGCGAATGGCTGACCATGATTGGCGTTTGCACCCATTTGGGCTGTGTCCCAATCGGCAACGAATCCGGCGACTTTGGCGGCTGGTTCTGCCCATGCCACGGTTCGCACTACGACCAATCTGGCCGCATCCGCAAAGGCCCTGCACCCGAGAACCTCGCCGTTCCGCGTGCAGAGTTCCTGGACGCCAACACGATCAAACTGGGTTAAGGAGACGCACACATGTCCGGTATCCCACACGACCATTACGAACCAAAGAGCAACGGCGCCAAGTGGCTACACACGCGTTTGCCGATTGTTGGTTTGCTGTATGACACATTGATGATCCCCACACCCAAGAACCTGAACTGGATGTGGATTTGGGGCATCGTCCTTGCGTTCTGTCTTGTTCTGCAAATTGTCACGGGCGTTATCCTTGTGATGCACTACACGCCGAATGTTGACCTGGCCTTTGCGTCAATCGAACACATCATGCGAAACGTGAACGGCGGCCAGTTTATCCGCTACTTGCACATGAACGGCGCGTCGCTGTTCTTTATCGCGGTCTATCTCCACATCTTCCGTGGTCTCTACTATGGCTCCTACAAGGCCCCGCGTGAGATCACATGGATCATTGGTATGCTGATCTACCTATTGATGATGGCCACCGGCTTCCTGGGTTACGTTTTGCCTTGGGGTCAGATGTCCTTCTGGGGCGCGACAGTGATTACCGGCCTGTTCGGTGCGATCCCCTTCATTGGTGAGCCACTGCAAACCTGGCTGCTGGGTGGACCGGCTGTTGATAACGCAACGCTGAACCGCTTCTTCTCGCTTCACTACCTGCTTCCGTTCCTGATCGCAGGTCTTGTGATCGTTCACATCTGGGCTTTCCACACCACGGGCAACAACAACCCTGCGGGCGTTGAGGTTCGTCGTGGCTCAAAGGAAGAAGCCGAGAAAGACACCCTGCCGTTCTGGCCATACTTCGTCATCAAAGATTTCTTTGCATTGGCGGTCGTTCTGGTCGTCTTCTTCGCGGTTGTCGGCTTTATGCCAAACTACCTTGGCCACCCGGACAACTACATCGAAGCGAACCCTCTGGTCACACCGTCAAACATCGTTCCTGAATGGTACTACCTGCCGTTCTACGCGATCCTGCGTGCGTTCACGGCTGATGTTTGGGCTGTGCAGCTTGCCAGCTTCGTCACCGGCGGCATTATCGACGCGAAGTTCTTCGGGGTTTTGGCGATGTTCGGCGCGATCTTCGTGATGGCTCTGGCACCTTGGCTCGACACATCTTCCGTTCGCTCGGGCAAGTACCGCCCAATGTTCAAGTGGTGGTTCTGGCTTTTGGCAATCGACTTCCTCGTCCTGATGTGGGCCGGTGCCATGCCAGCCGAGCCGCCATATTCGATCATCTCGCTGATCGGCGCGACATACTGGTTCGCCTACTTCTTCGTTATCCTGCCGCTTCTTGGCGTGTTCGAAAAGCCAGACGCTGTTCCGGCGACGATTGAAGAAGATTTCAACGCCCACTACGGCAAAGCCGAATAAAGAAGGACCGAGAGAATGTTTAAGAAACTCACCCTTTCGGCAATTGTAGCCCTCGGCCTTGCGGCCGGTGCTGCAAACGCAGCTGTCATCACGAGCGAGATTGAGGATTTTCAGTTCTCGTTCGAGGGACCATTCGGTAAGTACGACCAAAACCAGCTTCAGCGTGGATTGAAGGTATTCACCCAGTCATGCGCAAGCTGTCATGGTCTGAAATATGTTCCCCTGCGCACCTTGTCTGATGGCGGCGGCGTAGGTCTGCCTGACGATCAAATGCGCGCTTATGCGGCGTCAATCGACATCTACGACCCCGAGATTGACGACTACCGCGCAGGTAAGCCAACCGACAACTTCCCCGCCAACACTGATGCAGGTGCACCTGATCTGTCGTTGATGGCCAAGGCGCGTGCCGGCTTTAGCGGTCCGCTGGGTTCGGGTATGAACCAGTTGTTCAAAGGCATGGGTGGTGCAGAATACATCGCATCGATCCTGACCGGCTACACGGGCTACGAAAAAGAAGAAGCTGGCACGACGCTCTATGAAAACACAGCGTTCCCCGGCGGTTGGATTTCAATGCCCCCACCTCTCTACGGCGAGGACGTTGATTTTGACGACGGCAGCAGCAACGCGCTTCGGGACGAAGCCGTTGACACCGCGGCCTTCCTGATGTGGGCCGCCGAGCCCAAGATGATGGCGCGCAAGGAAACCGGATTTGTCGGCGTTCTTATCCTTATCGTCCTGTCGGTTCTGCTTTACGCAACCAACAAGAGCCTCTGGGCCCCTGTGAAGCGCAAAGCAAAAGAAAGCTAAGCCTGCCACCTTTAGAATTTGAAAAGCCCCGCCATTTGGTGGGGTTTTTTTTGTGGCCGATCTACAAGTAATGGCGAAGCGCCGGGGGCGGGTCTGCCAAAAGAGCCTTTGTCGAGAACGGCCCCGTCACTTGATTGTCAGCAACCAAGAGCGCTGCGTCAGACAGGCTTGTCGCATCAGATGGATCATGTGTAATCATCATGACGGTCGCGCCTGCCTCGGCGGCGATTTCCTTGACCAAGGCCAACATATCGCGTTTCAGGGACGGTCCAAGAGCGGCGAAGGGCTCATCCAGCAGCCATAGTGGCCGATTCAGCAACAACATGCGCGCCAACGCAACGCGGCTTAGCTGCCCCCCTGAGAGCTGCGCAAGCCTGCGTTCCGCCATCCCGTCCAATCCAACGCGACCCAGCACCTGTTCGACCAAGGCCGCTTGCGCACCGGTTAAACGCCGCTTGTGCGACAACGCCAGTCCAATATTTTGACCCACGCTCAGATGGGGGAAAAGATTGTTGTCCTGAAAAAGGATCGCGATCGGGCGCTTCCCGGGATCAAGATCGTTCAAAGTTTCACCGTCAAACGCAACCGTGCCATTGTCCGGCTGAACAAACCCAGCCAACGCGTCAAACAGGGTTGATTTCCCCGCCCCTGATGGCCCCATGACCGAGGTCAGCGACCCCGACGCAAGACGAAAATCAGCGTTTAGCGAAAACGCGCCCTTCGTGACACGGACTTGCTTAAGCTCCAAACCCACGGCGACCTCCTTGGTCGAAAATCCAAAACAGCCCGAGGCTCAGCGCCAACAGCAACAATGCAGCGCCCGAGGCTGCATCCATCTGATAGGCACTCATCAACCGATACATCTGTAACGGCAAAGTCGCGCGATCGGGATCGGCAAACAGAACAATGACCCCCAGATCCCCCATCGACAGCGCCGCGGCCAAACCCGCCGAGAACCCAATCGGCCTGCGCAACCGAGGCAGATAAAGCCAGCGCCAACGCGCCCACCCATCCAGCGACAGCATATCCGCCGTTCTGCCGTAGTCCGCACGAATTTGCGAATAGGCCGGTCCAATCGCTCGAACAGCAAAGGGCAAAGCCATCAACGCGTTGGTGACACAAGTCACCACAAGCGCCAGATCAAACGGATTGGCATAGGGCTGGATCAGCAGAAATAGTCCGGTCCCAAGCACCAATGGCGATAGCGCAAAGCCAAATAGCGAAACCATCTGCCCCAAGCGGAACGTTGCCAAAGGAATGGCAAACGCGATGCACAGGCCGGTCGACACCAAAGCAACCGTCAACGAGTGCCCAGCCGCGCGGAATACCGAGGGCGGCAGGCTGGTCAGCTCAAACACGCCAGAAAACACGATGGAAGCTATTGGAAGCATCAAAAAAGCCGCCACAAATGCAATCACGCCAAAGTCCAGCAACATCCGCGCCCACGACTGTTTCTGAAAAACCACCTGCGCGCGCCCAAGGCCAACGTCCGAGGCAGGCGTCCCAACCAAACGCAACAAGATCGCCGCCGCAAAACCCACAAACACAAGCTGAACAACCGCAAGCGTCGCCGCCTTGCCAATGTCGAAATCAAACCGAAACGCCTGGTAGATTGCCAGTTCAACCGTCGTCGCCCTCGGGCCGCCCCCCAGAGTTAGGGCAACCGCGAAGCTCGAGAGGCACACGACGAAGATCACCAAAAACGCACCGGGAAGCGCCTTTTTCAATAGCGGTCCCTCAACGACGCGAAACATCGCGCGCGATCCCAGACCCAATTGGGCCGCCAGACGGAACCGCTCGGCAGGCACCTCTTGCCAACCTTGCAGGATAAGGCGGATCGCAAGCGGCAGATTGAAAAACACATGCGCAAGAAGAATGCCCTGCAGACCGTAAATCTGGATGCGGGGCAATCCGACAAGCATCAAGACTTGGCTCAGCATCCCCTCTCGCCCGAAGACTGCCAGCAAACCAAGGATTGCCACGATCACCGGAAGGATAAACGGCGCCCCGAGAATGGTTATTAGGGCCTCACGACCGCGAAACCTCTGGCGGTGCAACGCACGGGCCGCCGGAATAGCGAAAACGCACGATAGAAACGCCGACAGAGCGGCTTGCCAGACAGTAAATCTGAGCGCTAACCAATCGCCAGCGCCCAAGGTTGCGATCCCACCGGCACGGCTGAACACCGCAAACAATGGGATCGCGACAAGGGCTGTGACCAGCCCCGCCGATGTTATTGCGACAACGCGCGACGCCATTCTTCAATCGCTTCAGCGCGAACCGCTTCGGCCTCATCCTCAGAAAAGAACAAGGCCTTGTCGGGCGCAGGCAGATTGGCAAACACCTCTGGCCATTCCGACGAAGGCTGCGCCGACGGGTACGAGAAGTTCGTCATTGGGATCGCGCTTTGGAACGCATCCGACAGAACAAACTCCATGAACTGGTCCGCCAGCTCTGGGTTTTCCGTGGTCGCGGTTTTCGCAACAAGTTCAAAGAACCCGTAGTGACCTTCCGAGAATATCGCAGCCTTCTTCGTCACGTCGTCCTCAAACGCGATGTGATAGGCGGGCGACGTGTTGTAGGACAAAACCATCGGCGCTTCGCCGTCGGTGAACAGGCCATAAGCCTCGGACCAGCCTTTGGTGACGGTGAGGATGCGCGGGGCGAGATCTGCCCAAAACGCCTCGGCCTCATCGCCGTAGACGGCTTTGACCCAAAGCACCAACGCGAGACCCGAGATCGAGCTTCGTGGGTCTTGGATGACGATTTTCTGATCCACGGGCATCGACCGTAATGCTTCAAAACTGGTGGGCGGCGTGTCGATCTTAGTCGCGTCATAGATGAATGACACATAGGCCCAATCAAACGGAAGGAACGTCTTGTCGGTCCACTCAATCGGCAGTTCAAGCAAACTGTTGTCCTGTCCGTGCTCGGCAAAAAGCCCCGTTGAGCGCGCCTTGGCCGTTACATCCGTATTCAGACCAATAACAATGTCGGCGCGGGTGTTCTGACCCTCAAGCATGATGCGCGGCAGAAGATCCCCGGGAACGAATTCAAGGTCGCAGCCGCAAACCTTCTCAAATTCGGCCTCAATGGTCGGGCCAGGGCCCCATTCGGATGTGAAATAATCAGGCGCATAGACGGTCAACGTCTGCGCCTGTGCCACCGCGGTCGTGGCTGCTAGTAATCCCGCTGCAAAGAAAGAGGCCTTCATGGCAATCTCCTAATGTTGCGACGGATGGGCAAGATTGGAGACTGTCCAGACCTTCCCTCCGCCGGTGTTAACCGGTTCAGGTTCAACGGGTCCGCATAAATGCATCTCAGCCAGATTGGCCCCCCGAGGTAAGTCCGCATTAGCCCTGTTGCAGACCCTGTTCAAGGAAAATCGCTTGAGGCCCCAAGCCACGACCTTTAGACGTGCACAAAAGGAGAGCCGTCATGAGCATGAACAGCTTTGGACATTTATTCCGCGTCACCACTTGGGGCGAAAGCCACGGGCCTGCATTGGGCGCGACGGTTGACGGCTGCCCTCCGAATGTTGAGATCAACGAGGCGATGATCCAGCAATGGCTCGACAAGCGCAAACCGGGTCAAAACAAGTTCACAACGCAGCGCCGCGAAGCTGACGAGGTGAAAATCCTGTCCGGCGTTTTCGAGGGCAAAACGACCGGCACGCCTGTTCAGTTGATGATCGAAAACACCGACCAACGCTCAAAGGATTATGGCGACATCGCCGAAAAATTCCGCCCGGGCCATGCAGATATTACCTATTGGCAGAAATACGGTATCCGCGACTATCGCGGCGGCGGGCGGTCGTCCGCCCGCGAAACCGCTGCCCGAGTTGCCGCTGGCGGTTTGGCACGCGAAGCGATCAAGACGCTTTTGCCAAACATTGAAATCAAAGGCTACATGACCCAAATGGGCGCGCACGCCATTGATCGCGCGAACTTTGACTGGGACCAGATCGACCAGAACCCGTTTTGGACGCCCGATGCCACGGCTGCCGAGACTTGGACCGACTATCTGAACAGACTTCGCAAGTCTGGCAGCTCAGTGGGCGCAATCATCGAAGTCGTTGCCAAGGGCGTCCCTGCGGGCCTTGGCGCGCCCGTTTACGCCAAGTTAGACACTGATTTGGCCGCTGCGATGATGAGCATCAACGCCGTCAAGGGTGTCGAAATCGGCGAGGGCATGTCGGCGGCTATGCTGACAGGCGAAGCGAATGCCGACGAAATCCGCATGGGTCCGAACGGTCCCGAATATTCTTCCAATCACGCAGGCGGCATTCTGGGCGGGATTTCGACCGGTCAGGATTTGGTCGTGCGCTTCGCGGTCAAGCCGACCAGCTCGATCCTGACGACTCGAAAAACAGTCACTAAATCAGGCGAAGACACTGAAATCATCACCAAAGGGCGCCATGACCCCTGCGTCGGTATCCGCGCCGTTCCGGTTGGCGAAGCGATGATGGCCTGTGTGATCCTCGACCACTTGCTGCTACATCGTGGGCAAGTGGGCGAAAACCAAGGGCAGATCGGTTAAACACCGAACCCCCGGACGGATCACCTTGTCGGCGCGCTTTGTTTCGATAGCTGAACCGCAAGAATACCCACCGTGATAATTGCCACGCCCACAATATCGATCAGCCCCAGCGCCTCGCCCAAGACAACTGCGGCGACGGCAACCCCAAAGAACGGGTTCAAAAAGTGAAAGGTCGCCGCGCGAACGGCTCCGATTCTGGCGACGAGCTTGAACCACAACCACGTCGCGAACAGGCCAGGCGCGAGCGTCGTGTAAACGAACGCACCGATCAACGGCCAGGTAAACGTCACGCGTGTTTCCTCAAACAATAGCGCGGATACGGCCAGCACCCCGGCCCCGACGAGCATCTGAAGACCGACAACCATCATCAGGTTTCCACCCGATGACGCATTGCGCATCGAAAGGGTTGCTATGGTCAACGCTATGGCTGCGATCACACATAGCGCGACGCCCAGCGGATCAACGCCTCCGCCCAAGCGGCTTCCCATAATCAAAACGACACCAGCAAATCCCAGTGCCATACCAATCATCCCCAAGGTCGAAAGCCGTTCTCTCAGAATTGCCCAGCCTGCAAAGGCCACCAACAGCGGCATGGAGGACGCGATAATTGACGCCAACGAGGCCTCAATCCACTGCATCGCAACAAAATTCAGCCCGAGATAGATCGCGTTTTGGCAGATGCCAAAAACCAGCGTCGCTTTCCATTGCGATCGTGTCAGACGCCAGGTTTGACCCAGCGCCCGTGCGATCAAAACGCCGATGACGCCAGAAATCAGAAACCGAAACGCCAATGACGCAAGCGGGGACGCATCGACGACGATGATCCGAGCAGAGGTAAATGCTGACGACCAAATGAACGCAAACAGCAATCCCATTCCGATGGCGCGAATGTCCATGCTCTCTCCGTTTCATGCTTGGATCACAAAGATGTATCAGTATTTTTTCGGGAAACAATGCGACTTTGCTTTTGTTGTGACTATGATGAAAAACACCTGAAAACAGATAGGGGTATCGGGACGTGTCATATTTAGGAATTGACCTTGGCACCTCTGGGCTTCGCGCACTTTTGGTCGATGAAAGTGGCAATAGGCTGGCTTCGGTCGCGCGGCCTTACGCCACCAGCCACCCCCAGTCCGGTTGGTCCGAACAGGATCCGAGCCTTTGGACCGAGGCCCTTGAAAACGCGGTTTCCGAGCTAAAGTCAGAACCGGCCTTTGCACATCTCGTCGGGATCGGAGTTGCGGGTCATATGCATGGGGCTGTGACCTTGGACGCCAGCGCAAGCGTCATCCGACCGGCTATCCTGTGGAATGACACCCGCAGCCATTCCGAGGCAGCGGCGCTGGATGCAATTGACGCATTCCGCGACATCTCTGGCAATATCGTTTTTCCCGGGTTCACCGCGCCGAAATTGGAATGGATGCGCCGCCACGAACCCGACGCTTATGCGCAAATCGCCAAAGTCCTTCTGCCGACAGCCTTTCTAAACCATTATTTGACCGGTGAATTTGCCAGTGGTCTCTCGGATGCTTCCGGTACCTCGTGGCTGGACGTGGGCGAACGCGGTTGGTCGGACGAATTGCTAAGTCTTTCGAATATGAGGCCAACTCAGATGCCAACGCTGAGCGAAGGTTGCGGGCAAATCGGTACGCTGCGGGCAACACTCGCATCGAAATGGGGCATTGTCGGCAAACCAATCGTCGCCGCTGGGGCTGGCGATAATGCCGCCGCTGCTTGTGGTATCGGGGCACTTTCTCATGGCCAAGGCTTCGTCTCTCTGGGAACGTCCGGTGTCGTGCTTGCGGCGCGGGACGGCTTTCACCCGAACCCAGACACCGCGGTTCATACCTTTTGCCACGCGGTTCCGGGCCGCTGGTATCAGATGGGTGTCATGCTGGCCGCCACAGATTCGCTCAATTGGTTCAGCCGCATTTCAGGCCGCACACCAGCCGAGCTGACAGGCGCATTGGGCGACGACATTTCGCGAACCACCTCGGTTCGGTTCCTGCCCTACATCTCGGGTGAACGCACACCCCACAATGACGCGGACATTCGTGGGGCCTTTACCGGCATTGGCGCGCAAACCACACAGGCCGACATGACCCGCGCCGTGCTGGAAGGCGTTTCGTTTGGTCTGAAGGATTCAGCCGAGGCTCTGAAAGCGACCGGCGCGGAAATGGACAACATGTTTATCGTCGGCGGCGGCGCGGCCTCAGGTTACTGGGTGAAACTGCTGGCCACTGTGCTCGGGACACCTTTAGCCCTGCCCAAGGATCAGGAATGCGGCGCGGCGCTTGGGGCCGCGCGGCTGGCGATTTGTGCTGCAACCAAGGGAAATGTCAAAGACATCATGACGCCGCCGGAACCGGCCGCAGTCATCGAGCCACTGGTCGCACACAAGGCCCAATTTGACGACCTCTACGAGGCTTTCAAAGCCGCCTACCCGCTCATCAAGCAGGCCCAATAAAAAAGGGCCGCGAAAGGCGACCCTTTTTCGAAACTGTGAAGATCTTTAGATCAGCCGTTAACGCTGTCTTTCAGAGCTTTCGCGATGGTCATCTTAACAACCTTGTCCGCGTCTTTCTTGATCTGCTCACCCGTGGCTGGGTTGCGAACCATACGCTCTGGACGCTCGCGGCAATAGATTTTGCCAACGCCTGGAAGCGTCACGGCACCACCGCCTGAAACTTCACGTGTGATGATCGCGATCACTGCGTCAAGCGCACCGCTTGCGGTTTTCTTGTCTGAATCCATTTCCTCGGCCAAGGCGGCAACGAGTTGCGTTTTTGTCATGGGTTTTGCCATTTTTATGCTCCTTACACTGCCCCTGTTGGGCCTCATCCCGCGTAGTTAACTGTATGTAGCGATAAAACACAATAATTTGTGGTCGAAAAGAAGGGAAAAACGCAGGTTTGTTGGACATTTTTGCCCTTAAAGAAAGGCTGTTTCCTCAAAACTGCGTAATTTCCGGCTGTGAATACGCTCAAGCGGCATTTCTCGCAGATTTTCCATCGCACGGATACCAATCATCAAATGGCGCGAAACTTGCGTCTTATAGAAATCGCTGGCCATGCCGGGCAATTTCAATTCGCCGTGCAGCGGTTTGTCTGACACACACAGCAGGGTTCCATACGGCACGCGAAACCGGAAACCATTGGCGGCGATCGTGGCACTCTCCATATCCAGCGCGACAGCGCGCGATTGTGAAAGCCGTTGAACCGGGCCGGTTTGATCGCGAAGCTCCCAGTTCCGATTGTCGACCGAGGCCACGGTGCCTGTCCGCATGATGCGTTTCAGATCATAGCCCGACAGTTTGGTCACCTCGGCCACGGCTTGCTCGAGCGCGATTTGAATTTCGGCGAGCGGCGGGATCGGCACCCAGACCGGCAGATCATCATCCAGCACCTTGTCTTCACGCAGGTACGCATGAGCGAGGACAAAATCCCCAAGCGCCTGTGTATTGCGAAGCCCTGCGCAATGACCAACCATCAGCCACGCATGAGGTCGAAGAACCGCGATGTGATCCGTCGCGGTTTTCGCGTTCGACGGGCCAACGCCGATGTTGACCAAGGTAACCCCGGACCCATCGCTACGCGTCAGGTGATAGGTCGGCATCTGAGGCAGTTTATCCGGCGCAGCCATATGCGCGTCGTGGTCAAAAATCTCGCAGTTGCCCGGACCGACAAACGAAGAATACCCGCTATCTTTGTCCGCAAGCATTTCGCGCCCGAAGGCCTCGAATTCCTCGACATAGAACTGATAGTTTGTGAACAACACGTGGTTCTGAAAATGCTCGGGCAATGTCGCGGTGTAATGTGCAAGACGCGCCAGTGAGTAGTCCACGCGCTGCGCGGTGAATGGCGCCAAAGCGCCTGAACCATCAGCATTGTGAACGGAAACACCATTTACGATGTCATCATTGGTCGTATTCAGATCAGGGACATCAAACACATCGCGCAAATTGAACGTCGCCGCACCCTCTTGTGGGACAATCGCGCCTTGATCGCCTTTGACCGCGAAATGCAGAGGAATCGGCGTTGTGGACGCGCCGATTTGCACTTCGACTCCGTGGTTTTCGATCAATAGGCTGATTTGCTGTTCAAGATAGCTTTCAAACAGGTCGGGCCGTGTGACGGTCGTTGCATACTCGCCAGGCTCTGACACATGGCCGAAGCTCAGCCGACTGTCGGTCACGTCAAAGGATTGGGTTGTGATCCTGATTTCGGGATAAAAAGCCCGATAACGCGCGGTCGGGACGCTGACCTGCATCGCCTGTTGAAACCGGTCCTGCAAAAATCGCGTGGAAACCTCGTACAAGTGCCGCACCTGAGCGACCGCAGCCTTGGCATCAGAATAATCAAGCGCCTCGCCCATGTCTGGCGTTTCAATCGGCAAATTCTTTGTTTGGGCTGGCATCTTTGTGACACTCCTGTTTTTTGGGCGAGTGTGACCAAAAAATCCAAAGTCGCAAGGCCTCAGACCTTTTGACCCCTTGTCTGCCAGTGCGTTTGCCCTCATTTCTAGCCCATGACAGAGACTCTTCTTTCGATTGGCCATGGCTTCACAGCCCGCGAATTTGGCGCTTATGTGCAAAACCACGGCTGGCGCGTCATCGGAACCACGCGATCAGAGGCCAAAGCCCAACAGTTATCGGACATCGGAGTCGAACCCATTGTTTGGCCCGGTCACGATCTTGGCGACGCCATCAAGCAAGCGACGCATATCCTTGTGTCCGCATCACCCGACGCGAATGGCGATGCGTTCTTCAACGCTTACCACTCACAATTGGCCGCGTCAGACAGCCTGAAATGGATCGGCTATCTTTCAACAACGGGCGTTTACGGCGACCACGGTGGCGCTTGGGTTGACGAGACCACACCTGTTGTCCCCTCAACGAAACGCGGCCAGCACCGCGTCAAAGCCGAGCATCAATGGCTGCAATCAGGCCTGCCGGTGCATGTGTTCCGCTTGGCTGGTATCTACGGTGCCGGTCGTGGTCCATTTGAAAAGCTGCGCAACGGAACCGCGAGGTTGGTCAAAAAGAATGGGCAGGTCTTTGGTCGCATCCATATCGAAGATATTGCCCAATCGCTTTATGCATCGACCCAAGCGCCTGATCCGGGTCGCATCTACAACCTGTCAGATGACGAACCCGCGCCGCCCGAAGACATCCTGCGCTACGCCGCCAAGCTGCTGAACATGCCCGCACCGCCCGAAGTCGACTTTGAGACCGCAGACATGACCCCCATGGCGCGCAGTTTCTATGCTGAATGCAAGCGGGTGCGGAATGACCGCATGAAGGATGAGCTTGGGATCACGCTAAAGTATCCCGGGTATAAAGAAGCGCTCGACGCAATTCTAAAGACTGAAACGGGTTAGCCTGCGTTCGTCTGGATCTGGGACACGCCCAAAAGCTCAAGGACCTTCGCCTCAATATCCGAGGCATTCATTGCCGCCACGGAATACATATCCTCGGGGCTGGCTTGGTCAATGAAGATGTCGGGCAGCACCATCGAGCGATATTTGAACCCCTGATCGAACACGCCGTTTTCGGCCAATAACTGCGCCACATGACTGCCGAACCCGCCGATGGCGCCTTCTTCAATCGTAATCATGCCTTCGTGGTACGCCACAAGATCAAGTATGAGCGCCTGATCCAAGGGCTTAGCAAATCGCGCATCAGCAATCGTCGGGATGATACCCCGCGCCGACAAAGCCTCGGCGGCTTTGCGCACCTCTTCCAAACGGGTGCCAAACGACAGGATCGCAACGCGCTGACCTTGCTGGATCATCCGCCCCTTACCAATCTCAAGCGGTTCGCCGCGTTCTGGCATATCCACACCGACGCCTTCGCCACGTGGATAGCGGAACGCAATGGGTCCGTCATCATAGGCCGCTGCCGTGGCAACCATATGCACAAGCTCAGCTTCGTCCGCGGCGGCCATAACGACCATTCCGGGAAGGTTCGCCAAAAAGGCAACATCAAAGCTACCCGCATGGGTCGCACCGTCAGCGCCAACAAGCCCAGCGCGGTCAATCGCAAAGCGCACAGGCAAGCGCTGGATGGCCACGTCATGCACAACCTGATCGTAACCGCGCTGCAAGAACGTGGAATACATCGCGCAAAACGGTTTTAGCCCGCCTGCGGCCAAACCGGCGGCAAAGGTCACCCCGTGCTGCTCGGCAATGCCAACGTCAAAGCACCGCGACGGGTAGCGTTCCGCGAATAGTCCAAGCCCCGTCCCATCCGGCATCGCAGCCGTAACAGCACAAATGCTTTGATCGTGCTGCGCTTCCTTCAAAAGCGCTTCGGAAAACACCTTGGTATACGAAGGTGCGTTGCTCGGCGCTTTCTTTTGCTTGCCGCTGACAACTTCGAATTTACCGAATGCGTGGCCTTTGTCGTCAGCATTCTCGGCAGGCGCATAGCCTTTGCCCTTTTTCGTCAGCACATGGATCAGCACCGGCCCCGTCGCGCGATCCCGCACCGTTCGAAGAACCGGCAGCAATTGATCCATGTCGTGACCATCAATCGGACCGACATAGGAAAACCCGAGCGCTTCGAACATGGTGCCGCCAACGGTCATACCTTTCAGCATGTCTTTCGCGCGCTTGGCGCCCATTCGAAATGGTTCGGGCAAAAGGCTCACCGCGCCTTTGGCGGCGGCTTTCAGCTCTTGAAAAGGCTCTTCGGCATAGAGCCGCGACAGATAGGCCGACAACGCCCCAACGGGCGGCGCGATGCTCATCTCGTTGTCATTGAGAACGACAAACATTCGCTTGCCTAAATGACCCGCGTTGTTCATCGCCTCAAACGCCATGCCTGCGCTCATCGATCCATCGCCAATCACCGCGATCGCATCACCCAAACCACCTTCGCACTGACCGCCAAGACCTTCGGCCACAGCAAACCCGAGACCGGCGCTGATGGACGTCGAACTATGCGCCGCGCCAAAGGGGTCATAAACGCTTTCCGACCGCTTGGTGAATCCGCTGAGACCATCCTTTTGGCGCAACGTCCTGATCCGCTCGCGGCGGCCGGTCAGGATTTTGTGCGGATAGCACTGGTGCGAGACATCCCAAATGATCTTATCGCTGGGCGGATTGAAAACCGAATGCAGCGCGACGGTCAGCTCAACGACACCAAGCCCCGCCCCAAGATGCCCGCCGGTCTCAGACACGGCACTGACGGTCTCTTGACGCAATTCATGCGCAAGCTGCACCAACTGCCCGTCAGACAGACGCTTGAGATCATCAGGCGTGTGCACCTGATCCAATAGCGGAGTTGTCGGGCGTTCAGACATTATGCCCCCTTCGGGCTTCTATTAGCTCTTACGCGCAATAGCGAAGCGCGCGGCTTCCTTCAAGGATTCCGCCTTGTGACCGTATGGCGCAAGGGCGTTTTCGGCTTGTTTAACCAAGTCTTGCGCCGCCTGTTTTGCGCCATCAAGTCCTAACAAAGAGACAAACGTCGCCTTTCCTGCGGATTCATCTTTGTTGAGCCGCTTTCCGGCGGTGGCTTCATCCCCTTCAACATCCAAGATGTCATCGGCAATTTGAAAAGCAAGGCCAAGCGCCTCGGAATAGTCTGCCAAAGGCCCCACATCCTCTTGCGCCATACGGGCTCCGGCACAGGCCGACCATTTTATCAGGGCACCGGTTTTGCCGGCCTGAAGCAGTTTGATCTCATCAAGCGACAACGGGACCTGGGTCTTCTCGGCCGCAATGTCCAAAGACTGACCGTAGACCATCCCAGCCCCGCCCGAGGCTTTTGCAAGCGACAGGGCTAAATCGGCTCTAACTATGGGGTTTTGTGACACTTTAGGATGACATGTCAGCTCAAACGCAAGGCTCTGAAGTGCGTCACCGGCCAAGACCGCCGTCGCATCATCCCACTTTTTATGCAGGGTTGGTAGACCACGGCGCAGGTCGTCGTCGTCCATGCATGGCAAATCATCGTGCACCAGCGAATAGGCATGCAGACACTCAATCGACGCCGCTGGCCAAATGGAATGTTCAAGCGAAATCCCGAAAAGTGCGGCAGATTCAACAACCAAAAACGCGCGCAAACGCTTGCCGCCCTGCGTGGCATAGGCCATCGCAGCGCGCAGCTCACTTGGGGGCAGGTCTTGAAAAACAGTCTCTAAATGGGCTTGAACGGCCTTTGACGTACTGGAAAGCCTTGTCTCGAACAACGTTCAGAGACCTTCAACTGGCTTCAACCCATTGGGCGCACCGTCTTCGCCCAAAGTGATCTGGGCGACTTTTTCCTCAGCAGCTTTCAGCTTAGTTTCACAATGCTTCTTCAACTCGGCACCGCGTTGATAAAGCGCAATCGATTCTTCAAGCGCGACATCCCCGCGCTCAAGGTCTGACACCACTTTTTCAAGGGCGCGCATTGCGTCTTCAAAGCTCATGTCTGCTACTGCTATGTCGGTCATTCTACGAGTCTCCCTCACTTGCGGGCACCATAATCCGCCCGCATGGCCGACGCAATTCGGTTGACGCCCCTACCGGAACAACTGCAACTGTTGTCTCATGAGTGACCCACAATTAACCGCCGCTTCCCTATGCGCAAAGGCTGGCCTGTCGGCCTCGATCGACACCACTATCCGCAATCTTGCTGGCCGACATGCGATCATGTCAGGCAAATACGGCGACAAGCCAGCAATCTTTCGGCTGGCTTTGTCGGACAAGGCCAAATCCGCAAATTCGGAAACCTGGGACGAACTGACCCGCGTTGGCCCGTTTATGCAGAAGGGTTCAAATCGCATTGCGCAAGGGTTGGACAATCTTGGTGATGGCCAGTTGCTGATTTCAGAGGTCGCGGTTGGTAACCCCTATCTACCCTATCTCAAGAAACCCGACCCCTTACACAGTCGTCGCTTGGCGGCGTGGTTATACCAGTACGCCGCGCCAACGATTGAAAGCCGAGACGCCAGAACCGATTTTTGGCTTAAACAGGCTCGAAAATCCTCGGAGAAGCAACCCTTTCCGCATCTGAAACAGCGAGAAGATCGAATTCTCGAGATCATGCAATCACTCGCGGCATCGTTGAAGGGCCGAACCTGGCGCGTGGCCATAACGCATGGGGACTATCATCCAAACAACCTGCTTTGGGACGGCACACATTTGACCGGGATCGACATTGGCGGCTCATCCAGTCTTCCGATCTATAAGGACATGGCGCGCTGCCTTGTTCATCTGGCCAGACGCGATACCGCACTATCTGACGAGGCTCTATTCGGCGTGGATCAGTCTCTAATACGGGCATTTTCTGAGAAATTTGAGCTAAGCGAATGGGAGCGTCAGACCGCATTGCCGTTCTTTATCGGATTTGAGTGCCTGATAAAGGTCGAACAGCCAAACGCGCCGCCTTGGCGTCTAAAAGCTGCTGGGGCGCTCTACGATAGCTTCGTTGAAGACGCGAAAAGCCTCTAGTTCAGCCTATTTAGACTCGATTTCTGCAATCTTGTCCAAAAGCGCCTGACCAAAAACTGCATCGATGCGTCCCAAGTAATGTCCGCCGTCCCGAAAACCTGAGCTGTCACGCAGATCAAAATAATCTGCGGTCGCTATATATGGCAGGCCAACGTCTCGAAGCACCGGCGCCAATTCTGCACGCAAATCCATGTCGGTGGCATCATTGGTCTGAATCAAAACCACAACGGCAACCTGCCCGTCTGCCAGCGCCGTGTTTTTTATATCAACAAACATGCGCCGAAGCACCTCAACGGTCGGGTAGCCACCTTTCTCCATGATTTTCTGCTCGGATCGGCGCAAGACGCGCACCGAGATTGCGCGACGCACCAGTCTCGCGAATGGCGAACGATCCAACGCCCTGCCTTCAAACAGAAACGGCGAATAGAACATGTCATAATAGGCCAATTGGTCCATCCACGCCCGCTTCATTCCCGGTGTTAGATCAGCCTCTTGCTCAACCGATCCGACCAGCGGATCAATGCGGCGCAATCCGTCGCCTTCAGGATAATAAATCGGATAGGTAAAGGGCGCTGGTTGCTCGAATGCCCAAGTTCGGTTGCTCATGGCCGCCAGTTTCGAAATTGAGGAAGACAAAACCCCAAAAACGACGATATCGCCTGGATTTCGGTTTTCACGATCATCCTTGAACAGCGTATAAGCATGGTTTGCTGGGGCCGCAGGCCCACCGTGTAGATCGACAACAAGGCTTTCGTCGATTTCGACAGCTTTTTCGACAATGTTGCGTGTGAAAGACATGCCAAATTCGCGAATGATGGTCCGATCATCATCGCTTTGCGCTGCAAATTTTTCCGCGGACTGTCGCAAGATCGTCTCGGTCCATGCGACGCGATAGAGGTTGCCATTCAGAGCGCTGCCCCCCGCCCAAGCATCGATCTTGGCGGGCACCGATAGCCCAAGATCAAAGTATCTGGTCAAAGCCCCCAATCGTCCGTTGTCCTTGGCCCATCCCAAGAAAAACGCGACACCAATATCCATCATCAACAATGCAACCAGGGTCAGAGCGACGGTTTTTATGGTTGTTTTCATCGCCGCCTCCTAGAACGCAAAGTAGATGAATGCCGAAGACGTCGTGGCGCCTCCAAAGGCGAAAAAGTAGATCATGCCAGCGTAGAGCGTCGCCCGTGCAGCCAGATGCCAAGACCGATAAAACCTGACATTCCCGGCGCGTTCGACAGCAAGATCCCAGATCAGCAATAGACCGATACCGAGCAGAGAGGCAAAATTCGGCATCGCAATCGACGTTCCTCCACTTGTCTCGACCAATCCGAATATCCGACCTGTCATGTCAGCGATCTGCGCGAAGGACTCGGCCCGAAACAACAGCCAACCATAACAGACGATCTGAAAGAACACAGCGATGCGCAAAACACGCAAAAACCATCCAAAGATATTACGTTTCAATCCCTCGCCGCTGCCGCGTTTTCGGCCGATGAAACTGCGGTGAATTATCAGGATTAGACCCTGATAAACGCCCCAGGCCAAAAAGTTCCAGGCTGCCCCATGCCACAGACCGCCCAGAACCATCGTCGCCATCAGATTGGTCGAGGTTCTCCGTTTTGTGCCATGGCTGCCTCCGAGCGAGAAGTAGAGGTAATCCCGCAGCCACGTTGACAGGCTGATGTGCCACCGCTGCCAAAACTCTTGCGGGTTTGCGGCAAAATAGGGCTGGGCAAAGTTACGCATAAGGTTGAAACCCAGCGCCTTTGCGACGCCTCGCGCAATATCCGTATAGCCCGAAAAATCACAATAAATCTGGATCGCAAAAAACCAAACCGCCAACACAACATCCAACTGTGTCGGACTAGAACTGGCAAAAACCGAGTCTACATAAGGCGAAATACCGTCGGCGATGACGACTTTCTTGATAAGACCCAAGAGACAAAGAACAGCGCCACGGCGAAATGCCTCCCACGAAAGGGAGCGGGGGTGCTGAATGTTCGGCAACAGGTTCTTCGCACGCTCAATCGGACCCGCCACAAGCTGAGGAAAAAACGCGACGAACAGTGCAAAGTTCAGAAAGTCCGGCTCGGGGCGAATGTTGCGGCGATAGACGTCAATCGAGTAACCGAGCGTCTGAAAGGTGTAGAACGAAATGCCGACAGGCAGGACAATCGACAGCGTAACCGGGTCTGCCGCATAGCCAATCCCCAATAACAGAGCCTGAAAACTGTCGGCAAAAAAGCCGAGGTACTTGAAAATCCCGAGGATTCCCAAATTTGTTCCCAATGAGAGTCCCAGCAACAGCTTTCGTCTCTGTTGAAGGGTTTCTGACTCTAATTTCAATGCCACGAGATAATCGACGATCGTGCTGGCTAGGATGAGACTCAGAAACCGCCAGTCCCAAGCGCCGTAAAACACGTAGCTTGCAACCAGCAACATCCGGTTCTGCGCCTTGTGCGGCAAGGCCACATAGAGCGCGCCGACCACGGCGAAAAACACCCAGAATGTGAGATCTGTAAAAAGCAAAAATGCCCCCGCCCCGGAAAACCACCCGTCACGCGTTTCCAATCGTTAAGAAAAGGTTAGCACAGGCCAGAGGCAATTCACGCAAAAATTTACCGCAAGAACTGGCGACCCCGACAGGATTCGAACCTGTAACCTGCCCCTTAGGAGGGGGCTGCT
>JBELFK010000025.1:20623-25245 GCA_042092935.1 Paracoccaceae bacterium | reverse complement strand
ATCTGGAACGACTTCCTGTTCGGCGTGATATACACCAAACCGGCAACCTATCCGATGACCGTGCAGCTCAATAATATCGTGAACTCGGTTCAGGGTGTCAAAGAATACAACGTCAATATGGCAGCAACACTGCTGACCGGATTGGTTCCTCTCGTAATCTACTTTGCGTCTGGCAAACTATTTGTTCGCGGCATTGCCGCTGGCGCAGTAAAGGGCTGAATGTTTCGATGGAAAATTCTGTAGAAATCAAAAATCTCGACCTGAATTTTGGCAATGTCAAAGTTCTAAAGCAGCTAAACATCGACATCGCGGATGGTGAGTTTCTTGTCCTTTTGGGGTCGTCTGGCTGCGGTAAGTCCACCCTGTTGAATTGCATTGCAGGCTTGCTCGAAGTCTCGGACGGGCAGATTTTCATCAAGGGAAAGAACGTCACTTGGGCCGAACCGTCGGATCGCGGCATTGGTATGGTGTTTCAGTCCTACGCGCTTTACCCACAGATGAGCGTGCGCGGAAACCTGTCGTTTGGCCTTAGGAACGCGAAGGTTCCAAAGGCTGAAATCAACGAACGCGTGGACCGCGTGGCCGAGATCCTTCAGATCGAGCCGCTTCTGGATCGCAAGCCGGGCGCGTTGTCAGGCGGTCAGCGTCAGCGCGTCGCCATTGGTCGCGCACTTGTGCGGGATGTGGATGTGTTCCTGTTTGACGAACCCCTCTCGAACCTTGACGCCAAACTGCGCACCGATCTACGGGTGGAGCTAAAACGGCTGCACAAGAAGCTGAAAAACACCATGATCTATGTGACGCACGATCAGGTTGAGGCCATGACTCTTGCGGATCGTATATCGATCATGAAAGATGGTTTGATCCAGCAATTGGACACGCCAGAAACGATCTACGCCAAACCCTGCAACAAATATGTGGCCGATTTCATCGGCTCGCCTGCGATGAACCTGTTTGAAGGCGAATTGCAAGGCACAACGTTTAAGGGCAAAGGCTTTAGCGTCGATGTCAGCGACTATGACTTTGCCGGGCAAACGCATAATGACGGCCCGGTCTGGCTCGGGATTCGCCCCGAGCATATCGTGAGTGATCCTGCGGTTTCGACGACCTTTAAGGGCACGTCGGAAATCGACATTGTTGAGCCGATGGGATCAGACACGCTTGTTTGGGTCGATTTCGCCGGGCAAACCGTCAGAGTGCGCGCCGAGGGCCAGTCCGGTCTGAAATCCGGCGACAAGCTCCATATCGGTTTTGACGCTGCGCGGATGCACATCTTCGATAAAACCACTGAAATTCGTCTCTAACTGGATCAGCACATGACTCTTTCACTTCAACTTTATTCGATGCGCGATTGTGCGGAACAAATCGCTTTGCTTGGCCAGCTTTCCTCAATGGGGATCAAAAACGTCGAAGGATACGGCGGCGTTTACGGCGATGCGCAGGCCTATCGCGCGGCGATGGATGCAAACGGGATTTCCATGCCGTCCGGGCACATGGGTCTTGCAGACATCGAAACCGATTTTGAGGCAACGATGCAGCTTGTCGACACGCTTGGCATGAAACGGGTTTTTGCGCCTTATCTGGACGAGAAAGAGCGTCCGACCACGTCCGAAGGCTATATCGATCTGGCGAAACGCCTGAACGCAATCGCGGCCCAATATGCGGCTCGCGGCGTGACCTTTGGCTGGCACAATCACGACTTTGAGTTTGTCGCGCTTTCCGACGGAAATGTGCCGATGGACCTGTTGCTTGAACACGCCCCCGACATCGCATGGGAGGCGGACATCGCCTGGATCGTGCGCGGTGGGTGCGATCCGCTGGATTATATCGCGAAATATGGCGCTCGGATTTCCGCGGTGCACGTAAAGGACATCGCGCAAGAAGGCGCGAATACGGATCAGGATGGTTGGTCCGATCTCGGGGCAGGGGTCTTGGATTGGGCGTCCTATCTTTCGGCCTGTCGCGCGCTGTCGTCTAGTTTGATCTACGCGCTAGAGCACGATAAACCGAAAGATCCGGTTGGCTATGCCGCCAATTCAGTGCAAGCCTTTAATGCACTTTGGGAGCAGACGAATGACTAAGACCCTCGGCGTTGGCATCATCGGATGCGGAAACATCTCGGCGGCCTATCTTGACCTCGCGAAACTGTTTCGCGGCTACAAGATCCTTGGCGTTGCTGACATCAACATGGACAACGCAAACGCGCGGGCGAAAGAGTTTGGCGTGCGTGCCCACACCGTCGACGCGTTGCTTGCAGCGGATGATATCGACATTGTCGTCAACCTGACGATTCCGGCCGCGCATGTTGAGGTTTCAAAGGCCATTTTGATGGCCGGAAAACACGTCTATTCTGAAAAACCATTCGTTCTGAGCCTGCAAGAGGCTCAGGATCTTGGCGAAATTGCCAAGGCAAAAGGCCTGCGCATCGGCTCGGCCCCGGACACCTTTATGGGGGGAAGTCACCAATTGGCCCGAAAGCTCGTGGACGACGGCTCTGTTGGCACGGTTACGTCAGGCACCGCGATTGTCATGTCGCATGGCATGGAGGACTGGCATCCCAACCCGGATTTCTTCTTTGTAAAGGGTGGCGGACCGATCCTCGATCTGGCGCCATATTACCTCTGTAATCTGGTGCAACTGCTTGGTCCCGTTGCCAAGGTTTCAAGTTTCACGGGCGCTGCAAGCGACACAAGAACCATCGCCAATGGGCCGCGCCTCGGCGAGGTTATTCCAGTCGAGACACCAACAACAATTCACTCACTTCTCAAGTTTGAAAGCGGTGCCATCATAACATTGCTGGCAAGCTGGGATGTCTGGGCAAACGATCATCCGATCATGGAGCTTTACGGAACCGAGGGCACGATGAATGTCCCCGACCCGAATTTCTTTGGTGGCGACCTGACTGTGACAGCACGCGACGGCGACGCGGTTCAACAAACATGGGACCATCCCTTTGGCGTGGCAAATTTCGAAGGCACGCAAGCGAATTATCGCGGGGCGGGTCTTGCCGATATGGCGCTGGCAATTTCCGAAAACAGACCTCATCGCTGCAATGCGGATTTTGCGACCCATGTGGTCGAAGTCATGACGGCAATTCTGACCGCTGGTGAAACCGGAGAGGTTATGACAATGACGACAAGCTGTGCGAGGCCCGAGGCGATTGGTCCGGATACGGCTCAGGCCTTGTTGGTCTAAGGAAACTGGACGGAGAACATCATGAGCAACGCGATCAAAGGCCCGGCCATTTTCCTGGCGCAGTTTCTTGGCGACGAGGCCCCGTTCAACACTTTGTCGGGCATTGTCGAATGGGCCGCTGGGTTGGGCTATAAAGGCGTGCAGATCCCGACCTGGGACAAGCGCGTTTTTGATCTCGAGCAGGCGGCACAAAGCAAGGAGTATTGCGACGAGATTGCAGCGACTTGCGCGCAGTTTGGTGTCGCGATCACCGAACTGTCCGTGCATTTGCAAAGCCAGTTGGTCGCAGTGCATCCGGCCTATGATGACGCCTTTGATGCCTTCGCCCCCGAGGCCCTAAAGGGCAACCCAGCCGAGCGGCAGAAATGGGCGGTCGATCAGGTCCTGATGGGTGCGCAGGCTTCTCGGAACCTTGGGCTGAAAACCGCGGTGGGGTTTACCGGATCACTGGCGTTTCCCTATCTCTATCCATGGCCGCAACGCCAAGACGGTTTAATCGACGAAGCGTTTGCAGAATTGGCGCGGCGCTGGAAGCCGATCTTGGATGCCTATGATGCGGCGGGCGTGGATTTATGCTTTGAAATTCACCCGGGCGAGGACGTGTTTGATGGCGCGACTTTTGAGTTGTTCCTCGAAGCGCTGGACGGCCATCCACGTTGCAAGATCACCTATGATCCCTCGCATTTCCTGCTGCAACAACTGGACTACCTGGCGTTCATCGACATCTATCACGACCGCATTGGCGCGTTTCATGTCAAAGACGCCGAGTTTAATCCATCGGGTCGGCAGGGTGTTTACTCGGGTTACGCCGGTTGGACAAACCGCGCGGGCCGGTTCCGCTCGCTTGGCGATGGTCAGGTTGACTTCAAGGGCATATTCTCGAAGCTGACGCAGTATGGTTATAACAGTTGGGCGGTTTTGGAATGGGAATGCTGTTTGAAACACCCCGAACAAGGGGCCGCAGAAGGTGCCCCCTTTATCGCAAGCCATATCATCCGCACGACTGACAAAGCCTTTGACGATTTCGCTGGCGGCAAAAGCGACCGGGCAGCGCTTCGAAAAATGATGGGTTTCTGAATGAAGATGCTGAAACTTGGGATGGTCGGAGGCGGGCAGGGCGCGTTTATCGGCGGTGTTCACAGAATGGCCGCGCGTCTTGATGGTCACTGGGTGCTGACAGCGGGGTGCTTTTCATCCGATCCGAAACGCGTCCATGCATCCGCCCAACACATCGGTGTCGACACTGAGCGCTCATACGATGACTACCAGCAGATGGCGAAGGCCGAGGCTGCGCGCAGCGACGGGATCGATGCTGTGGCGATTGTGACGCCAAACCATCTCCATGGCCCGATTGCCGAGGCTTTTTTGGCGCAAAACATCCACGTTATCTGCGACAAGCCGATGACAGCAACTCTGGCGCAGGCCGA
>JBELFK010000025.1:0-20523 GCA_042092935.1 Paracoccaceae bacterium | reverse complement strand
AAAACATCCACGTTATCTGCGACAAGCCGATGACAGCAACTCTGGCGCAGGCCGAAGCCTTGGTTCGGGAGGCACGGCGTTCCGAAGCGTCGTTCTTTCTGACACACAATTACACAGGCTATCCAATGATCCGGCAGGCCAAGCAGATGGTTACTGACGGCCTGTTGGGAGACATTCGGATTGTTCAGGCAAACTACCTTCAGGATTGGCTCAGCGAACCGCAAACCCCCGACAATAAGCAAGCCGCATGGCGCACCGATGCCGCCCAATCGGGGGCTGGCGCGATTGGCGATATTGGAACCCACGCCTATAACCTTCTGCGCTTTGTCACCGATCTAGAGGTCTCCGCGATTAGCGCTGACCTACGGTCGCATCACCCTGACAGGTTGGTTGACGACGATGCGCGGGTCTCGCTGAAATTCACCGGCGGGGCGCGGGGCCATATCTGGGCCAGCCAGGTTGCGATCGGCAACGAAAACAACCTGAGTCTCGAAGTTTATGGAACCAATGCCTCGTTGCGGTGGCGACAGGAATCCCCCAACGAATTGGTGGTCACAACGCTTGGCGGGTGCCCACAGATCGTTACGCGGGGCGGGGCGACCGCATATCCCGAGGCCGCCGCTGTAACCCGCATTCCTGCGGGTCACCCAGAGGGCTATCTCGAGGCGTTCGCGACACTCTACCGCGAGGCCGCAGATGCAATCAGGGGAAGGCCCAACCCGATGCAGATTGGATTGCAGCACGGGTTGGACGGGATGAGGTTCGTCGATGCCTGTCAGCGTTCTTCGAACGAGGCTTCAGCGTGGTTGAGCCTTGCGTCACAAGACTGATCGCCGCGCATCCGGCGCGTTCACTCAGCTGCGAGCGGTTGCGACGCCAGGTCATTCAGCAACCCCTTGAGTTCCGGCAAGCAGGATCCACAGTTGGTTCCGGCCCCCAAACAGGCACCTAGGTCGTGTGTGGTTGCAGCGCCCTCGCTGATGGCTCTGCGAATTTGGCCGACCCCCACATTGAAACACCCGCAAACAATCGCTCCTTTGTCTTGGACACCCTGCGCCGGACGACCGGCAAGGACGTCCAACGGCGACGCGTTTGTGCCGATTTGTTCGACGATAAAGCTGCGCGACGCATAAACCGGTTCGGGGGCTGCGAACATCGCGGCGATCAAGCGCTCACGTTGCCAGAATCCAATGCGGGCATGGCCCCCGGCTGGATCGGCGTAGATAACGGCTTTCCCGTCCCTCAGGCCCAATAGGTCGCGGGCGGTTTCCTCCCA
Organism: Paracoccaceae bacterium; assembly: GCA_042092935.1. GTDB lineage: Bacteria > Pseudomonadota > Alphaproteobacteria > Rhodobacterales > Rhodobacteraceae > JASMHC01. The sequence continues at coordinate 19,247 of JBELFK010000025.1, read as the reverse complement.
GTTTTCTGGCGTTCTCGTGCCCGCCACCTCTGCGCTCCAACCGGTTGAAACGCGTGCGACTGCTGCGTAGTCGGACTTGGGTTTCAATGGGCTTTCACTTGCCAAGAAACCGTACCAAGCGGCGTCAAAGCGTTGCAGCGAAACCGGTGATCCCTTCAGCGCGGGTTGGCTTGAAACCGGATCGGTGACCGGTGCAACCAGCGCATTCACGCGGCCCTGGTTTGAGGTAACGTCGGTCCAATGCATCGGCGCAAACGGGTTGCCGATTGGCACAGTATCGGCCACCATCACCCGCAAAATTGCTTTGCCCATAGGGGTCGAAACCTCGCAAAGATCGGCGTCGCTCAGACCGTGGGACACTGCGTCTATCGGGTGAATTTCAAGGTAAGGCTCGGCCAAATGCGATCCGAGGCGCGGCACGCGTCCGGTGCGGGTCATCGTATGCCATTGATCGCGAATGCGACCGGTGTTGAGACGCAGGCCCGTCCGTTCGGTTTTCGGCGACACAATGGGCAGCATTTTTGCCTTGCCATTCGGGGTGTAAAACCCGCCATCGCCAAAGAAACGTTTTGATCCATCACCCGCAGTTGCGACGGGCCAAACGATTGGGGCCAAGTCGTCATATGCGGCGTCGCTTGTGTCGCTTAGGCCGGAGATGTCAAAATCCTTGCCCAATTCACGCGACAAGCCGCTCATCCGTGCATACTCGCGGAAGATTTCGGCCTCGGTGTCATAGGCAAAGGCATCCTGCCAGCCCATGCGCCGTGCCACATCCGACAGAATATCCCAATCTGCCCGTGCCTTCGCAGGCGGCGTCAGAAATGGCCGTTGCCGAGAGATACAGCGCTCTGAGTTTGTGACGGTTCCCGATTTCTCGCCCCAGCCGGTCGCAGGCAATAGGACGTCCGCCAACCGCGTTGTGTCGGTGTCTTGCATAATGTCGGACACCACCGTGAACGGCACCGATCGGATTGCCGCGCGCACTTTGTCTGCGTTTGGCATCGAGACGGCCGGATTGGTGGACATAATCCAGAGCGCCTTGATTTTTCCGGCATGACAAGCCTCGAACAGATCGACTGCGCGCAGACCTTGCTTTGCCGGAATGGTCGGCGCGTTCCAAAAGCTCTGCACGGCCTCGCGGTGGATCGGGTTTTCAATGTCAAGGTGGCAGGCCAGCATATTGGCGAGGCCGCCGACTTCGCGCCCGCCCATGGCGTTTGGCTGACCGGTGACCGAGAACGGTCCCATGCCCGCTCGGCCGATCCGACCGGTTGCAAGATGACAATTCAGGATGGCGTTGACCTTATCGGTGCCAAAGGCCGACTGATTGACCCCTTGCGAATAGACCGTCACGACCTTTTTCGAACGGCACCAGAGATCAAGGAAGCAGGCCAAATCTTGTTCATTCAGACCAGTTTCCGCGACATCGCTTTTACCGGCCTCGGCGAGCGCATCTTCCAAGCCGTCAACAAAGGCGCTGGTATAGTCGCGATCCACCAAGCCGCGCTTGGAAATTTCACAAAGCAAAAGGTTAAAAAGCGCCGCATCGCCATCCGCGTTGATCTGCAACACCAGATCGGCGATTTCAGCCGTGGCTGTACGTCTGGGGTCAACCGTGACAACGGTCAGATCGGGGCGTTTTTCCTTGGCCGCAACCAGCCGCTGGTAAAGCACCGGATGGCACCAGGCCAGATTTGATCCCACAAGCACCACAAGGTCGGCTTGCTCAAGGTCTTCATACTGCCCCGGAACCGTATCTGTCCCAAATGCGCGTTTGTGGCCCGCGACCGAGCTTGCCATGCATAGCCGCGAATTGGTGTCGATATTCGCGCTTCCGATAAAGCCCTTCATCAGCTTGTTGGCGACATAATAGTCTTCGCTCAGCAATTGCCCCGAGACATAAAACGCAACGCTGTCGGGGCCATGCTTGTGAACAGCATCCGAAAACTTGCCCGCCACGAGATCGAGCGCCGCGTTCCAAGTGCTGTCGTTGCCACCGATGCGTGGGCTAAGCAAGCGGCCCTCATGGCGAAGCGTCTCGCCAAGGCTTGAGCCTTTGGAACATAGACGACCATAGTTTGCAGGATGATCTGGGTCGCCGCGAACCGACCCGTCAGTCGAAGCGATGATCCCACAGCCGACACCACAATAGGGGCAGGTCGTGCACACCTCTTTCATGCAGCGGACCGTTGGGCAAGAAATCGGCTTTCCAACAAGATGCGGCCAGCCTCGACCCGCGCCGGATAGGTCGCGACACGACCCTCGTCTGCGCCTTGGGCCTCGCCTGTTTCAAGGGAAATCACCCAATTGTGCAGAGGGCAGGTGACGGTGTTGCCATGAACGATCCCGTCGGCCAGCGGGCCGGCTTTGTGCGGACAGGCGTTATCGAGTGCAAAGATCGCGTCTTCGCCGGTGCGAAACAGCGCCACGCAGCCAAGTGGCGTTTTTACAAGTCGCGCGCCGCGTTTTTTGATGGCGCTCAAGGGGCCGACATCAATCCAATCGCTCATTCGGCTGCCTCCAGGGTCAGGGTTTCAATTGGCCGGTAGGTTTCGGCTTGGGATTTTACGTGCTCGGCCCATGGGTCGGTTCTGTAGATTGACTGGCTGATCTCAAACCGCTCGATGAGGGCGGCGCGGTTCTCAAGATCGTCAACGATTTGCTCTTTCACCCAATCGGTCCCCACTTTAGCGAGCCACTTATAGGGCCGGTCCAGATATTTGGCGTGTTCGCGGTAAAGCTGGACGAAGGCGATGGACAGGTCGATGGCTTCACCCTCGGTCGGGACTTGGGTCAGGGCTTCGGTCTCTTTGACCTCCATGCCCGCCGCCCCGCCGATGCTAAGCTGATAGCCGCTGTCGACACAGATAACGCCGAGGTCCTTACAGGTCGCCTCGGCGCAATTACGCGGGCAGCCCGAAACGCCGAGTTTCACCTTATGCGGTGTCCAAGACCCCCAGAGCGCTTTTTCCAGCTTGATGCCAAGGCCTGTGCTGTCTTGGGTGCCAAACCGGCAGTGATCGGTGCCAACGCATGTTTTGACGGTCCGAAGGCCTTTTGAATAGGCATGCCCCGAGACCAAGCCCGCGTTGTTTAAGTCAGCCCACATCTCGGGCAGATCCTCGCTGCGTACGCCAAGAAGATCGATACGCTGCCCACCGGTGACCTTTACGGTTGGCACATTGAATTTATCTGCCGCGTCCGCAATCGCGCGCAATTCATCCGGCGTGGTTATCCCACCCCACATGCGCGGCACGACCGAAAACGTGCCATCTTTTTGGATATTGGCATGCTTGCGCTCGTTGATGAACCGGCTTTGTGGATCGTCTGAATACTCAAGCGGCCAGTCCGCCAGCAGGTAGAAATTTAGCGCTGGGCGGCAGACGTGACACCCGTCGGGCGTCGTCCAGTTGAGCGCCTGCCAGACCGCGGGCATGCTTTTCAATTCCTGCGACTTAATCAAGCGGCGCACGTCTTCGTGACTCAGATCTGTGCAGCCGCAAATCCCCTTGTCCGCCGGAATGACGAAATCGTCTCCCAATGTTGCCCCGAGGACTTGTTCAACCAAACCCGTACAAGACCCGCAGGATGCGCTGGCCTTGGTGACAGATTTGATCGCCGCCAAATCGGTTGCTCCGTTTTGAATGGCGGAAACGATGGTGGATTTGGAAATGCCGTTACAACCACAGATTTCTGCATCATCTGGTAAGGCTGCAACGGCCGCCATAGGGTCCAGGGGGGTGCCCCCCTGAAACGCCGGGCCAAAAATCAGCGTGTCACGCATGTCGCTGATGTCGTCACCATCTTTGATGAGACTGAAGAACCAGTTGCTGTCGTTTGTGTCGCCATAGAACACCGCACCGACAAGCCGGTTGTCTTCAATCACAAGGCGTCGATACACGCCCCGTGCGGGGTCGCGAAAGACAATGTCTTCACGGTTATCTCCTTCGGCAAAGTCACCGGCACTGAACAGATCGCACCCCGTCACTTTGAGCTTCGTTGATACCTTTTTAGGGGCAAAGGCGGCCTCGTCCCCGAGCAACGTTTTGGCGACAATTTTGGCTTGGTCATAAAGTGGTGCCACCAGCCCGAACAATTGTCCGTTATGCTCGATACACTCGCCGACAGACAGAATGTTAGGATCTGAGGTAACCATCGCGTCGTTGACAGTGATCCCCCGTTCGACTTCCAGCGCGGCATCGGTCGCAAGCCGTGTCTCGGGTCTGATCCCAACGGCCATGACAACCAGATCGGCTGGTATCACCTCTTTGTCTTCAAGCAACACCGCTTCGACTTTGTCCTCGCCCAGAATGGCCGAGGTGGACGCACGGCATTTGATGGTGATGCCTTTATCCTCAAGCGCGCGTCGAAGCAAATAGCCTGCGGCTTCGTCCAACTGACGATCAAGCAAATGCCCCATCAGGTGAAGAACCGTGACCTTCATCCCGCGCGATGCCAGTCCTGCGGCGGCCTCAAGACCCAAAAGGCCGCCACCGATTACAACCGCCCTGCGGCCGGCTGTTGCGGCCGCATCGATCATCGCATTGGTGTCTTCAAGGTCGCGGTAAGTGATAACGCCGGGCAGGTCTTTGCCCGCGACGGGGATGATAAAAGGCGCCGACCCTGTGGCGATGAGCAGCTTGTCATAAGGCACGTCGCCGTTTTGACCCACCACGGTTTTACGTTCGCGGTCAATTTTGGTGACATGTTCGCCGAAGCGGCAGGTAACGTTGTTTGCGTTATACCAGTCATCGTCATGGGTGACGATTTCCTCGTAAGACTTTTCGCCACTCAACACTGGGCTGAGCATGATACGGTTATAGTTTCCGCGCGGTTCCGCGTTGAAAAGGGTGACATCATAGGCGTTTGGCTCAGCTTCAAACAGGTGCTCAAGCACCCGTCCCGAGGCCATGCCTGCGCCAATTACGACGAGTTTTTTCTTCATCTGGGTCATTCCGCAGCAATAGGTTTCGGTTGCGTGGCTTTGGGCTTTGGCGTTGCGCCGTGTTCGTATTCCTCAAGGAAATCGAGAACTTCTTGCCGGAATTTGTAGTAATCTGGATGTTCCAGCAGCGCTTTGCGGCTGCGCGGCCGTGGCAGATCGACGTTTACGATTTTGCCGATGGTCGCCTGAGGCCCATTGGTCATCATCACGACGCGGTCGGCCAGCAGGATCGCCTCGTCAACATCATGGGTCACGCAGATCGCGGTGACTTTCGTGCGGTCCCAGACCTCCATCAACACTTCCTGAAGCTCCCATCGAGTCAAACTGTCGAGCATTCCGAAAGGTTCATCCAACAAAAGCAGTTTCGGGCTGAGCGCAAAGGCGCGGGCAATTCCCACACGCTGTTTCATACCGTTGGACATTGAACTTGCGGGGCGATCCATCGCGTCACCAAGACCAACACGTTCGAGGTAATATTCGACCACGTCCTGACGCTCGGCGACCGAAGCGCGGGGATAAACCTTGTTCACGCCAATCGCGACGTTTTCCTTTGCGGTGAGCCATGGAAACAAATTGGGCGATTGAAAAACCACAGCCCGTTCGGGGTCGGCCCCGACGACACCGCGCCCGTCCAAGTTTATTACACCCTTTGAAATCTCATTCAGACCGGCGGCCATTGTCAAAACCGTGGATTTTCCACAGCCCGAATGACCGATCAGGGAAATGAACTCGCCCTTGTCCAGCTTGAGATCAAAGTCTTCGACGACCGTCAGAGGGCCTTTGGGAGTTGGATAAATCTTGTGGAGTTTCGAAAACTCGAGGTACTTGTCCTTCCGCTGGCTTTGTTTGGCTTTGACGTCCGCTTGCGCTTTGGGCAAATTGTGGATCGCGGTTACGCTGGGCAACTGCCGCGAGACCTCGGTCTTCGCGTCTATGCCGACATCCATTAGGTATTTCGTGACGTCTGCCCTCAGTTTTTTGAAACCGTCATGGGTGTTCATTTCGATCCGATCACGGGGGCGCGGGATCGACACAGAAAATTCCTCACCCAAAGTACCGTCAGGGTTCAGCGCGATGATCCGGTCGGCGAGGATGATCGCCTCGTCAACGTCATTGGTGATAAGAACACAAGTCTTTTTGTCGGTGATCCATATCTGTTCGATCTCATCCGCAAGGTTTGCACGGGTCAGCGCATCCAATGCCGAAAGCGGTTCATCCAGCAACAAAACTTCTGGTGTCATTGCCAATGCGCGGGCCACGTTCACCCGTTGGCGCATTCCGCCCGACAATTCAGCCGGACGTCGCGTTGCGGCGTGGCTAAGGCCGACCATATTGACATAGTGATCGACTTTTTGGACCTTTTCCGATTTTGGCATGTTCGGAAACACCGAGTCCAACGCCAATCGAACATTTCCATTGACGGTCAGCCAAGGCATCAATGAATAGCTTTGAAAGATCACACCACGCTCGGGGCCAGGACCGGCGATGGGTTTGCCCTTGAAGGTGACCTGACCCTTGGTCGGCATTTCAAGACCCGCCATCAGGTTTATCAGCGTTGTTTTGCCCGACCCCGAGAAGCCAAGAAGCACAAGAAACTCGCCTTCTTTCACCTCGAGATCGATGTTATTGAGAACCTCGGTGTGGGCGGTGCCCTCGCCAAAGCCTTTTGAGACATTTTCAAATTTCAGGATGCTCATACCGATCACCGGTTCGCGCTAAAGGTAAAGAGCGACTGGATCGCGTACATCAGGCGATCGAGCAAGAAGCCGATAATGCCGATGGTAAAGACCGCAACCATGATCTTGGCAAGCGAACTTGACGATCCATTCTGGAATTCATCCCAAACAAATTTCCCAAGTCCCGGGTTTTGCGCAAGCATTTCAGCGGCAATCAGCACCATCCAGCCAACACCCAGCGAAAGGCGTAGTCCGGTAAAGATCAGGGGTAGGGCCGAGGGCAGCACCAGTTTGGTGATTTTCGTCCATGTGTTCATTTTCAGAACCTTCGAAACGCTCACCAAATCCTTGTCAATCGATGCGACACCCAGCGACGTGTTTATCAGCGTCGGCCAAAGTGAACAGAGCGTTACCGTGACGGCCGAGTTAAGGAAGCTCTTCGAGAACATCCCGTCCTCGACCGTGTAAACCGCTGACACCACCATCGTGACGATGGGCAGCCATGCCAGGGGAGAGACCGGTTTGAATATCTGTACGATGGGATTGACCGCCGAATTGGCGATCGGGCTTAGGCCCGCAAAGATACCAACCGGAATCGCGATGGCCGAAGCGACCAGAAAGCCAAAGAACACGGTTTTGATCGATGTCCATATCTGGGCGTAGTAACTGGGCGCTCCTGTATAGGCGATGTCCTTGGCGCGTTCAGGCTGACCCGCGTCGATGAAGCGCTGGTTTCGCGCCTCGACACGCTCATAAAACGCGGCCTCTTTGATCGCCTTTGCTTGGGCGTCCTGATGCAGGTTTACCGCTTCTTCCCAAACCGCTGCCGGTCCGGGAACAGCCCCTAGCGAGGTTTGCACAGTTGGCGCCAGCGTGCCCCAAAGCAAAAGAAAGCTGGCAATAGCCAAGAGCGGCACGCCGAGCAATCGCCAGATTTCCGAGACCTGCGCCTTGGGAGCGTCGCCCGCAGCCGCCTTTAAGATCGGCGTGATCCACGCCAGTCCAACGACCTGAAACCATGTATCGGCCTTGTTGATCCGTGTGAACAATCGCGCTTTTCGCGCCTCGCGCTCTTGGTCCGGGATTGTTTGATTGTCAATTGCGGCCATTATTCTTCCTTCGTTTCTTCGCGCTCACCTTAGGTCGCGCGGGCAGTCGTTCAGGGGCAGGGTGGTCCGGCGCGGGACGCCAGACCATTAGCTGGCGTCAGCCTTCGATCTCGGTGCCGACAACGGTTTGGCCGGCCTTCAGACCAATTGGCAGGCTTTCGAGATAGGCGTTTGGTGCGCGCCCGTCGTAAGGGATGCCATCAATAATATCCTCGGACGGGGTCGGGGCCTTGTAGCCGTCGCTGTCCCAAGGAAAGTCCGCTTCATCAACCAAACCGTCCTCAAGCAGCAGTTTCGCAGCTTCCAGGTAGATCTCGGGTTTGTAGACCGATTTGGCGACCTCGTCGTACCAGCTGTCAGGTTTGGTTTCGCTGATCTGTCCCCAACGGCGCATCTGGGTCAGGTACCAAATCGCATCCGAGTAAAACGGGTAGGTCGCGTTGTATCGAAAGAAGACGTTGAAATCGGGCACGTCGCGTATGTCGCCCTTTTCGTACTCGAAAGTGCCGGTCATCGAGGCTGCGATAACCTCATAATCCGCGCCAACATATTCCGGGCGGCTGAGAATTTCGACCGCTTCGCGACGGTTCGCATTGTCGTTCTCGTCCAACCATTGTGCCGCGCGGATCAACGCCTTGACCACCGCAAGCGTGGTGTTCGGGTTCTCTTCGGCAAATTCAGCCGTGATGCCAAAGACCTTTTCGGGGTTGTTTTTCCAAAGCTCATAGTCCGTGACGACCGGAACGCCGATGCCTTTGGCGACAGCTTGCTGGTTCCAGGGTTCGCCGACCGAATAGCCGTAGATCGTCCCTGCCTCGAGGGTCGCAGGCATCTGTGGCGGTGGTGTGACGGACAGCAATACGTCGGCATTAATTTGGCCGGTAATGTTTTGTTCGCTGTAGTATCCGGGGTTCAAGCCTCCGGCGGCCAGCCAGTAACGTATTTCATAGTTGTGGGTCGAAACCGGAAAGACCATGCCCATGTTGAATGGCTTGCCCTCTTCGGAATATTTCTCGACCACAGGCTTCAGCGCCGCGGCTGAAATCGGATGTTGCGGGCGGCCATCGTCCATCAACGGGATATTGGGTTTCATTTCCTCCCAAATCTGGTTTGAGACGGTGATCCCGTTGCCGTTCAGGTCCATCGAAAAAGGCGTGATGATATGGGCCTCGGTGCCAAAGCCAATCGTTGCGGCAAGCGGTTGACCGGCCAGCATATGCGCCCCGTCCAATTGCCCGTCGATGACGCCGTCCAGCAAGACCTTCCAGTTCGCCTGTGCTTCGAGCGTGACAAACAAGCCTTCATCGTCAAAGAACCCTTGTTCATAGGCGACCGCCAGGGGGGCCATGTCGGTTAGCTTGATAAATCCGAATGTCAGGACGTCTTTCTCAAGCTCCAGAATTTCAGCATATGCCGGAAGCGAGATCAGAGCCGTGGTCGACAATGCTAACGCGGAAATGGTCTTTCTCATATTTGTGCCTTTCGTGTGGGGTGCCAAACCCCTGACTGGAAAACAAAAAGCCGCCCAAACAGTGCACCCTTGGGAGGATTGGCGCACGGTCTGAGCGGCTTTGCTCGGTACTTCCCCGATCGCTGGGGAAAGGCGTGCCAACGTCGTTGCCAGCACGTGTTGCCATGAGGTTAACGCCATTTTCTGCGCTGCGGCGAGGGTTTCGCCGCCAATTTTCTGCGCTGCGGCGTCTGTTTGCCTAAATAATGGGCAGTAATCCCTGCCGAGGCGGAAATGGTCACCGTCCGTAAAACGATTTGGCCGCAGAATCGCCCGTCAGACAGCTCATGGCAAAATCGACCGAACATCGGACGAAAGAGATCGCATCGTGTGTGTCGGCACGGTCCAAGATCTTTGTGGATGGAGGCAGCGTTGATCCATTAGGGGCGCGGGCGAGGCGACCAAACTTCATATCGCCAACTCGAAAGCTATCCGAGCAGCTTTGACGCAGAAATCAGCCCTTGCGCGACGTCGCTTACGCGTTTGCCCTGATCCATCGCCGTGCGGCGCAACAACTGATAGGCTTCTTCCTCGGACAGGCCTTTTGCCTGGATCAACAACCCTTTGGCGCGATCGATCGTCTTTCGATGGGCAAGATCAGCTTTGGCGGTCTCTAGCTCGGCCGTCATTTTGGCCGACAGACGAAAGCGCGCCATCGAGGCTTCAAGCACAGGCCGCAGTCGGTCCGGCACCAGACCACCGACAACATAGGCGCTGACCCCTGCATTTACGGCGGTGTGGATAAGCTCTGACTCACTTCGATCAACAAACATCGCGACCGGACGCTGTTTTGCACCGGACACTGCCGCGAGCGCCTTGATCCTGTCGGCCCGTGGGGTTTCAAGGCCAATCACGACCACATCGGGTTCGGTTGTTTCGACGATGTGTAACAGCTCTGAGACATCGTCAACGTGCAAGACCGTGGCCCATTGATCCTTGGTCGCAGCATCCGAAATCGCCTGTGCACGTGCGGGCGATTTGTCGAATACGATGAGGGAGAGCTTATTATTCTGATGCATTGCTTCGATACATTTGAAATCTGCGACAATGACAATATCCGCGCTGCAATGCAGCGTGAAATGCGCAGGTCAGCCAATTTTTTAATCGCAGGACAGGTCAAATGTGAAAAAAGTGGCAACAATGTCAGAGACGGAAACGGATGCGCTGTTTGCCCGTCACAGCCGCAAAACGGATCAACCTCACCGTTCCGTTAGGACGATAAAACCGGCTGTACGCACCAATTGGGGATAATGGCGGAGCGACAGGGATTCGAACCCTGGAGACGGTTCCCCGCCTACACACTTTCCAGGCGTGCGCCTTCGACCACTCGGCCACCGCTCCGTAGGGGCCTCTTTAGCCTTTGGGGTTGGGGTTATGCAAGGGGATGCAATGCAAGCGTGGAAAGATTTTTCAATGGCTTGTGTGTTAAGGGTGATAACCGTTAACTGCCCGCATTCGAACGCCGATGAAACTGGGAAAACTGACTTGAAACTCTTGCTATGCGCCACGTGTTCTACAGCGGATTACGCCCGCGACCGCGACGCGGCTGCCAACGCGCTGGATAGCGCAGGCTTGGGCGATCAGGTTATGATTGAAAGCGTCGCATGTTTGGGCGGATGCGAGGAACCTGCTTCGATTGGGCTGCAAGCACCATCGCGCGCGTCCTATGTGTTTTCGGGTGTCGATACGGTCTCGGATGCCTCAGATATTGCGGCGACCTGTCGGACTTATCTTGCCGCCGACAAAGGCTGGATCGAGGACGCCCGTGCCTGCGGGCGCCTGAGGTTCTGCCTCCGCGCCCGCATACCTGCTTGGGATCCAGTTTAGGGGATTGTCTCTTTTGTTGTGATCGCTCGGTCGAGTTTTTAGGCCTCGTCCGAGCTTGACCACAAATAGCCAGCCAGCACGCCAAGGACGCTCCAAGCGGCCATGCTGACCCCAAGCGAACGCGACGCAAAATAGCCTCCCATTTCTGTGGGTGCCGTTCCTGCAAAGAACTCGGGCTGAGGTGCGCCGATCACATGCGGAGCCAGAAACAGCGCGATCGAGGCAATCCACGCCAGCTTGTTTTGCACAAATGCGATCAGCCAGATCGCGAGCGCCGTCGCAAGGACAGTGCCATACCACCAGACTTGACGATCGCCAATGTCGGCTGCTGACGATCCCGGAACCTCGGGCGGAAGCGAGAAGCCGGGCGCGAGGTGGAAAACCACAAAGCCCGCAATGCCCCAAAGCAACCCGGTGCGCCCGTTAATCGTCGCGCCTCGGCTTTCAGCGACGTTCATCAATGCGACAAGCACCAATGCAAATCCGGCAAAGGTCAGCATTGCAAAGGCGAGCGACAGTAGGTTGCGCTGCATTTCGTAAGGCGGCATGTCGAATTGCGCGGCGCTGCTGCCATTGTGGATCAGCTGGCCGGTTTCAAACATTTCTGCGTGCAAAAGGATCGGCTGCACGAAAAAAAACTGCAACAGACCGGCAATCAGGCCCGCAGCAGCGCCAGCGATCAACGCGCTGGTCAGTATTTTTTTAAACATTTTGGCGTCAGCTTAGTGGCAGGGGAAGCCGGTCGCGTGACGTACATCGTGGGCCGCATCATGCAGCGTGCTTGCCTGCAATTGACCGGCGACAGCAATGACAAACAGCCCCAATAGCCCAGCGAAGAGCGCTGGAACAAATTTGCTGTGTGATGCTGAGAGAGCTTGGACTTGGGTCGTCATGTAATCCTCCTTGCCGTCCTTCCCGACGGCGGGTTCAGTTCGTTGCCTGGCAGGTCTCCTGGCTTGCGGCTCTGCGGGGCTGATCGCCTTCCCCAGTTTCCCGAGTGGCTAAATGACCAGTACCTCGCCGCTTACAGTCGCGGGGGCGGCTTCGGATTTGATCCTATCTTACCGAATTCCCTTTTTGCCGGCAGAATGCCGGACCAAGCAGCTTCAGATAATCTCGAATTCCTATGTGGCGCAATGAAAAACTGCATCAAGCGACAAGTTTGCGCAGGACATAGATGTCCATGATCCAGCCATGATTTTCACGCGCTTTGGTGCGGGTGGCCAGGATTCTGTCGGAAACATCGACGAGTTTGCCGCTAACCAACAATTGCTCGGGCATTCCAACGAAGGCGCCCCACCATATCTCATAGCGGTCAAGGTCAAGTTGCGTGAATGAGCATTCGCCGTCCAGCATCACGGCGACGGTGTCGGTGCCCTCGGGCCAGCCGTTTTCGCGCAGTTGCCGCCCTGTGGTGACGGTGAAAGGGGCACCGATTCGGTTGATGGGAATGGCATGGGCCGCCGTGAGCGCCTGAAGCGATGTGATGCCAGCGACGACCTTCAGGGTCGGCTTGGGCGACAGGCGTTCAGCAATCCGCAGCGTGCTGTCGTAGAGCGAGGGGTCACCCCAAACCAACAGGGCAACCTTTTGGCCGACCGCATCCTTGGCGATGATCGTCTCGGACCAAACCTGTGCGATGGCGTCGTGCCAATCCTTGACGCCATCAAGGTAGAGCCCGCTGGCATCGCGCACGGGCAGGTCAAATTCAGTGATTTTTGCCGTTTCGCCGTCGGTAAATTTGGCAACGATCTGGTGGCGAATGTCAGCGAGGTCGGACTTCTTCGGCCCTTTGCGCGGGATCAGGATGTGGTCGGCGTCGCGCATGGCTTGCGCGGCTTCGAATGTCACTTGGTTCGGGTTGCCCGTGCCAATGCCGATCAACCAAAGATCAATCATCGCCAAATTCCGCCAGCGGACCATAGAGGATCAGCGCCGGAAAGCCGCCAATGGCGTCCTCCAACTGGTCTGCAAGCCCACCGATGGTTGAGCGTACGACAGATTGCTCGGGGGTTGAAACAGCCTCGGCCATGATCGCAGGGGTCGAAAGTGGCAAGCCGTTGGCATGCAGCGCTTTGACCAGCGGCGGAAAGGTGCGCTTGCCCATAAACACAACTGTCGTGGCTTCGGGATCGGCCAGCGCGGCCATATTCAAATCTGTCGGCAATTTGCCCGTGACGTCATGCCCCGTGACGAATTGAACGCGCCGTGCGGTCAAGCGGCGGGTGAGGGGGATGCCCACAGCCGCAGCGGCGGCGATGGCCGAGGGGACGCCGGGAATGATTTCGTAAGGGATGCCCGCTTGCCTTAGGGCAACAAGCTCTTCCTCTAGACGTCCGAACAACCCGCTGTCGCCGGACTTAAGCCGCACAACATTGGCCCCCGACTGGGCGTATTCCACCAACAGCTTGCTGACATGATCCTGCTTGGGCGAGGGGCGTCCCGCACGCTTGCCAACGCCGACCAGATCAGCCTCGGGGCCTGCATAATCGAGGATTGGGCCGGACGACAGATCGTCAAACAACACGGCCTGCGCGGCCTTCAAGCGATTAACAGCTTTCACGGTCAATAGCTCGGGATCGCCCGGACCTGAACCGACAAAGCTCACGAAACCGGTCATGATGTGGCCTCGGCGATTAGGTGGAAGAAAGTGCCCGACACATGCCCGCGTTTTGAACCTGTCTCGGGGACAGCATTGCCGTCGGCGTCAAAGACGTTGGCCAAGGGGGCATCGGTTTCTTCAAGGATCGAGGAGTAGTGGAACTCATGGCCGCGAAGCGCTTTTCCCGCGGCAAATCCAAGCATCGGTTCTAGCAACTCAGCGCGGCGATACCCGAGGTGAAATTTCCGCTTCTCGTAGCTGGTCACAAGGCCAAGCAGCCCTGCCATTTGGTGGCGTTCACCCTTTTTGTCGATCAGGGTTTCCCCAAGCGCCATGTAACCACCGCATTCACCATGCACGGGTTTGGTTTCAGCGTGGTTCCTCAGTGAAGACAGAAAGTTACTGGCCGCAGCTAATGTCCCTGCGTGCAGTTCAGGATAGCCGCCGGGCAACCACACGAGATCGGCGTCCTTGGCAGGGGCTTCATCATTCAGCGGTGAAAACGGCGCGATTTCAGCGCCGGCACGTCGCCACCCTTCGAGAAGATGCGGATAGGTGAAACTAAACGCGGCATCCTGCGCCATCGCGATCTTTTGCGCTGGTGGCAAAGGAAGCTGTCCAGCCGCGACGCGCTTAGTGCCAGAGGCCGCCGCCCTGATTGCTTCAAGATCGACATTGTCGCGTAGAAAGTCCGCGTAGCCCGAAATTGCCGCTTCAAGATCGGGGTGTTCCACCGCCTGTATCAGGCCGAGATGTCGCTCGGGAAGCGCCAGATCACCGCGGCGTGGAAGGCAGCCGAGGACCTTGATGCCTGCGTGCTCCATTCCCAATCGGGCCAGACGCTCGTGTCGGGGGCTGGCCACTCGGTTCAGAATGACGCCGGCAAAGGGTAGATCGGGATCATAGGCTTTGAACCCAAGTGCGGCCGCCGCAGCCGACTGTGCCTGACCGCTAACGTCAACCACCAGCACAACCGGCCAGCCCATGCGCTTGGCCGTCTGGGCAGATGTTCCAAAGGCGGTTTCGCCCTTGGTGGCGACGCCGTCGTAAAGCCCCATTGACCCTTCAGCGATCACAAGATCGGCGGATGCCGCTTCAACGTTGATCCGGTCCAAAAGACTTGGGGACATGGCCCAAGTATCCAGATTGTAGGATGCCCGCCGCGCCGCCGCCCGATGAAAGGCGGGATCGATATAGTCCGGCCCGGATTTGAACGGCTGCACCTGCAACCCGTCGTCAGCGAAGGCCCGTAAAAGGCCTAGCATCACGGTGGTTTTGCCCGTCCCCGAAGACGGCGCAGAGATAAGAAGTCCGGGGGGGTTAGTCATCGCCTTCTTTCCATTCCGACCAAGGAGAGTCTGCCGTTTGGGGCCGATACCTGCGGTCATACTCTGCCGAATAAAGGCAGCTTTCGTCAAAGCCTTCTCCTGCCAAGGCAGGTCCGACAAGGATCAGCGCTGTGCGCCGGATATGCGCAGGGACGTCACTGGCCAATCCTGCCAACGTCGTGCGCACAATCTGCTGGTCGGGCCAACTGGCGCGATACACAACGGCGACGGGGCAGTCAGCACCGTAAGCCGGTGACAGTTCCGCGACAATCGCATCGAGGTTCGAGATCGACAGGTGGATCGCCAGCGTCGCGCCGGTGGCAGCAAAGTTTGACAGCGTTTCACCGTCGGGCATCGCAGACGCACGCCCTTGGGTGCGGGTAAGGACGACGGATTGCGCCAGTCCGGGCAGGGTCAGTTCAGTGCCCAAGGCCGCAGCGGCGGCGGCAAAGGATGGTACGCCGGGGGTCACGCTCACCGCCAGATTTGCTGTCTTGAGCCGTCGGATTTGCTCGCCCATGGCGGACCAGACGGATAGATCGCCGGAATGAAGCCGTGCCACGTCTTTGCCCGCTGCATCGGCTTTGATACAAATGTCGATGATCGCCTCAAGGTCCAATGGCGCGGTGTTGATGATTTCGGCATCTTTCGGGCAATGATCCAGAATCGCCTGAGGCACCAGCGACCCTGCATAAAGACACACCGGACACGACGCGATCAGGTCGCGCCCCCGCAGTGTCAAAAGATCCGCGGCCCCGGGGCCTGCGCCGATAAAGTGAACCGTCATCTTCGGCTTTCCAATGCAATTGCGCAGGTTGCCATGCGGTCGTCTGACACAACCCGAGGTCCGGTCAACCGAGCATCTGATCCCGCTGCTGCCAAAGCCGAAGCCTCGGCCACGCTTCCCGTGCCGCGCATTTGCTGAACACGGGCCGAATTTGTGGCCGTCCTCTGCACGGTCAAGTCAGCCTCAGAAACTGCGATCACGCGCACCCCGAGCGCCTTTGCAAGCGACTGAATAGCCACGAAATCCGCCTTATCCGCAGGTGTCGCAATGGCCGTCACGCCGCCAGCATCGACCTTTGACAAAGCCGACTTGAGGCTGTCGACGGTTGCCGCCTGTCTCAGGCCAAATCCTGCGATGCTCATAATGTTACACTCCATTGCACTATCGGGTAGGCTGCATCCCACGCGCGTTTTGAACCGATTGAGGTTAGGTTCGAAATCTCAACCCGCATAAGGTCTCCGCCCAGCTTGGCCTGCCATGCGACCAATAGCGCTTCGCTTTCCAACGTCACGGCGTTGGCGACCAGCCGCGTTCCCGAGGGCAGGGATTCGTACAATTGGCGCAGCAAACCCTCGGACAAGCCGCCGCCGATAAATACAGCCTGTGGCGTAGCGACCTCGTCCAAAGGCATCGGGGCCTTGCCGACGATGACGTTCAACCTGTCAACACCAAGACGGGCGGCATTTGTACGGATGCGAGCCGCCCGATCAGCGTTCGACTCAACAACCGTGGCCGAGGTTGTCGGGTCGCTCAACAGCCACTCGATCGAGATCGACCCTGATCCGCCGCCAATGTCCAACAGGTGCTCACCTTGCCTTGGCGCAAGCGCGGAAAGGGTCAAAGCGCGCACGGGGCGCTTGGTGATCTGGCCGTCGTTTTCAAACAATTCGTCGCTGCGCCCTGACGCCTTGGAAACCTCATTGTGACCGATCATTTCGATCCCAACGCACACGGGATGGGAAATAGACGCGGGCAGAGCGTCGCCCGAGGCAACCGTGGTGACAATTTCGCGCGGCCCGCCAAGCGCCTCGAATATGTGAAGGGTCGAGTGCCCGAAGGCGTTTGCTTCCAGATACGTGCGCAATTCTGCAACCGCCTGAGCATCGCGCAAAAGAACGATCGCACGGGCGGCGTTCGCCAGATGCGGGCGCAGACGGGACAGGGGGGCTGCGTGCAATCCGATGCATTGGGTTTTATCGATGGCCCAGCCAAGGTTTGCAGCCGCCAGCGAAAACACCGATTGGCTCGGGAAGGCTCGCCATTCATCCGGCTCAAACCGCCCTGCCAAAACACTGCCAGCGCCATACCAAAACGGATCGCCCGAGGCTAAGACAGCAACATTTCGACCCCTAAGCGCGTCAAGCTGGATGAGGCCGTCCAAAAACGGCACGGGCCATTCGATGAGCTTGGCTGAAACCGTGCCCAACAGCCCCAAGTGCCGTTTTGGCCCCATGATGATTTCAGCGCTCTCCAAAGCATTGCGGCTTGCAACGCTTAGTCCATCCGGTCCATCTTCGCCGAGTCCGATAATGCTGAGCCAGGGGGTTTTAGCCATGCAACCGAACCTCCTTATTCTGGGTGGCACAGTCGAAGCCAGTGCCCTTGCGCGCGCAGTTGCGTCGCTTGGAATTCGCGCTGAAATGTCGATGGCGGGTCGCGTCGCGCGACACAAGCCGCAGCCCATACCCGTGCGCGAAGGCGGGTTTGGCGGTGCTGACGGGCTGGCGTATTACATCCAGCGACACGATATTAGCCACGTCGTTGATGCGACGCACCCTTTCGCCGCTCAAATGAGTGAAAACGCCATTGCAGCCTGTCATTCCTCTGGCGCGCAGCTCGTCGCTTTCACTCGGGCGCCGTGGTCTGAGGTCGCCGGTGATCGTTGGACCCATGTTCCCGACCTTAAGGCCGCAAGCGCGAAGCTCGAGCGGTCTTCTCGGCGCGTTTTCCTGGCGATTGGTCGCATGCATTTGGAACAGTTTTCCGACAAATCGCAGCATTTCTACCTTTTGCGACTTGTTGACAAACCGGCAGAGCCTTTGGCGTTTGCCGATCACAAGGTCATCGTCGCCCGTGGCCCATTTGATCTTGATTCTGACCTGTCGCTGCTGCGTGACCACGACATCGACCTTGTCGTGTCCAAAAACGCCGGAGGATCGGGGGCCTATGCCAAGATTGAGGCCGCCCGAAAGCTGGGTATCGAGGTTGTAATGATCCAACGCCCTAAGATCACTCCGCGACACGAGGTTCATAGCGCCGAGGCTGTTATGAACTGGCTGAAGGGTCACAAGACCGACCTTGGCGTGTAAACGAAGGGCGCGCCGTTCCGGGAGATGATGCGCGTTTGCGATGAACCGACAATCACCATCGTGCGCATATCGGCCATGTCCGGCGTGGTCTGATCCAAAGGGCAAATCTTGATCGTCTCATCATGTCGCGAGACGTTGCGGGCGAAGATCACGGGGCGTGAGTCTCGGCATTCGTCTTTGAGGATTTCAAGCGTCTTTTCAAAGCCTTCCGGTCTGGACTTCGAGCGTGGATTGTAGAAGGCCATGGCGAAATCGGCCTGTGCTGCCAGCCTCAGACGCTTTTCGATGATCGCCCAGGGTTTAAGATTATCGCTCAGGTTTATCGTACAAAAATCATGGCCCAAAGGCGCGCCAGCGCGGGCCGAGGCCGCCAGCATCGCCGTGATGCCGGGCAGCACGTGAATGTCGAGATTGCGCCATTCGATTGGCCCAGCTTCAACCGCCTCAAAAACCGCGGCAGCCATGGCAAACACGCCGGGATCGCCCGATGAAACGACAACGACATTTTTGCCCGCAACCGCCATTTCAAGCGCATGGCGAGAGCGATCAATCTCGACGCGATTGTCGCTGGGATGCAAAGTCAATCCCGGGCGGGCTGCAACACGTTCGACATAAGGAATGTAGCCGACGATGTCGGTTGCCGCGTCCAATGCCGCCGACACTTCGGGTGTGACAAGATTGTCTGCGCCCGGACCAAGGCCTGCTATAACCAGCGTGCCGCTCATGGGCGGCGACCCTGTCCGTGGACAACGATGATCGCGAAATACGGTGTGATGCCGTCTTTCACTTCGGCCAGCTTGGCAACCGTTTGCTTGGGCATCGTCGCGTATTCCACAAGCCACGCGTCGTCGTATTTGCCAGCCGCTTTGAGGGCGCTGCGAATTTTGTCGATGTTGCGACCGATTTTCATAACGACCAGCGCGTCCGTTTCGGCCATGCGTTTGGTCAGGTCAAATTCCGACAGGGTGCCCGCGAGGATCGTCAAGACATCATCGCCCCAAGTGATCGGTGTCCCCGTCGCCGTCCAGGCGCCCGACATGCCGGTGATGGCGGGGACGACCTCGATCTGGGCACGCTCTGTCAATCTGGTGAACAGATGCATGAACGAGCCGTAAAAAAATGGATCGCCTTCGCAGAGAACGACGACATCCTCG
>JBELFK010000024.1:4983-25294 GCA_042092935.1 Paracoccaceae bacterium | reverse complement strand
ATCATGGAAGCAAAGGATCTGTCCGCGACCATTCAGGACATGCGCCATCAGGTGATCGATGATCTTTTGGACGAATTTATGCCTCCGAAAACCTACGCAGATCAGTGGGATACCGAAGGTCTTTATGCGGCATGTATCGAAAGGCTTGGCGTCGATGTCCCGGTTATGGCCTGGGCTGAGGAAGAAGGCGTGGATGACGAAATCATTCAGGAACGCCTTGAAAACGCAGCCGATGAGATGATGGCCAAAAAGGTCGCCTCCTTCGGTGCGGATGCAATCCGCTCGATCGAAAAGCAATTGTTGTTGCAAACAATCGACCAGAAGTGGCGCGAACATCTTTTGACGCTTGAGCATTTGCGAAGTGTCGTGGGTTTCCGCGGATATGCCCAGCGTGATCCGCTCAATGAATACAAATCCGAGGCATTCCAATTGTTTGAGGGTCTCTTGAACGCATTGCGCGAGCAAGTGACAGCGCAGTTGGCACAAGTGCGACCGATGACCGAGGAAGAGCGTGCCGCGTTGCAGGAGCAGGCGTTGCGTCGCCAGCAGATGGCATTGGCCGCTGCGGCCGCGGCCCAAGCGACCGCTGATGGCGGGAACCAGTTGGAAGGCTTTGACGAAAACGATCAATCGACTTGGGGCAATCCAGGCCGAAATGACGCCTGTCCGTGTGGGTCTGGGAAGAAATTCAAGCATTGCCACGGCAAAGTTTGACGCTTTTTTCGATTTCCATCTGGAAAACGCTGACAAATAGTAGCTAATTCTGCCCTAATCTGGTCAAACTCGTCCCATAAGACGGTTTTTGGAAACAGATGAGAGGGCAGAGTAGTGGTGTGTAAAACTCTCCGAGCAAAAATTGGCGCCGGTCTAACCGTTGGCATGCTTTTGGCCGGTGGACCGCTTTTGGCGCAAGAGGGCTGCGATCCCGTGTTGGTTGCCGAAACCTCGGCGGGGGCCATGGTCCGGTTGACGTTGTCATCGACCTGTCACGCCGGGCAAACCGTTGTCGTTCATCACAACGGCATGATGATCTCGGATATGCTGGATGACACGGGCATGATGATGCTTGCGATACCGGCCTTGACCGAAACCGCGTTGTTTATGGCTGAAATTGGCGACGAAGGGTCAGTTGCGATTGCAACAACCGAAGTGCCGTCGCTGTCCTTTTACGACCGCGTTGCTTTGCAGTGGCAAGGTCAGACCGGATTAGAGCTACACGCGCGGGAATTTGAAGCTGAATACATGTCGGAAGGCCACATCTGGCGTGAATCGCCCGCGTCTATGGACAGGGCGGCCCTTGGCGAAGGCGGGTTTCTTGTGCCGTTAGGAAATGCGACCATCGAAGACGGGTATCGCGCTGAGGTTTATACTTTCCCTTCGGCAACCGTTAGCGGCAGCGGCACGGTGCTGATGAGCGTTGAGGCGGCCGTCGAAGACTTTAACTGTGAGAAAGACATTGACGCGCAGGCCCTTCAGGTGAATGCCGGTGGCGATTTGATGGTTCGCGAGCTGAGCATCGCAATGCCAAGTTGCGAAAGCGTGGGCGACCTTGTAGTTCTAGACGCTTTAGTGGACGACATTAAAGTCGGCGCGAACTGATTACCAACGCGGGTGGGGCGATAATATGAAAATCATTGCAGCGGCATTTACTGCCGCTCTTTGTTTGTTCGGGGCCACGAACGCCGCGCGGGCGCAAGATGTAACGCTGACGTCGCGCGACAAAAGCATTGAGATTTCGGGCAATCTGTTGGGCTTTGATGGCAGCTATTACCGTGTCGATACAGTTTATGGCGAGTTGACCGTGGATGGCACAGGGGTGCTCTGCGAAGGGCCAGCGTGTCCAAATTTAGAGGCCTATGTTGCAGAGTTAACGTTTAGCGGTACGCCCATCATCGGGCGCGTTTTGCTGCCAGCTCTGATCGAAGGCTTCGCGCTTGGGTCCGGCTTAAGCGTCCAGCGCAGTGAGGTCGACGACAGGCTTACCACTTATGAGTTGTTTTCCGAGCAGGGGTTGGAAACCGTCGGAATTTTCACAATCAAGCAAACCAGCAACGACGAGGGTTTCGCTGACATCCTCTCAAATGAAGCCGACATCGCGATGGCCCTTCGACCGGCCTCGGCCGAGGAAATGTCATTCGCGTCCGAAGCGGGTTTTGGCGAATTAAACAGTGCGGCGCAGCACGACGTTGTTGCAATGGACGCGCTTGTGCCGACGGTGGATCTTGAGTCAGGCGTGACGTCGATTTCGATGGAAAACCTCGCTGGATTGCTTGGCGGTACAGTTACAAACTGGCGTGAACTGGGCGAAGATTCTGACGCGCTGATACAGGTTGTGCTGCCGGACTCGGTCGCAGATGTGTTTCAGCCGGTTTCGGTGGTGATGCGCGAAAACGGATTTGAAGACCCGTCGGTGCCAAATATGCATGTGCTCGAAAGCTCGCCCCTATCTTTGAATATTGCGTTTAACTCTTCGATACCGGACAACCGACGCGGCATTCCGGTTTCCGAGAGTTGCGGCATTGCGCACGCGGGCGAAGCGCGCTCAATCAAGTCGTTGGAATACCCGCTATCCCTGCCGATGTATCTTTATCGACCCATGCGTCGGTTGCCGAAAATCGGGCAAGACTTCTTTCGCTTTCTGGATAGTCAGTCGGCCAAGAGGGTCGTTGAACGCGCGGGTTTTCAGGCGATTGATGCCAGCGAAACCGATGTCGATACCCAAGGCCGCCGGCTGGCCAACGCAATCGCCTTGGCGTCGCCCGAAGATTTGGTGGATCTGCAAACGGCAGTCAGCGAACTGAAGGGGCGCAGGCTGCTAAGCCTTGTGTTTCGCTTTAATGAAAGCGGCGACGATTATGACGCAAACTCGTCAACCAGCATGAAGCGGCTGGTTCGCAAAGCAGAAAGCGGCGGATTGGACGGGCAGTCAGTGATGTTCGTTGGGTTTGGTCCGATGGCCGGTTTGGCGCAGAAAGTTGCCGCCGATTTCAAGGCCGCGTTTCCCTCAGGCCCCGGCGTCATCGAGATTGAGACCGCTGAATTCGGCGATGTCATCCCGGTGGCCTGTCGCGACACAGACTTGGGCAAACAAAAGAACACCCGAGTCGAAGTTTGGGTACGCTAAGGCTACAAAAGCCCCTCGGTCCGAAAGCTGGTTTCACCGTGTTGGCCGACAATGATGTGGTCATGCAACGTGATGGACAGGG
Organism: Paracoccaceae bacterium; assembly: GCA_042092935.1. Classification (GTDB taxonomy): domain Bacteria; phylum Pseudomonadota; class Alphaproteobacteria; order Rhodobacterales; family Rhodobacteraceae; genus JASMHC01. The sequence goes on along the minus strand of JBELFK010000024.1, from coordinate 22,088 downwards.
TTGCGCAGGCGTCTGAAATCTTTTGCGTCATGGCAATATCCTCAGGCGAGGGGGTTGGATCCCCGGACGGGTGGTTGTGCACCAATATCAGGGCCGAGGCCGAAAGCTCGAGCGCGCGTTTCACGATTTCGCGCGGGTAGACCGGAACGTGGTCAACTGTGCCCTGCCCGAGAAGTTCGTCCATGATGAGGCAATTCTTGCGGTCCAGAAATAAAACGCGAAATTGTTCGTCGCTGCGATTGGCCATTGCAGACCGGCAATACTGGATCACGGCGTCCCAACTGCTAATCACCTCGCGATTCAAAACGCGTGAGCGCGCGACGCGCTGGGCGATCGCCTCAAGCACTTTGAGCTCCCGCGCGACGGCGGGCCCGACGCCCTTCACCTTGGCTAAATCTTGCGGAGCTGCCGCGACGATTCCGGTGAGATCGTTGAAGGCGGCCAGCAATTCATGCGCGATGGGCTTGGTGTCAACGCGGGGAAGCACATGGAACAAGAACAACTCGAGCAATTCATAGTCTGGCATCGCCTCTGGCCCGCCCGCATCAAAACGCGCACGCAGGCGTTTGCGGTGGTCAGCGATGTAGCTTGGCACGCGTTTGCCCGAGGCGATCTGAACCGGCGCGGCCTCTTGCAACAAGGATAGCTGGGCGATGTCGCTGAATTCTGTGTCGGATGTTTTCATCATGGCCTCAGGATTGGCCAAGGTTGGTTGCCAAACCGTAAACGAAAAAGCGCGCCCGAGACGGACGCGCTTTCAAATCTTCGTTTTCGCCAGAGGGTCAGCTTTTCATGCTGTCCCAAAACCCCTTCACAGATGAGAAAAAGCTAGAGGATTCGGGGTTGTTGTCGGCCGATTCATCCTCAAAACTCTGTAATAATTCGCGTTGCTTGGACGTCAGATTAACCGGCGTTTCTACGGCAAGCTCAATGAACATGTCACCGACACCGTTGCCGCGCAGGGCAGGCATGCCCTTGCCCCGCAGACGCATTTGTCGGCCAGACTGGCTGCCCGCAGGCACCTTCACGCGTGAGCGCCCACCGTCGATGGTTGGCACTTCGATGTCACCGCCAAGAGCGGCTTTCGTCATGGCGACCGGAACACGGCAGAACAATTGCACGCCGTCACGCTCAAAAATGTTGTGATCTGCCACGTCGATAAAGATGTAGAGATCGCCCGAAGGCCCGCCCCGAAGGCCAGCTTCGCCCTCGCCTGCAAGGCGAATGCGTGTGCCGGTTTCGACGCCGGCCGGAATGTTTACGCTGAGAGAGCGATCCGTTTCGGTACGCCCGGCGCCACCGCATTTGTGGCATGGGTTCTTGATGTTTTGACCGGTTCCCTGACAGGTTGGGCAAGTCCGCTCAACCGTGAAGAAGCCTTGTTGCGCGCGCACTTTCCCCATGCCCGAACAGGTCGAGCAGGTCGTGGGTTCCGCGCCGCCTTCGGCGCCGGTTCCCTCGCATCCATCGCAAGTGACCGACGAGGGCACGTTGATGGTTTTCTGCATGCCCGCAAACGCTTCTTCCAGCGAAATGCGAAGGTTGTAGCGTAGGTCGGAACCGCGCGTTGCGCGGGCACGGCCACCGCCGCCTCCGCGACCGCCCATGAAGTCACCGAACAGGTCGTCGAAAACGTCCGAGAACGCTGAAGAAAAGTCGCCTTGTCCGCCGCCGAAGCCGCCACCAGGATGGCCGCCTCCGCCCATGCCGTTATCGAAAGCAGCGTGGCCGAAACGGTCATAGGCTGCTTTCTTCTCGGGGTCTTTCAAGACGTCGTGTGCTTCGTTCGCTTCTTTGAACTGGGCTTCGGCGTTGGGATTGTCCGCGTTGCGATCGGGGTGAAGTTCTTTCGCCTTCTTGCGATAGCCCTTTTTAATCTCGTCCGCCGAGGCACCCTTCGAGACGCCGAGCACCTCGTAATAGTCACGTTTAGACATGAGCATTGTCCCCTTTCGGAACTAACAAGGCCGGTCCGGTTTACGGACCGGCCCTGTCATGGATCCGTTTAGACGCGCTTAGCGCTTGTCACCATCAAGGTCTTCAAAGTCAGCGTCAACGATATCGTCGTCGCCACCTTCGTCCGCCGCAGAAGGCTCATCCGAGTCTTCTGCCTGCGCCTTATAGATCGCTTCACCCAGCTTCATCGCCGCTTCGGTCACGTTCTGAACGCCCGATTTGATCTTGTCAGCCGTCGACTTCTCGTCTTCGAGATCGTCTTTCAGTGCCGCAATTGCCAGCTCGATTGCTTCGATTGTGGTTGGGTCCACTTTGTCAGCATGCTCTTCCATCGACTTCTCGGTCGAGTGGATGAGGCTTTCAGCCTGGTTGCGCGACTCGACCAATTCCTTGCGCTCTTTGTCCGCATCGGCGTTGGCTTCAGCGTCCTTGACCATCTGTTCGATGTCTTCGTCCGACAGACCGCCCGAGGCTTGGATTGTGATCGACTGTTCTTTGCCCGTGCCCTTGTCCTTCGCTGCGACCGACACGATGCCGTTGGCATCGATGTCGAAGGTCACTTCGATCTGAGGAAGACCACGTGGCGCCGGAGGAATGTCTTCAAGGTTGAACTGACCAAGGATCTTGTTGTCCGCAGCCATTTCACGCTCGCCCTGGAACACACGCAAAGTCACGGCGTTCTGGTTGTCTTCTGCGGTCGAGAATACCTGAGACTTCTTGGTTGGGATCGTTGTGTTGCGGTCGATGAGACGCGTGAACACACCACCAAGTGTTTCGATACCAAGCGACAGAGGTGTTACGTCGAGAAGAACAACGTCTTTAACGTCACCCTGCAATACGCCAGCCTGAATAGCAGCACCCGAGGCCACAACTTCGTCTGGGTTCACCCCTTTGTGCGGCTCTTTGCCGAAGAACTTAGACACTTCTTCGATAACGCGCGGCATGCGTGTCATACCACCAACCAGAACGACTTCGTCGATGTCGGATGTCGAAAGACCCGCGTCTTTCAAAGCAGCCTGACAAGGTTTGATCGACGCTTTGATAAGGTCACTCACCAGCGATTCCAGCTTTGCACGTGTCAGTTTCATGACCATGTGCAACGGCGTACCTGTTTTTGGGTCCATCGAGATGAACGGCTGGTTGATTTCAGTCTGGCTGGACGACGAAAGCTCAATCTTCGCTTTTTCAGCAGCTTCCTTCAGACGCTGAAGCGCCATCTTGTCGCCTTTGAGGTCAACGCCGTTCTCTTTTTTGAACTGGTCGGCAAGGTAGTTGACGATGCGCATGTCAAAGTCTTCACCGCCGAGGAAGGTGTCGCCGTTGGTCGATTTCACTTCGAACAGGCCGTCGTCAATCTCAAGGATGGTGACGTCGAAAGTACCGCCACCAAGGTCATAGACGGCGATGGTTTTGGTTTCTTCCTTGTCCAGACCATAGGCCAGCGCAGCGGCTGTCGGCTCGTTGATGATCCGAAGAACCTCAAGGCCAGCGATTTTGCCAGCGTCTTTGGTGGCCTGACGCTGGGCGTCATTAAAGTACGCAGGAACGGTGATAACCGCCTGACTGACTTCTTCACCAAGATAGCTCTCGGCGGTTTCCTTCATTTTACCGAGAATGAAAGCCGAGATTTGCGAGGGGCTGTATTTTTCGCCGCGTGCTTCTACCCACGCGTCGCCATTGCCGCCATCGACGATTTTGTATGGAACGATGTCTTTGTCTTTGGTGACTTCGGGGTCAGTTACCCGACGACCGATCAGACGCTTGACCGCAAATATGGTCGCTTCAGGATTCGTCACTGCCTGACGTTTTGCAGGCTGACCGACAAGACGTTCGTCGTCGGTGAACGCAACGATTGACGGCGTGGTGCGCGCGCCTTCGGCGTTTTCGATTACTTTTGGCTGCGAACCATCCATGATGGAAATACAGCTGTTCGTTGTACCAAGGTCGATACCGATTACTTTGGCCATGATTAAGATCCCTCTCACTTAGGCGATAATTAAGGACTGAACCCACGTTTGGCATCCAATCCCGATCACGGAATGACAGTCTATTGCATAGGTCTGTCACGCTTCTCGGGGTATATAAGGACGCAAAATTCACGCTGCAAGCGCATCCGAGCGTGCAAAGGCGCAGAATCTCGTAAAAATGCATGTTTCGAAGAAGGGAATCGATGTCAGACGGGCTAAATGTGAACGGTGTGAGGGTTTTAGCCGCGGCTTTGGACCGCCGCGCGCAAGAGGCTTTGGTCGCGGATTTGCGTGAAGTTGCCCGATCCGCTCCGTTCCGCAACCCTGTGACGGCGGGCGGAAAACGCATGTCGGTTCAGATGACGGCGGCAGGACAGTTTGGTTGGGTGAGTGATAGACGCGGGTATCGCTATGAGCCACGTCAATGTGATGGCGCGGAATGGCCAGCGATCCCGGCGCGATTGCTGAAAATCTGGCACACGCATTTACCCGCGGCGAAGGAACCGCAGAGTTGCTTGATTAACTACTATGGTGAAAACACGAAAATGGGGATGCATCAGGACAACGATGAAGCCGATCTGTCGCACCCCGTTCTGTCGCTGTCTTTGGGAGACGAGGCCCTTTTTCGCGTCGGTCCCAATAAGAGGGGCCGAAAAACCGCCTCGGTTTGGTTGAAATCTGGGGACATCGCCATTTTAGAAGGCCAAGCGCGGATGGCTTACCACGGGATCGAGCGGATAAGATTCAAAAGCTCTTCTCTGCTTCCGCGCGGCGGACGGTTGAACGTGACCATGCGCGTTGTTCGTTGAAGGCTGGCGGCGCTTAACTACGCGCCGTCCAGCTGAGCGAAACGCTTTTGCGGGTCACGAATTCCCCCATCAGGCCGATCATCAGCAGAACAACGGTGACCTTGATCGGATAGGAAATACTACTATTGTTCGGAAAATAATTGACGAATGCAAAGCCGCGGGCCTGATCGATGGCGTGAAATAATGGGTTCCAGTCAAACATCGCCAGCATGGACGATGGAAGCGTATTGGCCAGAAACATTTTACCCGACGCGATCATGTTCGCACGCTGATAAATTGTCGACGTGACACTCACAAAACCCGGCGCCCATGGTTTTAGGGCCAGAAACACCATTCCGATGGCGCAGCCTGACGCCCACGCCAGCAGCAGCATCCCAAACGCGGCCATCGGTTGCGGCATCCAGATTGGCGTCACAACAATATGGTAGATCAGCAGCATCGTGAGCATTGCCAAGATGCTTGTGTAAAGGGCGCTCAAAGCCGACGCCCAAATTGCAATCGCTGTGTTCATCGGCGCATGTTTCATCATCGCCGATGTCGGACCTTCTGCCCCCAATACGGCGCCCATCGCCTTGTTATGGGTGAGAAAAAGGAAAATCCCACTCATCAAGTAAAGCAGGAAATCGCCGCGAATGGCGATGCTGCGCAACCCGAGAACCGTGAACATGAAATAAAACGCGGCCAGCATTATCATGGCCTGCAACATTTGCAGGATAAGGCCGATAACAGCGTTCCCGTGACTCGAGCGGACATTCCGAACGGTCGCGTGATACAGCAATTCCCCCAGGGCCATAAAGGCCTGAAACTGCGTCTGTCTGCGGGTTTGCTGAAACATAATGGAAGCTCAAATTTTGCCTTGATGTAACAGGGAATTCTTGATGATCCCTTTCCGTCAAAGCATAAGTGACGAAATACCATGTGGCAACTGAATGGCCATACCCGATTATTAAGGACAAATGCTTTGGATTACGAAAAACTGACCGTTGTGATGCGTCGCCTTGCGCTTGAGGCGGGCGACAAGATTATGGAAATCTACAATTCCCCAAGTTTCGAGGTCAAAACCAAGTCGGATGAAAGCCCGGTGACCGAAGCTGACGAGGCGGCTGACGCGTTGATCTCGGCCGGATTGTCGGCGGAATTCCCCGACGAATTGCTGATAACCGAGGAACAGTCGGCCTCGCACAGCTTGGTCGGAGACACTTTTTTGATCGTTGACCCGCTGGATGGCACAAAGGAATTCGTCCACCGCCGAGGGGACTTTACGGTGAATATCGCTTATGTCGAAAACGGCGTTCCGACACGGGGCGTTGTCTATGCGCCCGCCAAAGAACGCATGTTCTACACGCTTGCCGACGGCGCAACCGTTGAGGAGGTCGGCGCATTGCTCAAGTCCGAAATAGGGGAAACCAAGCCTCTGGGTGTTTCAAGCGCCAACAACGAGGCACTGCTGGTCGTCGCATCCAAGTCGCATCGCGATCAGGCGACGGATGAATACATTTCTAAGTATAAAACCGCAGACATGAAAAGCGCCGGATCGTCACTGAAGTTCTGTCTTGTCGCGACCGGCGAGGCTGATTTGTACCCACGTTTGGGCCGGACAATGGAATGGGACACCGCTGCTGGCCATGCCGTTTTGGCCGGTGCAGGGGGTAAAGTTGTGCGCTTTGATGACCATTCCGAGCTTCGTTATGGCAAAGACGGGTATGCAAATCCCTACTTCATCGCCTATTCTCCTAGTGTAGAATTGTATACATAAGGGAAGTCGACTTAAGTGGCTGTATTAATTATTTCGTCACGAACTGACCCGAAATATGTCACAATCGCAAGGCAAACGAATGATTGTGTAGGGTTCGGCATATATCGCCGAGTTTGGTCAATGGTACAGTGAAAGTTTATATATGTCTGAGCAAAGAAAAGTAACCAAAGCAATATTCCCGGTCGCAGGGCTCGGAACGCGATTTTTGCCGGCAACTAAGTCTGTCCCCAAAGAGATCATGACATTGGTCGATCGGCCTCTGATTCAATATGCGATTGAAGAAGCGCGTGAAGCGGGGATCGAAGAATTTATCTTTGTGACCTCGCGCGGCAAAAGTGCGTTGGAGGACTATTTTGATGAATCCCCCGTTCTTGAGGCGTCTTTAAAGTCCAAGGGCAAGTCCGAGCTTCTGAGAACCCTTCAAGAAACCAACATGCCGAGCGGTCAGATTGCTTACATCCGACAGCACCAAGCACGCGGTCTTGGACATGCAGTTTGGTGCGCCCGCCGTCTGATTAGCCGAGACGAAAGTTTCGCCGTCATCCTGCCCGACGATGTTATCTCGGCCGAGACGTCATGTTTGAAGCAAATGGTGGATGCTCATCAGGAAACAGGCGGGTCGATGGTTGCCGCGATGGAGGTTCCGACGAAAAAGACCTCGTCCTACGGGATCCTCGACGTGAAAGAGGATATGGGCTCTCTCGTTTCGGTCAAAGGCATGGTTGAAAAGCCGATTGCGGAAAAGGCTCCGTCAAATTTGGCCGTCATTGGCCGCTATATTTTGACGCCCGAAGTCCTCAAAAACCTTGAAAAAACTGAGGAAGGGTCTGGCGGTGAAATTCAACTGACAGACGCCATCGCGCAAGAAATCACCGAAGGGCGGGGCGTTTATGGCTACCGTTTCCAGGGCGAGCGATTTGATTGCGGCTCAAAAGCAGGCTTCTTGCAGGCCACGGTTGCCTTTGCCCTTGATCGTTCAGATTTGCGCGACGAATTGCGTTTATTCTTGCACGAACGTATGGCCATGGAGCAGGCAGCAGAGTAAGTTTCGCGGGTATTCAATTCGCGAGATTTTCAATGACCACAATTCTGGTTACCGGCGGCGCTGGCTACATCGGCTCTCACGCATGTAAGGCGTTGGCCGCCGCTGGCTATACACCTGTTACTTATGACAATCTTTCGACCGGCTGGCAGGACGCCGTGAAATTCGGCCCGTTTGAACAAGGCGATCTGCTCGATCGTGCCCGACTGGATGAGGTGTTTGCCAAACACCAGCCAGCCGCCGTTATGCACTTTGCCGCATTGTCTCAGGTCGGGGAAAGCATGACCGATCCCGGGATGTATTGGCGAAACAACGTCTCTGGTTCTCTTACGCTGATTGAAGCTGCCACAGATGCAGGGTGTTTGGACTTTGTGTTCTCATCGACCTGCGCGACCTATGGCGATCAAGACAATGTCGTTCTCGACGAAAACAGCCCCCAGTATCCCGTGAATTCCTACGGCGCATCAAAGCGCGCGATTGAAGATATTCTGGCCAATTTTGAAAGCTCGCACGGGCTTAACAGCGTGATCTTCCGCTATTTCAACGTCGCAGGCGCGGACCCTGATGCCGAGGTCGGAGAGTTTCACCAACCCGAGACGCATTTGGTGCCACTGATGCTGGACGCGATTGATGGCAAGCGGCCCGCTTTGACGATCTTTGGCACCGACTATGAAACACCGGATGGCACCTGCATTCGTGACTATGTTCATGTGTGCGATCTGGTCGATGCGCATGTTTTGGGTCTGAAGTGGCTCGAACAACAAAAGGGCAGCCGGATATTCAATCTCGGGACGGGCAACGGGTTTTCGGTTCGCGAGGTTGTCGACAATTCTCGAAGTGTCACAAACCGAGATGTCCCAATTGTCGAAGGTGACCGCCGCCCCGGCGACTGCACGCGGTTGGTTTCGGGTTCCTCTCGGGCGGTTACTGATTTAGGCTGGTCGCCATCACGCTCGGACATGGCGACGATGATTTCGGACGCTTGGCGTTGGCACCAGACCGGGCACTACGACCGTTAAGGCTGGTATGAGCGCGGATAAACTCCAAAACCCGACACTATGGGAGGCTTACAAATTACGCTGGAAGCGGCGGAGGTTGCTTTGGCGCTCGTTTCGCTCTCGCCGCCAGCTCTCGTCGGTCGTTGACCGGACCAACCTCATTCAACCTGAAAACATTTTGCTTTTCGCCACCATGCGCAATGAAAGCGAACGGCTGCCGCATTTTTTAAGGCATTACCGCGCGCTGGGTGTCGCGCATTTCCTGATCGTCGACAACGCGAGCGATGATGGATCGCCCGAGACACTAACCCAGCAACCCGACGTCTCGGTTTGGAGCACTGAACAGTCCTATCGTGGTTCGCGATTTGGGTTGGACTGGGTGACGTGGCTTCAGATAAAATACGGTCACGGGCATTGGTGCGTCTGTGTCGATGCGGATGAGCTTCTCGATTATGCAGGCAGCGCCAGCATACCGCTGGGGCTGTTGACGCGGAACCTTGAGGCGAAGGATCAGCCAGCTTTTGGGGCCTTGATGCTCGACCTCTACCCCGATGGCCCGCTGGGAGAGCCGATCGCGTATGAAACTGACACTCCAACAGATGTTCTCACCCATTTTGATGCTGGCCCATATCGTGCGCAACGCCAACGTCCACTTAGAAATCTATGGGTCCAAGGCGGCGCACGCGAGCGGGTGTTTTTCCCCGATAACCCAACGCAATCGCCGACGCTTAACAAGCTGCCGCTGGTGAAATGGAACCGACGGTTTTGCTATGTAAATTCGACGCACTCAATGCTGCCACCGTGGCTGAACGAATGCTATGATGGTCCGAGTGATAAGCGCCCCTGCGGCGTCCTGCTTCACACGAAATTTCTGCCGAGCATTGTTTCCAAATCAGAAACAGAACGCAAACGTGGACAGCATTTCAATGACCCTGCGAAATTTGGGGATTACTACGATCAAATCGCCGCGGGCCCGATCATGAAAAACGACCACTCCAAGCGCTATAAAGGCGTTGAATCCCTCGAAAAATATGAACTTATCAGTTCAAAAGACGCGTTGGATTAGCGTGATTGAGCACTTTACCCCACGTTAACCTCAACGTAACATTAAATTGGGGCTGAAATTGTTGGAATTGTTACCACCGTAATCGTAATTGAAGGTAGCAATAACTACTAGATGTAGCGGGACTTATAGTGAGTATTTGGGATTCCTACAAAATGCGCCTTCGGCGACGTCGGAAAATCCTGCGCTCTTTGCGTAAGTCCAGAGAGCTGAAAACCATTCAGGATCACACGGATCGGATCAATACCGGTGACATCCTTTTGGTGTCCACGATGCGAAATGAATCCGTCAGATTGCCGTATTTTCTCAAATACTACCGTGCGCTGGGTGTGAATCATTTCCTTTTCGTCGACAATGGCAGCACCGACAACTCGCGTGAACATCTCCTCGGGCAAGAGGATGTCTCGCTTTGGTACACGAAGGGCAGCTATAAATCAGCGTCCTACGGTGTCGATTGGATGAACTATCTCCAGCGCAAATACGCCCACGATCACTGGACGCTTGTCGTCGATCCGGACGAGTTTTTTGTTTTTCCGTTTTGCGACACCCGTTCTGTTCGTGCGCTGACGGACTGGCTGGACAATTCCGGTATTCGCAGCTTTGGCGCCATGCTGCTTGATATGTATCCAAAGGGCGGGGTTCAGGATCATTCCTATGTGGCTGGGCAGGATCCGATGGATATTGCTTGCTGGTTTGATTCCGGCAACTACATGATGGATCGCAACGCCGAGTATGGAAACCTCTGGGTTCAGGGTGGTCCCAGGGCGCGCATGTTCTTTGGCGATGAACCGCAAAAAGCGCCGGCATTGAACAAGGTGCCATTGGTAAAATGGGACAAAAGCTATGCCTACATCAGCTCGACCCACATGATCCTGCCACGCGGATTGAATTTGGTTTACGACGAGTGGGGCGGTGAAAAGGCCTCAGGCATTTTGCTGCACGCGAAATTTCTGAACACGCTTTCCACCAAAACGGCCGAGGAAATGGCGCGCAAGCAGCACTATGCTGGTTCGGCTGAGTATCGCGTTTATGCCGAGGCGTTGCAGAACAATCCTGATCTTTGGTGCAAGTGGTCGGAGAAATACATAAATTGGCGTCAGCTTGAGATTTTGGGTCTGATGTCCAAAGGCAACTGGGCGTAGAAAGGGCAATGCAGTGAGTGTTGGCATTGTCATGTTGGTGCATACGGCGCTTGGGCGCGCCGAGCAGGTTGCCCGCCACTGGGCCGCCAATGATTGCCCCGTTGTTATTCACGCCGACACAAAAGTCCCAAGCGAAAACTTCAACCGTCTCCGCGCGAATTTGGCGGACCTGCCCAATGTTTCGTTCTCGAAACGCTTCCGCTGTGAATGGGGGACCTGGGGCTTGGTGGCGGCGTCGCAGGCCGCGTCCGAGCAAATTTTGCGTCAGCACCCTGAAATTAGCCATGTGTATCTTGCCTCTGGATCTTGCTTGCCGCTGCGCCCGATTCAGGAGCTTAAAGAGTATCTAGACGCCCGCCCGCGCGTTGACTTCATTGAGAGTGCGACAACGGCCGATGTGCCGTGGACCGTCGGAGGACTGGACTACGAGCGCTTTACCCTGCGCTTTCCTTTTTCCTGGAAAAAGCGTCGCAAGCTGTTTGATGCCTACGTGCGTGTTCAGCGGCGTCTGAAGTTCAAGCGCAAGATACCCAACGGTTTGGTGCCGCATATGGGCAGCCAATGGTGGTGTCTGACGCGTCAAACGCTGTCTGCGATCCTCGAAGACCCGGATCGCGAGACTTATGACCGTTATTTCAAGCGCGTTAGGATCCCCGACGAAAGCTATTTTCAAACAATGGCGCGGCAGTATTCGCTTGAGATTGAAAGCCGGTCACTCACGCTGTCGAAATTCGATTATCAAGGCAAGCCGCATATTTTCTACGACGACCACTTGCAACTGTTGCGTCGCTCGGATTGCTTTGTGGCCAGAAAGATTTGGCCCTTCGCAGATCGGCTTTACACCTCGTTCCTGTCGTCGCCGGACGGATCACGGCGGGCAACAGACCCAAGCCCTGAAAAAATCGATCGGATATTCTCAAAAGCAGTTGAGCGTCGTACGCGCGGTCGCGATGGCCTGATTATGCAGAGCCGCTATCCGAAAGAGGGATTTGAAAACGGGCTAAGCGCTGGGCCGTATTCTGTCTTTCAGGGCTTCTCGGAATTGTTTGAGGATTTCGAGCCGTGGCTGGCACGCATGACCAATGCCCGGGTGCATGGTCATTTGTTTGCGAAAGATCGCGTTGAGTTTGCCGAGAACCAGAAACTCGTCGCGGGGTGCCTTTCCGACAGTGCCGCTTTGCGCGATCACCGACCGCATTCGTTCCTCAACAATCTAATCTGGAACACACGTGGCGAGCGTCAGTGTTTTCAGTTTGGTCCAAAAGACAATCAGGAAATAAGCTGGCATATCGCCAAGGACGTGAACTCGCAGATTTCTGTGATCTCCGGCGCTTGGGCGATCCCATTGTTCAAGGAAAACCGCAATTTCGCTGAAATACGCGATGAGGCGGCGATGCTTCAAAAGATCGAGAACGATCACATCGTTGCGCTCCGCTCGGTCTACTCGAAAGCGCGCATTCGTATTTGGACGATGGCTGAGTTCATTGAAGCACCAAGTGAGCCGCTTCAGACCATCATCGATGAAATTGGCCATCGGGATTCCCACCGTCTTACTGAGCTGCCGCGCATGGTTGATTTGTCCGGTTTTGGTCAGTTCTTGCAGAACCTGAAAAACCAAGGCATGCATCCCTACCTGATGGGCGATTTCCCAGTTGAGATCGGCGGCGCGCCGTCACAGCCCGCCCCCCGTAAACCCTATTTGGTGCGCTGACGATGACGGGTAAATTCGACTATTTCGTGATGTTTGCCGAGATGCGCACAGGCAGCAATTTTGTTGAGGCGAACCTCAACACATTTGAAGGCATCAATTGCCACGGCGAGGCGTTCAACCCGTCGTTTATCGGGTACCCAAACCGTTCAGAAATCCTCGGATTGACGCAAGAAATGCGCGAGGACGATCCAAAGCGCCTTTTGACAACGATCAGAGATTATTCCGAAGGGTTGGGCGGGTTTCGGTTTTTCCATGACCATGACCACCGTGTTCTCGACGACATTCTAAATGATCCCCGCTGCGCGAAGATCATTCTGACGCGCAATCCGGCTGACAGCTATGTGTCCTGGAAAATTGCGCGCGCGACTGGGCAATGGAAGCTGACGGACGGCAAAAACCGGAAAGATAGCCTCGCCGTGTTTGATGAAGACGAATTTGTCGATCATCTGACGGCGCTGCAAGACTTTCAGATTCGCATTCTGAACACGCTGCAAAAGACCGGTCAGACCGCGTTTTACATGAGCTACGAAGATATGCAGGATGTCGAGATCATGAACGGCATCGCCAAGTTTCTTGGCGTGGACGAGCAGATCGACAGCATCAGCAAAGAGCTTAAGAAGCAAAATCCTGAACCGATTGAAGACAAGGTTCAGAATTTCGACAAAATGGCTGACGCTCTGGCCCGGTTGGATCGGTTCAATCTGTCACGTACTCCGAATTTTGAACCCCGTCGCGGCGCCAATGTTCCTGATTTTGTCGCAGCGCAGGGCGCGCCATTGCTTTATATGCCGATCAAGGGCGGCCCGACGGATGCTGTGAAGAAATGGCTTAGTAAGCTGGGCAAGGATCGCTCTGGTCTGATCGGCCAGTTCAGCCAGAAGTCGCTGCGTCAGTGGAAACGCGGCAACAAGGGCCATCGTAGCTTCACCGTGGTGCGTCATCCGCTTGAAAGGGCGCATGACGTATTCTGTCGCGACATTCTCGAGCAAGACGGGGCTTTTCCGAAAATCCGCCGCACCCTGCGCAAGCGCTACAAGTTGCCGATTCCGAACACGCCTTATGATCTGGCCTATGACATCGGTGAACACAAACTCGCCTTCGTGGGGTTCTTGAACTGGCTTCAAAAGAACCTTGCCGAGCAGACGAGCGTGCGGATCGATGCCCATTGGGCCAGTCAGGCGCAAATCATTCAGGGATTTGGAAAATTCTCGTTGCCCGACATCGTCATCCGCGAGCAAGACGCAGCGGCGGAACTCGCCTGGCTTGCGTCAAAAGTAGGGTTAGACGACGTCTCGGATCTTGGGAAAGAAGAACCAGTCGGAAAATACAGCCTGGGCGATATATATGACAACGACGTCGAAAAGGCCGCTCAGGCGACCTATAGCAAAGATTACATGGTGTTCGGATTTGACCGCTGGAAAGCTGACTAGTGCTTTGCGCGATTGGCCTGAGTCACGGATAGACCGCCAAGCGCTCTAAGCCGCTTTCGAGGTCGGGCCTTCGGTCAGAATCGCGTAAAGCGCCGATGGATCGTTATTTGCACGCAGTTTTGTACGAACATTTTGATCTTTCAACGTGCGCGACACCAATGCCAGCGCCTTTAGGTGCTCAACTCCCGCGTCTTCGGGCGCAAATAGGGTGAACACAATGTCTACCGGCTCGCGATCAGGGGCCGAGAAATCGACAGGTTTTTCCAGCATCACAAAGACGCCGATCAAGCTGTCCAAATCGTTCAGTCTGGCATGGGGCAATGCAACGCCGTGCCCCACGCCTGTTGGTCCAAGGCTTTCGCGTTCGATCAGAGAATCGACGGCACGCTCAGCTTTCAAGCCGTAGGCTGAGGCTGCAACCTCGCCCAATTCTTGAAATAACCGCTTCTTGCTGGTCGTTGATGAGACCACTTTAACGGCTTCTGCCCGCAAAATTTCAGACAACTGCATCGTACACACCTTGGCTTAGGAGCTTGCGCCCTATCAGTCTGCGTTTTCGGGGTCAATCCAACCGATGTTCCCGTCTTCGCGCCGATAGACGACATTCACTCCGCTGCTTCCCTCATTTCGAAATACCAGAACCGGAGCGCCTGCAAGTTCCATTTGCATCACCGCTTCACCGACTGACAGAGACTGGATTCGTGTTTCCATCTCGGCGACGATGATTGGTTGCAGTGTTTCGGGCTCAGACTCAGGTGATTCCTGATCTGCCGCGAGGATATAGGACGAAGCGCCAAAATGTTCAACGGGCTCGCTTCGTTCTTGATGGTGGTCCTTTAATCGCCGTTTGTAGCGCCGCAGTTGCTTCTCCATTTTTTCGGCTGTGCTATCGAACGCCGCGTGGATTTCATGCGCGTGGCCCTTGGCCGATGCGGTCAGGCCAGTGGACAAATGGACCGTGGCTTCACAGACAAATTCGGATCCGCTTTTTGAAAATATGACATTCGCGTCAGTCGGGCGTTCGGCGTATTTTTGAACGATCGCGTTCAATTCGTTTTGGACATAAGTCTGAAGAGAAGAGCCGATATCGATTTGTTTCCCGCTGATTTGGTAGCGCATGTATGTTTCCTTTCGTTAGGAATCAGACAGATTTAGATCGGGCGGTTTATTCCGGCCGTTCTGTCTTTTTATTTTCGGAAATATGGCCGTTGGTTTGCCTGATCCGTTGCCCGGCGATATGCGCGAGGCCCGATAGATCACGTGGCTACATTGAACAACCATAAGACAATTGGGCGCGATTTATGGGCGAGAGTCAATGATCTAGAACAACAACATCTGAAATAGAGAGTTTCCGCCTAAGAGATCTTGAAATCGTGACCCAGATAGACGCGGCGTACGTTGTCGTCGTTGACAACATCGTCAGGCGAGCCGCTCATCATGACGGTTCCGTCATGGAGAATATACGCGCGGTCAACGATTTCGAGGGTTTCGCGGACGTTATGATCGGTGATGAGAACACCGATGCCGCGTTTGCTGAGGTCGGCGACGAGGTGGCGAATGTCACCGACCGAAATCGGGTCCACTCCGGCAAAGGGTTCGTCGAGCAGCAGATATTTTGGATTTGCCGCTAGGCAGCGGGCAATCTCAACGCGACGGCGTTCACCGCCGGACAGCGCCAGCGATGGCGCGCGGCGCAAGTGCTCAATCGAAAACTCGGACAGAAGTTCCTCAAGGCGTTCGCGTCGTTTGTGACGGTCCTTGATCGACACTTCCAGAATAGCCGCAATGTTGTCTTCGACTTTCATGCCGCGAAAAATGGACATCTCTTGCGGCAAATACCCTATGCCCATCCGTCCGCGACGATACATCGGCAAATGAGTCACGTCGGTTCCGTCAACCACGACCCGACCGCCCTCGGGGGTTACCAGACCGGCGATTGTGTAAAAGCAGGTCGTCTTGCCCGAACCGTTCGGACCCAAAAGCGCGACCACTTCGCCCCGATCAAGTTGCATCGAGACGTCCCGGATAACGACCTTTTTGCGATAGCTTTTGCGCAGGTTTTCAATGCGCAGCCCCGAGGCGCCTTGGGTAACCGTCAATTCGGGGCGCGTGTCGCTCATTAATTGCCGCCCTGCGGTCTCAGAACCGTGCGGACACGGCCTGTAAGCAGTGCACTGCCGTCGGCGAGGTTCACGGTCATCTCCTCGGCGGCGAGGGTGCTTGCCCCCTGGGCCAGCAAGACGTCTCCGCGCATGACAATTACACCCGTGGTCACCGAATACTCAGCCGTTTCCGCCTCGGCAGCCTCGGTGCCAGACACCAAGGTGACACCACCCGAGGCAAGCAGTTTGTCGATGTCGGACGTATCTGGGTTATAGATCACGGTGACCAATGGCGCGGCCAATGACATGTCACCCTGTTTGATGACGACATTGCCGGTGAACGTGGCCGCGTTGTCGGCCTGCGAGATCACAAGTTCATCGGCCTCAATCTCAATCGGCGCGTCGGTGTCTTGCGCCAGCGGCCCGAACGACAATTGCGTGCTTTGGGCATAGGCAACCGACGCCAGTGCAAAAAAGGCGGTCATTAATATGTATCGAAAAATGCTCACGTCTCAGCCTCATGGTCGGTTCTTAGGGTCGTATAACACTTTGATGCCGTTCCTGAAAACAAGCATCGACGTCCCTGTTCGGTTTTGTAGGCTCACGATCATCTGGCCTGCTTTGATTTCGCCCAACGGTCCGGTTGCCACAACGGCCCCGCCCGATGTGATGAGCGTCTTGTCCAAATCGGATACCAGCTCTTCGGTTGAAATTCGATAACCACTGGACGTTTGAATGTGAACATTGCCCGCAAGCCGTGCAACGCGGGCGTCTTCGATCGCGCCTTGATCGGCCTGTGCTGTCACTTCGGCCCCGTCCGGTGTCTGAAACGCGGCAACCAAGCGATCAATCGTTGCGGTTTCAAGGTTCGTCGGATCCGCCTTGGCGGTGCTTGCAGAAATCGTGATTGCCGCGCCGTCCGCTGTCATTCCCGAAAACTCTGGCGCGGTGATCCGGGGCTCTCTGGCGAGTTGCTTTACGTCAACGTCGGCAAAGGGGATGGATTGCTCGGGGTCGATACTGCGCGAAAACAGGAACAGGGTGGACAACAGCGCCAACGCGGAAAGCGGCAACAGAATTTTTAGCCACGCCACAACGCGCGAATAGCTGGCAAAACTTTGGGCCATGG
>JBELFK010000024.1:0-4883 GCA_042092935.1 Paracoccaceae bacterium | reverse complement strand
TCGGTACGACCTTCACGCGCGAGGCGTTCGTTGAGAACATCGCGAAGTCTGTGAAGGTAAAGAACATCGCTTGCCGCATACTCAAGCTGAGCGTCGGTTAGCGTCTCGGCACCCCAATCGCTCGATTGCTGATGCTTAGAGATGTCGATGCCGAGAAGCTCTTGCAGCAGGTTCTTCAATCCGTGACGGTCGGTGTAGGTGCGCACCATCTTGCTGGCAATCTTGGTGCAGTAGACAGGGGCGGTCAAAGCGCCGAATGCGTTATACATCGCAGCAATATCAAAGCGGCCAAAGTGGAACAGCTTCAAAACCTCGGGGTCTTCCAGCATCCGCGACAGGTTGGGCGCCGAGGTCTGACCTTTGGCAACCTGCACAAGATGCGTATGGCCGTCGCCCGAAGACATCTGAATCAGACACAAACGATCTCGGTGGGGGTTAAGCCCCATCGTCTCGCAATCAATGGCTACAATCGGCCCAAGATCGAGATCATCCGGCAAGTCGCCCTGATACAAATGGTTGGCCACGATACGCTTCCTTTCAAGACAATCGACTGTGACCGGAATAGAGACGTTTTTTCTAATATTCAATGACAGCCAAGGGTCGCAGGGTGTCTCAGGTCGCTTGCGCCCGTTTTTGCTGAGGCGCGGATTTCCCGACCGACAAAACACCATTGGTCATGATGAGACCTGCACGCTCGGTCAAAACCAGATAGCATTGCAGACCGTTTAACTGCTCGGCTATGCTGGCGAGACCCTCGTCAACCAGATCGCGCGCAAGAATGCGCTGCGCCACGGGCACCTTTTGACCCATCGGAATGCGGGCGACAAACACTTCAAGCGTTTGCGGTGCGATAAAATCCTCGCTCGGTTGCGAGGCATTTAAGGCGTGTTTGGAAATGATGACCGGGGCCGTTGATGCATCCGTCCCTGAAACCCATGGGACGATGTTCGTCACGGGGTTTAGGGTCTGCGCCAATGGATCGAAGATCTTGTCACCCACGTTCAGATCCTCAACCCGACGACAGCTGCCATCGGGATCAACAAGAATATTGGTACCTTTGCAGAAAAGGGCCATGGGATCCTGAATCTCGGTCTTGGGAATCCAAACTGGATCGATTGTTTGGCGCAACCCTACCGATTGCCATTTCGTTTGTCGAACGGCAGGTGAAACAATTTTCCGCCGCAAAACCATTGTCACATTGCTGTTACCACGCTGAGAGAATATTTAGGAGTCGCGGTCCTTCGCGATGACTTGGGGAGAGTGCCGAAAACCAGTCTCTAACAAGGCTAAATGGGTCATTTCGGGCCTTTGGAAAAGACGCAGACTTACGACGGAAGACAGAAAATGACAGTTTACGCACTAAACGGACTGGGACGCATGGGAAAGCTGGCGCTCAAACCGCTGCTTGAGCGGGGCGCGGAAATCGCCTTTGTCAACGACAAGTCTGGAGACCCCAGGATGCATGCGCATTTGTTGGAATTCGACACAGTTCACGGGCGTTGGGACGCTGATATCTCCGCAGACGACAACGCAGTAACGATCAACGGAACGAGGCTGCCGGTTTTGTCGGACTCCCTTATCAGTGATCTGCCGCTTGATGGTGTTGATGTCGTTATCGATTGCACCGGCGTCTTTAAGACCGAGAAAGCACTGCAACCCTATTTTGACGCGGGTGTGAAAAAGGTTGTGGTTTCGGCGCCGGTCAAAGATGGCAACGCTGCAAACATCGTTTTTGGCGTGAACAGTGACACATACCAATCCGATCACCACAAGATCATCACGGCGGCCAGTTGCACGACGAACTGCTTCGCACCGGTGGTCAAAGTGCTTCAGGACAATATCGGGATCAAACATGGTTCGATCACGACGATTCATGACGTAACGAATACGCAGACAATCGTGGACCGCCCCGCCAAGGATTTGCGTCGCGCCCGCTCGGCGTTGAACAGCCTCATTCCCACATCCACAGGCTCGGCGACCGCCATCACGCTGATTTATCCCGAACTCAAAGGCAAGCTGGACGGCCATGCGGTCAGGGTTCCCCTGCTGAATGCTTCGCTGACGGATTGCGTGTTTGAGTTGAACCGCGAAACCACGGTTGAAGAGCTAAACGGCTGGTTTAGAGACGCATCCGAGGGCGAGTTGAGCGGTATCCTTGGGTATGAAGAGCGCCCTTTGGTCTCGGCGGATTACGTCAATGACCCACGCAGCGGAATTGTTGACGCGTTGTCGACCATGGTCATCAACGGAACGCAGGCCAAGATCTACGTTTGGTATGACAATGAGTGGGGCTATGCGCATCGTCTCGTCGATGTGGCGCTGATGGTTGGAAATTCTTTGTGACCTCTAAACCGGATAACATGCCGGCCTACATCGCGGTCACGGCAGCCTATTGGGCCTTTATGTTGACCGACGGCGCTTTGCGTATGCTGGTCCTGTTGCACTTCCACATCCTTGGATTTTCACCGGTTCAACTTGCCTATCTATTCATCCTGTACGAAGTCGCAGGCATCATCACCAACGCCACGGCCGGATGGTTGGCGGCGCGCTTTGGTCTGGCGATCACGCTTCATGCGGGTCTATTCCTGCAAATAATCGCTCTCTTGGCCTTGTCGCAGCTCAGTTCCGAATGGAGCATCACGGCCTCGGTCATCTATGCGATGTGCGTTCAGGGCCTATCGGGGGTTGCCAAAGACCTCACAAAAATGAGTTCGAAAAGCGCGGTCAAACTGTTGGCCCCGGACGAAAATTCGTCCCTGTTCAAATGGGTCGCTCTGCTGACCGGCGCGAAGAACGCGATCAAGGGTCTTGGCTTTCTTGTCGGCGCTGCTTCGCTTGCCTTGTTTGGGTTTGTGCCATCGATCCTTGGGATGGCGGTCTTGCTGGCGATCATATTGATCGCGACCCTGATCCGTATGCCAAAGGGTCTGCCCAATGGGATCAAAAACACCAGATTCAGAGACGTTTTTTCGACAAGTCCGCAGGTCAATCGTCTGAGTCTCGCTCGGGTGTTTTTGTTTGGCGCACGCGATGTTTGGTTTGTCGTTGGCATCCCCATTTTCTATTACGCAGTCCTGTCGGATGGCAGTGAAGCTGGAAATCGGCTCGCGTTCTTTTCCATCGGATCGTTCATGGCTGTTTGGACAATTCTATACGGATTCGTTCAGGCCCAAGCCCCTAGGATGTTGCGCAACTTGGGGGACGACACGGCCCATTTCGTCTCTGTTACAGGGTTTTGGGTCAAAATCCTGGCTGCAATTCCGGCGCTATTGGCAGTCGTTTTGTTTTTTTACCCAGAGCCAAACACCAGCGTAACGATCGTTTTGACGCTTGGATTGTTCGCCTTCGGGGCCGTTTTCGCGGTCAATTCGTCTCTGCACTCTTTCCTGATCCTTGCCCTGACGACAGGCAAGCGGGTGACAATGGACGTTGGGTTTTACTACATGGCGAACGCAGCAGGCCGATTACTGGGCACGCTGCTTTCAGGTCTAAGCTATCAGATCGGAGGGTTGGCACTGTGTCTTGCAACCGCAACTTTGATGCTAGCAGCAAGCTGGATCGCGACAAATCGGCTGAATCAGTCTCTAACGCTTTAGCGTATCGCCGAAATCGATCTTCGGGGTCAGTTCGATAATGCTGTCCATATCCTCGACAGCCTCATCCTGTCGATTGGCAATGATCTGCGCGGCTTTGCGACCGATCTCAAGGCGACATGCGTCCATCGTCGCCAGATTTCGCGGCAGGCCATCCAGCAATTCAACACCGTTGAACCCAGCGAGGCCGACTTGTCCCGGAATGCTTATGCCCGCCTCGAGCAGGTACAACAGGCCACCGGCGCCGATCATATCGTTGGAATAATAGAAGAAATCGAGATCGGGCGTGCGTTTCAGCATCATCTCGGTCATCTCGCGGCCTTTTGCCAACGCGGAACCCCCCGAGTAGAATTCCTGATCCGCAATCTCGATGCCCGCTTTTGCAAGCGCTTGGGTGAACCCCTCGAACCGCTTGCGCGCGCGGTGATCCAAGGGCATTTTCGTCCCCAAAAACCCGATGCGGCGATACCCGGCTTTGACAATCGCCTCCGCCATAATCCGACCCGCGCGACGATGACTGATGCCGACCATAGCATCAATGGGGGTGCCGTCGGTATCCATGATCTCGACAACAGGAATGCCCGCGGCGTTCAGCATTGCGCGCGAGGCATCGGAATGCTCAAGCCCGGCGATAATGACACCCGATGGCCGCCAGCTGAGCATTTCATAGAGAACGCGTTCTTCCTTTTCCGGAAGATAGTCCGTCACTCCGACCACAGGCTGCAATTCAGTGCCCTCGAGTTCTTCACTGATGCCGGTCATGACTTCGGGAAAAACCATGTTGGAAAGCGAGGGAATAATCACCCCAACCAAATTCACACGCTGACTTGCCAGCGCTCCGGCGATCTTGTTTGGCACATAGCCAAGCTCTTTCGCGGCGGCCAAAACCTTTTTGCGCGTGGCGTCCGAGACATCGCCTCGGTTGCGTAGCACGCGGCTGACTGTCATTTCAGAAACACCCGAGGCTTCAGACACTTCACGAAGGGTAAGAGGGCGTTGCTGCGATCGGCTCACGGTAAGTTCCTGTTCGTTTGGGCTTACCCGAAGGTTAGCCAGAAATGTCGGGGAATTCCAAGCGATGTTTGACTGTTGCGGACGAAAACCGGTCTGACTGGTGCGAATGATGCGCGTGCGCCGCACCCATTCAAATGCCACCGCGCGTTTTCACATTTTCACCAGAAAAGACGCGTTTACACTCTTTGCATCATCTTCAAGGTATCCCATAAACAACCGGCTGGCCCCGTGGCTCAACTGGATAGAGCAGCCCCCTCCTAAGGGGCAGGTTACAGG
>JBELFK010000023.1:0-25773 GCA_042092935.1 Paracoccaceae bacterium | reverse complement strand
GCCTTCACCAAGCACCATCTCGACACATGGACGGGTGCCCGCAAGACGATGAACTCGTCTGCGCACATTCATTTCTAAGGAGCCATGACGTGAAGATCGGAGTAGTCGTCAGTGAAGGCCCCTATACGCATCAAGCAGCGGACACGGCCTATCATTTCGTCAAAGCTGCCTTGGATGGCGGTCACGAAGTCCCACGCGTGTTCTTTTATCACGATGGGGTAAATGTCTCGTCACGTTTGACGATCCCGCCGCAGGACGAACGCCATATCCAGAACAACTGGACCAATCTTGCCAAAGAGCACGAGATCGATCTGGTGGTCTGCATCGCGGCGGCCCAGCGTCGCGGTCTACTGGATGAGAATGAGGCCAACCGCCAGGGCAAAGACGCGAACAACATCGCCGACGGCTTTCGCATCTCGGGGCTTGGCCAGTTGATTGAAATGGGTATCCAGACGGACCGTCTGGTGACGTTTGGGGATTGAGGACATGAGTGAAGTTAAGAAATTCCTCTACGTGAACCGCAAAGCGCCCTACGGCACGATCTACGCTTTGGAATCGCTCGAGGTGGTGCTGATCGGCGCAGCTTTCGAACAGGATGTGTCTTTGGCCTTCCTTGACGACGGTGTTTTCCAACTGACCAAGGGCCAGAACACCGACGGCATTGGCATCAAGAACTTCTCGCCGACGTTCCGCGCGCTGGGCGACTTTGAAGTCACCAAGCTGTTCGTCGAGAAAGAGTCGCTTGAAGAGCGCGGCCTGACGGCGGACGATCTGCAAGACATCATGTATGAAGACGAGGACGACGATTGGGAGGAAAAGCCGTCGATCCGTCTCGTCTCGCGCGCCGAGATGGCCGACGTGATGGCCGATCAAGACGTTGTTTTGAGCTTTTAGGGGAACAAGATGTCAACATTACATACAGTTAACAAATCCCCGTTTTCAAACCAGTCTTTGCTGAGTTGCCTCAACCACTGCAAGGACGGCGATGCGGTTTTGATGATCGAAGACGGTGTCTATGGCGCTTTAGCGAACTCAGGCCTGTCCGAGCAGGTCAAAGCGAAAGCAGGCACAGTGTCCATCTACGTCATGTCGCCCGACGCAGACGCGCGCGGCCTGGCGGGCGACAAACTTTTGGCCGACGTCAACGGCGTTGACTATGCGGGCTTTGTAACTCTCGTCACCGTACACGACCGGACCCAGTGCTGGCTATAACACTTTCGCCCGTTTGAGGGCTCTAACTAAGGAAGACCAAATGGCATATGACGTAAACGGAACCACCGTTGAGCATGATGAAGAAGGCTACATCACAACGCTTTCGGATTGGAGCAAGGAACTGGCGGATGTAATCGCAGCCGCCGAAGAAATCGACATGAACGAAGAGCACTGGGCCGTGGTGAATTTCCTGCGTGAATATTACGAGGAATACCAGATCGCACCAGCGGTACGCGTGCTTATCAAATCCATCAAAAAGTCGATGGGCCCAGGGATTGGCAACAACAAATACATGTACGAGTTGTTCCCCTATGGCCCTGCCAAGCAAGCCTGTAAAATTGCGGGCCTGCCAAAGCCGACTGGCTGCGTATAAGTCACTAAGCCCTTATAAATAAGGGATAATTGCATTTACTACAGGAGGAGTCCGCGTGCTGGGTGTGATCTACGCAATTCTGTTCTACATCGCGACCGCAATTATTGTGGTCGGTGTAGCGATGCGAATTCGATCCTATGCGCGGACACCCGCTCCGTTGAAAATCCCGACCACACCAGCCCCGACAACCGGGTCGGGCGTGTTTTGGCGGATGCTGCGCGAGGTGGTCTTATTTCAAAGCCTTTACAAGTCGAACAAGTGGATTTGGCTGTTTGGCTGGATGATGCATATGTCGCTGTGGCTGATCCTTGCGCGCCATGTGCGCTATTTCACCTATGAAATCTGGTGGTGGGTCGAGGCCGTTCAATTCGCTGGCACCTATGCAGCTTTCACCTTTTTGATCGGCCTTGGCGGTTTGCTGCTCCGTCGCATCGTTGTCGAGCGTATTCGCTACATCACGTCGCCCTCTGACATCCTCATGTTGCTGCTGTTGATCGGCATTGGGGCCAGCGGGGCTTTGATGCGGTTTGTTGCCTATACCGACATCGTATCCGTTAAATCCTTTATCCTTGGTCTCAGCCGCTTTCAAATCGGCTATTTACCGGCGGACCCTGTGTTGCTTGTGCATTTGGGGTTGGTCATTGCGCTGATGATGATCTTCCCGATCTCGAAACTGATGCACGCCCCCGGCGTCTTTTTCTCGCCGACACGCAATCAAATCGACAACTCGCGCGACAAGCGCCACCTCGCCCCTTGGGCGGCAGAGCTGGAGAAGTAATCCATGGCTGACGGCGCAGAAGAGTTCCGCAAGATGCAGCACGCGCTTGACGTGCCATGCCTGAAGCCCGGCGCCATGGAGGGGCTGCAACCCTTTAAGGCAGCCCCCGAACATCAGGAAAAGGTCGGCTTTCCCGGCGAGTTGGTGCCCGACTGGAAGGAAAAAGCACTCGAGAAGATGGCCGAACTGGGCGAGAAAAACCGCGCGTTTCAGGTCTATCTGGACACCTGTGTCAAATGCGGTGCCTGCACCGACAAATGCCATTACTTCCTTGGCACCGGTGACCCAAAGAACATGCCTGTCGCGCGTCAAGATCTGCTGCGATCGGTTTACCGCCGCTATTTCACCTTTGCAGGCAAATACTTCCCGTGGTTGGTCGGTGCACGTGATCTGACCGAAGAGGTGCTTGAGGAATGGTATTCCTATTATCACCAATGTTCGGAATGCCGCCGTTGCTCGGTCTTTTGCCCTTACGGAATCGACACCGCCGAAATCACCATGGCTGCCCGCGAGATCATGGACAGCATTGGCGTTGGCCAGAAATACTCGAACGAAATTATCGGCAAGGTCAAAGACGTTGGCAACAATCTCGGTCTAAATCCAAAAGCCCTGCGCGCAACGCTTGAAGATCTGGAAGAGGATCTTGAGGACGACACAGGTTTGTCGATCCGCCTGCCGCTCGATGAAAAGGGCGCGGACATTCTTCTTATCACGCCCTCTGCGGATTTTTTTGCCGAACCCCACATTGATGGCTTGCTTGGTTACGCCAAGGTTTTCCACGAGGCTGGCGTCAGTTGGACGATCTCGTCCTATGCGTCCGAAGCCGCGAACTTTGGTCTCTTTATCGGGTCCTACGAAAACATGCGCGAAATCAGCCTGCGCATTCGCAAGGCGGCCGAGGATCTCGGCGTCAAGCGTATCGTCTTTGGCGAATGCGGTCATGCGTGGCGCGTCGCATACAGCTTCTTGAACACATTGGCGGGTCCGTTCGACTTTCTCGACCAGAAATACCCGATCCCACAGCACATCCTTGAATTCACCTGGGACGAAATCCAAAAAGGCACGCTCAAATTCGACAAAAGCCAGAATGACCACATTCGCCTGACCTATCACGACAGTTGCAACGTCGCCCGCGCCAGCCGGATGGGCGATATGCCCGGTGGCCAGTTCGAAATTCCCCGCAATGTCATCAAGGCCGTGTGCAACAATTACTTCGACATGGACCCGGATACGATCAAGGAAAGCACGCTGTGCTGTGGTGGCGGCGGCGGCTTGCTGACCGACGATCTGATGGACCTGCGTGTCAAAGGCTCAAGCCCGCGCATGACCGCGCTTCAGGACGTGACCGAGGAACACGGCGTCACCCACATGGCCGCGATCTGCGCGATCTGCAAAACCCAATTTTCAAAAGTCATGCCAAAATTTGGCTACGATATGGACAGCGTTGTTTCCGTTCACCAACTGGTTTCGAATGCCATCATTCTGACCGGCCAGGACGAAGATGACGACGCTGATACAGGCCCCGAGGAGGAGACCTCAGATGAATGAGATGAGCTCAAAAAACCAACCCACCTTCCGCCGGTTCAGCGAGGGCGAAACTGCGGAAGATTGGGATCTTGAGGAAAAAATCTTCACTCAGGACAAATCCTACAAATGCCCGACCTACATTCACAAAACGCCCCCCTGCCAAGGATCGTGCCCTTCGGGTCACGAAATCCGCGGCTGGCTGGCCATCGCGCGCGGCATGGACAAGCCCACCCAAGAGGGCATGGCCTGGCAGGAATACGCGTTTGAGCGCATGGTCAGCGCCAACCCGTTTCCGGCCACCATGGGGCGTGTCTGCCCCGCCCCTTGTGAGGCGGGTTGTAACCGTAACGAGGTCGACGAATACGTCGGCATCAACGGGGTTGAGCAATACGTGGGCGACTGGGCCAACGACAATGGCATCAAAATGGCGGCGCCGGGCGCTGACACGGGTCGCAAGATCGCCGTCATCGGCGGTGGCCCCGCCGGGCTATCTGCCGCCTACTTCCTGCGTCTCGACGGGCACTCGGTCACTCTGTTTGAAGCGCACGACAAGCTGGGTGGCATGATGCGCTACGGTATCCCCGGATACCGGACTCCGCGCGATATGCTCGATAAAGAAATCGGTCGCATCATCGACATGGGCGTCGATATGCGCTTGGGCGTCAAGGTCGGCACCGACGTCAGCGCTGACGAGCTAGAGAACTCCTTTGATGCCATCTTCTGGGCCATGGGGGCGCAAAACGGACGACCTCTGCCGATCCCCGGATGGGACGGCGCTGAAAACTGCATCAACGGCATCGAATTCCTAGACGCCTTCAACCAGGGCTATGTCCTCGGGACCGCCCGCAAAGTGGTTGTCGTTGGTGGCGGCGACACCTCGATCGACGTCGCCTCGGTCGCCCGTCGCCTTGGTCACATCACCGCCGACTACCTGCCTGAACGTAATGACGGCTCGCTCGTTGATTTCACGTCGCATGACGTTGCAACAAGCCTCAGCCGCGAGGGGATGCAAGCGACGCTAACGTCGCTCTTCCCGATTGAGCAGATGACAGCAGCCGAGCACGAGCGCGAGGATGCCAAGCGCGAGGGCGTTGACATCAAAGGCGGCGTCATGCCGCTTGAAGTCCTGCTGGACGACAACGGCAATGCCCGTGGCCTGCGCATGTGCGAATGCGTCATGAAAGGCAACGCTCCCGAGGCCATTGAGGGCACCGAATTTGAGATTGAGGCCGACATCATTATTTCAGCCATTGGCCAGATGGGTGACATGACCGGCGTTGAAGACCTTGACGGTGGACGTGGCTTTATCAACATCACCGGCAACTATCAGGTCAAAGACAAAGCCAAGCATTTTGCCGGTGGCGACATTGTGCGCCCTCACCTTCTTACAACGGCCATTGGCCACGGACGCATCGCTGCGGAATCCATCACCGATTTCCTCGACGACGGAGAAATTGACGGCAAGCGCCCAAAGGTCGATGTGCATCACTTTAACCTGCTGTCCGAATTGCACCGCCGTGGCAAAGCGCCCGAAGACTACGACCACGGCCAAACGCGCGGCACCAATGACGCAGGCTTTGCGGTTCACAACTACGAAGACCGCTCGACCAAGCAAATCATCCCGCATACCGAATTGTTCAAGGGGCATTTCAATTTTGTCCCGCGCGAACACCGTGGCGAAGTTCACATCGAAGGCGACGAGGTGCTTGGGAACTTCGAAGAACGTATCATCGGCTTTAGCGAAGAACAGGCCCAGAAAGAGGGCGAGCGCTGCATGTCCTGCGGCATGTGCTTTGAGTGCGACAACTGCGTGATCTACTGCCCGCAGGACGCGGTTCATCGCGTCAAAAAGGCAGATCGCACCGTGGGGCGCTATGTCGAAACCGACTATACCCGCTGCATCGGCTGCCATATCTGCGCCGACGTCTGCCCGACCGGCTACATCAAAATGGGTCTGGGAGAGTAAAATGAAGCGTCTTCTGGTCCTTGTCAGCCTTGTTGTTTCGTTGCTCGTGTTCCCCGCAACCGCGCAGGAAAACGGCACATGGCGTTTTGGTCCGACCCTGCCCGAGGCCACGGGCAACCCTCATCCCGAGGGCAATGAATACATGCGCAAGTTTCACAAGGATCTGATGAAACATGACCGTGATCTGACTGTGCGCGAAGGGGTGCGCGACATCGATGCCAGCCTAAAGCAGTGTTTTGATTGCCACACCGTCACCGATGAAGAAACCGGCGATCCGGTCACCTATGAAGACGACCGTCATTTCTGCAAGACCTGCCACCAGTATGTCGCGGTGCAAATCGATTGCTTTATGTGCCATCGTTCAACGCCAGCGGATTTCGACGAAACCTCGACGCTGAACTCCGACCTGCTGAACCTGAGTACGCCGGATGTTTTGGACAAAATCGAAGCCTATGTGGCCCTCAACGAACAACCGCCGGACAAGTAAGGAAGACAGATGAGCCCGAAAGACGATTTCGTACTGCCCGATCTGCCCGAGAACCCATCGCGCCGGAACTTCTTTAAAAGCGGCGCGGCGGCGGTCACCCTGACACTTGCCCCCGGTGTGACAGTGATGGCGTTTGGCGGATCGGTGGCCCATGCGGCGGCAGATCAGAACAAGCGCTGGGGCCTGCTGATTGATGTCAACAAATGCGCCAAGGGCTGCACCGCTTGCGTCACCGCCTGCAAGGACGAAAACGGCTGGCAGGGCTATGGCAACGCCGAGCAGAATTCTCAGTGGATCCGCAAAGTCACGATGCGCAACAAAGCAACGGGCTACGAAACGGAAATGCCGGTCATGTGCCAGCATTGCGAAGACCCCCCCTGTGTCGATGTCTGCCCGACGGGCGCCAGTTTCAAACGTGAAGACGGCATTGTTCTGGTCGACAAGCACACCTGCATCGGCTGTCGTTACTGCATGATGGCCTGCCCATTCAAAGCGCGCTCATTCGTGCATGAACCGGTCAACAATCAGAAACCCTATGCACCGCGTGGCAAGGGAACCGTCGAAAGCTGCACGCTTTGTGTGCACCGCGTCGATGAAGGCCGCATCCCAGCGTGCGTCGAAGCCTGCGACGCGACCGGCTATAAAGCGATGGTGTTCGGTGATCTCAACGACCCGACCAGCGACATTTCAAAAGCACTTGCGGCTTATCCCTCGGTCGCGCTTCGGCCCGATCTCGATTTGAACCCCGGCGTTCGCTACGCAAACCTTTAGGAGGCCGATATGGAGCGCACACTCTACCGTGAAATCAAGGCCACCCAAGGCGTTTGGACCTTAGCCGTCATCCTTCTCGGTCTGATCGGCGTCGCCGCATGGGCTGTTCTTTACGTCGAGCATTACGGCCACGCAGTCACCGGCATGAACAACCAGATCGTGTGGGGGCTGCCCCATGTATTTGCGATTATCCTGATTGTCGCAGCGTCCGGCGCATTGAACGTCGCGTCCATGGCCTCGGTCTTTGATCGCAGCGCCTATAAGCCTCTGTCGCGGCTCTCGGGGATACTTGCAATCGCGCTGCTTGTAGGCGGTCTTTTGGTGCTCGTGCTCGATCTTGGTCGCCCTGATCGGCTGCTGATTGCCATGACGACGTTTAACTTCTCGTCCATCTTCACCTGGAACGTGCTGCTTTACACCGGCTTCATCGGCATCGTCGCGCTGTATCTTTGGGTGCAAATGGATCGCAGCGTCCACCCGCGTTTTGTAAAGCCGGTTGGTATCCTCGCCTTCGTCTGGCGCTTGGTCCTGACAACCGGCACAGGGTCGATTTTTGGCTGGCTTGTGGCCCGTCCCGGCTATGACGCCGCCGTCATGGCGCCGCTGTTTATTTCGCTGTCTTTCTCGCTTGGATTGGCGATCTTCTTGCTGGTGTTGATCGCGCTCTATCGGCTTGACGATCGCAAGATCGGCGACGACATCCTGCGTCGCCTCACGCATCTTCTTGGCATTTTCATCGCCGCTGCCATGTATTTCGCTGTGCTTCAGCATGTCACAAACCTCTACGCCGCCGAGCATTCGGGGATCGAGCGTTTCATCCTGCTTGAGGGCGGCGTTTATACGACGCTCTTTTGGTGGGGCCAGATTGCGCTAGGAGGATTGCTGCCGATGGCGTTGATCTTTGGCAAACGCCCGACGCAAATTTCGTCCCGCGCGATCGTCGCGTCGATCCTCGTGATCCTTGGTGCCTTTGCACAGCTCTATGTTCTCATCATCGGCGGACAAGCCTACCCGCTTGAGATGTTTCCGGGCTACGAGGTGACCTCATCCTTTTATGACGGTGTCGTCGCCAACTATTCCCCCAGCTTTTATGAATTGGCATTAGGCGTAGGCGGCATAGCCGTCGCGATATTGGCCACTGGTGTTGCGGCAAAGGTTTTGCGTATTCTGCCAACGAATCTAGCAGACAAAAAAACCTGAGAAACAAACCTTTATGACCGCACCTTCGCCCCATCCGTTTTCCCGTTTCGTTGCCATTCTTGGACGGGGCAAAACAAAGCAACGCCACCTGACTTTTGACGAAGCCTATGACTCCATGGGCATGGTCCTGCGCAACGAAGTGCTGCCAGAACAGCTCGGTGCGTTTCTGATGCTCTTGCGCCTAAAGGAGGAAGGCCCCGACGAAATCGCCGGTTTTGCTGCCGCCGCCAAGGCGCTGTACCAATTGCCGAGTGACCTGCCCAAGGTCGACATCGACTGGTCCACCTACGCCGGAAAGCGCATTCAACTGCCGTGGTTCGTGCTGTCGGTGATGGCCTTGGTCAATGCGGGCTATAGCGTCACAATGCACGGCACCGAGGGCCACACCCCGGGACGTGTCTATACCCGCGAAATTATCGAGCTATTCGGCCTGCCGCTGGCAAACTCACTTGACGAAGCCGCGGCTCAGGTGCGCAACGGTGGTTTCAGTTACATCCCGCTTGAGGTTCTAAGCCCGCGTCTGCGGGAACTGATTGACCTGCGCCCGATCTTTGGCCTCCGCTCGCCTGTCCACACCTTTAGCAGGATGCTGAACCCGTTTAACGCGGACACCATGATGCAGGGCATTTTCCATCGCGGCTTCATGGAGATCCACGCCGGTGCCGCCCAAACGCTTGGGCAATCGCGCATGTCGGTGTTTCGCGGTGAAGGTGGCGAGATCGAGCGTCGCCCCAACAAACCAACGCCGGTCTGGATGACCCACGGCCAGGATGAACCGATCATCGAAACCTGGCCTCAGCAGTTGGAAAACGGCCATCAGCCGCCGGACGAGGACATGAATGTCGCGCGCCTGTTGGACGTCTGGAAGGGAACCTCGGACGATCCCTATGCGCTGGCCTCGATCACCGGCACAATCGCCGTGACGCTTCGCGCGATGGGCAAAGCCGACAACATCGAGGCCGCCGAGGCATTGGCGCAAGATGTCTGGGCAAGCAGGGACAAGGGATTCCTGCCGCGCCCATGATCGCCCTGCCCCGTTTCATGATCGCAGCCGCCCATAAGTCGTCGGGCAAAACGGTTGTCTCAACGGGGCTGGCGCGCGCCTTGTCCAAACAAGGCCAAAACGTCGGCACCTTCAAAAAGGGACCGGACTATATCGACCCACTCTGGCTTAGCACGGCCAGCGGCAACCCTTGCTACAACCTCGATTTCAACACCATGGACCGCGCAGAATTGGCGTATCTGTTTGAAAGCCGCGCGACGGGTCGCGACATAAACCTGATCGAGGCGAACAAAGGTCTGTTCGACGGGATCAACCCCGACGGCTCGGATTCCAACGCCGAACTTGCCAAGCGACTGGCAGCGCCGGTGATCCTTGTCATCGACACCGCAGGCATGACCCGCGGCATCGCGCCATTGCTGCAAGGCTATCAGGGCTTTGACCCCGATGTGACCATCGCAGGGGTGATCCTGAACCGAACCGGCGGGCCACGCCACACCGCCAAACTGGTGCAAGCCATCGAATCCTACACCGACCTGCCGGTGCTGGGCGCGATCCGGCGCACGCCCGACATGGACATCGCCGAGCGGCATTTAGGCCTGATTACCCCCGCCGAAAATCCGGCAACCGAAAGCTGGATCGATCTGGTCTCATATCTTGTGACCGAGCAAACCGATCTCGAAGCCATTCAAGCAATCGCAAACGCGGCCCCGTCCCTTGCGCCGAGCCGGTTTGAGTTTGGCAGACCGCCACCTGACGCAACAGGTATGAAAATCGGCATCGCTAAAGACCCCGCCTTTGGCTTTTATTATGCGGATGACCTCGAAGCCTTTGCCCAAGCCGGGGCGACGTTGGTTCCGATTGACATGCTGCAAGATCCATCTCTGCCCGACCTCGACGCGCTGTTCATCGGTGGCGGCTTTCCCGAAACCCAAGCGCCGGCACTGGCGGCCAACACCTCGATGCGCCAATCGGTCAAAACCGCTTTATCCGCAGGCTTGCCGGCCTACGCGGAATGCGGCGGGTTGATGTATCTGTGTAAATCCATCGGCTGGAACGACACCCAGTCCGACATGGTCGGATTTTTCGACGCCGACACGCGCCTGGAAAGCAAACCGCAAGGGCGCGGTTATGTGCGGTTTCAGCGCAACGCCTCGCACCCTTGGGGCCAATCCACGTCCGCCGTCAACGCGCATGAATTTCACTACGCCCGCGTCATAAATGCGCAAGAACCTACCTTTTGCCGAGACATCAAACGCGGACACGGAACCGATGGAAGCTCGGACGGGTATCTAAAGCACAACACCCTGGCGGGATTTGTGCACCTGCGCCACGCGGCGCAATCGCCCTGGGTCTTTGATTTTCTCGACTTCGTACTGGCACACAATAAATAAACCCCGACGCAATGGCCGGGGTTCAAAAAAAAAAAAAAATCCGTTTGGTTTTGGATCAGCGTTTCTTGATCTCAAACTTGTAGACGTCTGCGTCACTGCCCGAGCTGACAAGCTCATTTCCGGTCTGGTTGCAGAATGCCGCGAAATCCGCGACCGACCCTGGATCCGTCGACACAACCTCAAGCACCTGGCCTGATCCCATTCCCTTCAACGCTTTTTTCGCTTTCAAGATTGGGAGCGGGCAGTTCAAGCCCTTCGCATCCAATAGTTGATCGGCCATTTAGGGTAGTCCTCCGTTAAAAACTTTGTATCGGGTTAGATGAATAGATTGACGTCAGCTTTAAGCGCTTTTTCCATGTAGGTCGCAGCACCGCCGATTTCCATTTCTTCGATCATGTCATCACGATCATACTCAAAAAGATCGAGCGTCATCTGGCAGCCAATCATCTTCACGTCCGATTCAATCGCCGCTTCACGCAGCTCGGGGATCGATGCGACGCCCTTTTTCTTGATAAGGCTCTTCATCATGCCGCCCGCCATCGAACCCACCCCCGGAAGCATGCTCATCATATTGGGCATCGCCATATGGCCGCCCATCATGGGCATTTCCATCGCGGGGTTCCCAAGCGGCGTGAACTTGAGGTTCAGGTCTTTCTTGAGCAGAGGAAGCCCGTAGAAAGTGAAAAACATGGTGACGTCCACGTCCATCGCGGCTGCCGTGGTTCCAAGAATGAACGGTGGATATGCCCAATCAAGCGACCCTTTGGTCACAATTATGGACATGCTTTTTGCATTTTCCAGTTCGCCAGTATCCAGCATGGTATCTCCCCTTGGCTTCTCTCTTATCGATAAACTTGAATATTAATAGCATTCAAACCTTCGCATGCATAGTGAAATCACTTGTTTTAGGGGGTCTGAGGCGAAAATCGGTCACATTTCAGTGTTTCGAAGGGCAAAATCGATGTGCAACGTGGAAAATTCACCGCTTGATCGGCCAAAACGCGGTGTTTAAACGCCTATTCTCAGTCCGTCTGGCTGAAATGTCTTGCGTCCGCCGCCAAAGACTCCTAAAAGCCATTTTATCAAACGGTATACCAATGTATGCAAAAACGTAATATTCAACACAGCATAGCGATACCGCATCTTCGATGCTTGAAATGATCGCTGAAAGGTCTTGAAAGATGGCAGATAAAACAGCCGACATCCTCTATACAATCGTTGACGAAGCCCCGGAACTGGCAAGCGCTTCGCTTTTGCCGATCGTCCGCAAATTCGCATCTGCTGCTGGCGTTTCCGTCGGCACGAAAGACATTTCGCTGGCAGGCCGCATCATCGCCACCTTCCCCGAAGGCCTGACAGACGCACAGCGCCAGTCAGACGACCTGGCCGAGCTTGGTGTGCTAGTGACAACACCAGACGCCAACGTCATCAAACTGCCAAACATCTCGGCATCCGTTCCCCAACTCGTTGCCGCCGTGACCGAGCTTCAGGGCCAGGGCTACGATTTGCCAAACTATCCCGAGAACCCCGCGAACGACGAAGAAGCCGCCATCAAGGCGCGCTATGATGCCATCAAAGGCTCGGCTGTAAACCCGGTTCTGCGCGAGGGCAACTCGGATCGTCGCTCGGCCAAGGCGGTCAAGAAATACGCACAAAACAACCCACACTCGATGGGGGCTTGGGCATCGGACAGCAAGACCAAGGTCAGCTCAATGTCGGGCAACGACTTCTTCGCCAACGAAGTGTCAGCCACGATCTCGGCGGCTCAGGCCGGTGATGCGAAGATCGAATTTGTCGGCAACGACGGTTCGGTGACCACGTTGAAAGACGTCTGGCCGCTTGAGGAAGGCACCGTCGCTGACGCGACATTCATGTCGGCAAAAGTCCTGTCGGCCTTCCTTACCGAGGCAATCGAAGACACCAAAGCCGACGGCACCATGTTCTCGCTTCACCTCAAAGCGACGATGATGAAGGTTTCCGACCCAATCATCTTTGGCCACGGTGTCAAAGCCTGGCTGGGTTCGGTTTGGGACAACCACGGCGCAGCAATCGCCGCCGCGGGTGGCTCGCCCAACTCTGGTCTCGGCGCGGTTCTCGCCGTGATCGACGGAATGGACAACGCCGCTGAAATCAAGGCCGAGATCGACGCGCTGGACCGCCCGTCAATGTATATGGTCGACAGCGACAAAGGCATCACCAACCTCCACGTGCCGTCAGACGTTATCATCGACGCATCCCTGCCAGCGATCATTCGCGCGGGCGGCAAAGGCTGGAACGAAGCGGGCAACAAGGGCGACACGAACTGCGTGATCCCTGATCGCTGCTACGCCCCTGTTTACGACGAAGCGATCAACTTCTTCAAAACCAACGGCGCACTTGATGTGACAACCGCTGGTTCTGTCGCCAACGTGGGTCTGATGGCCCAAAAGGCCGAGGAATACGGCTCGCACCCAACGACGTTTGAGGCCCCCGCTGACGGCACGATTCGGGTTGTGCTGGCCAACGGCGAGACGCTTCACAGCCACAGTGTTGAGGCCGGAGATATCTGGCGGTCCTGCACCGTGAAAAAGGCGCCGATCCTGAACTGGATCGAACTGGCAATCGACCGCCAGCGCCTCACCGGTTCCGAGGCGATCTTTTGGTTGAACGCTGACCGTGCCCATGATGCACAGTTGATCGACTACGTTAAGCCCGCACTGGAAGCTGCTGGTGTTGCTAACAAATTCCAGATCATGGCCCCGCGGGAAGCAACCGCGCAATCGCTGAAAACCATCACCGCTGGTCAGGACAGCATTGCCATCACAGGCAACGTTTTGCGGGACTACCTGACGGACCTGTTCCCAATTCTTGAACTGGGTACATCGGCAAAGATGCTTTCGATTGTGAAGCTGATGAACGGTGGCGGCCTGTTTGAAACCGGCGCTGGCGGCTCGGCCCCCAAGCACGTTCAGCAGTTGGTCGAAGAAAGCCACCTGCGTTGGGACTCGATGGGTGAGTTTTGTGCCCTTGGGGAAAGCCTGAATTTCCTTGCAGATTCAAAGGGTAACGCCAAGGCGGGTGTTCTCGGGCGTGCCGCCGAGGACGCGACGCAAGGTATTCTGGACGACAACCGTTCGCCGTCGCGCAAGGTCGGTCAGCCCGACAACCGCGACAGCCACTATTGGTTCGCCCGCTACTGGGCCGAGGCGCTTGCGGCACAGTCCGACGACGCCGCACTGGCCGAGGAATTTTCCAATGTTGCCAAAGCCTTGGCCGACGGAGAAGAGGCGATCCTTGCTGAACTCGCCGCCTCGCAAGGCCCGGCTGCGGACATCGGTGGCTACTACCACACCGATCCGGCAAAAGTCGCCAAAGTCATGCGCCCAAGCGCCACTTTGAACGCGATCATCGGGTAAACCAACCCACGACAAACTCGCAAAACGCCTGGGGGGAAACCTCGGGCGTTTTTGCGTTGAGGCGACCGCATTTGTACATATCGCCGACCACATCTGTACAAATACCCCGGCCGGAAATGGTCAGTCTTGGAGGGCGACGCTGCTACCGCCGCCGCGTCCTGAGCCGCTCTTTCATCATCGCCTTCCCCTCGGGTGTGCCGTCGTGGAAGGTGCCGAAGAACTTGTCCCATGGCACGTCGAGCGAGCCGTAGTTCACCTCAAAATACCGGTGGTGCATTTGGTGGTGGAACATCCCCAGTTGCAGACGTTTGCGGCCCGCGACCCAGACCCCTTCGAAACCGGTGTGGGTGGTGATCGCGTAGAGACCGTAGAACATCAGGTGGGCGATCATGTGCACCGGATGCGTCGGGACGACAAAGTGGATCAGCGCGGTGCCAAAGTAGAAGACATGCTCGACAGGGTGCATCGACAGACCCGACCATGGGCCGATGTCGGTGTTGCGGTGATGCAGCGCGTGGAAACGGTACATGAAGTTGGTGTGCAGCAACCTGTGGACCCAGTAGAAATAGAAACTCTCCCATACGGGGATCAGCAGGAACACGGCGAGGAACCAGACCCAACCGTCGGACCACAGCCAGACACCTGCATAACCGTTGGCCATTGCCCACCAGATCAAAGCCTCATAGGCGCTCCAGATTGTGACGCCCGAAGCGAGCGCCCAAAACACGTTGTCCCAGAACTGGCTGTTGAAGGTGAAAACGCGGCCCTGACGGGGAAAGGGCCTCGGGTCGTATTTATGCGCGCCTCCCTGAAGTTGCTTGCTGTGGAAAACAACGTGAAGCCCCTGGGCCAGAAGGGTCACGATAATCAGATTACGGATCAGGATGGATAGTATCCAGAGACCCGGGCTCGCGGCCTCGGTCAGCGTCGGGGATGTCCACATATAGACGGCGTAGGCCAGCGCGACGATCCCGAGGTTGATCGAGATCGGGAACCACGCGGACCAGTACCAGAGGAAGACGGCTTTGGGCCGAAGGGGCCATTGGAACAGCGGATTGACCCCCAGCGGAAGGTCTTTGGGCGTGTGGTTCCATTCGTTTGAGGCCATGAGGATGCTCCGCGTTCAGGGTCGCAGACGAGGCTAAAGCGGCCGAGTGCGAATGGTCAATGCGCGAAGGGCAACTCAATTTATGCTTGCATCAGTCTCATGGCACCCTCATTGATTGTATATCTATTGAGACCGAGCGAATTGACATCTCCAAACACACGCATTCTTCATCCAAACTGCCACAGCTTTGCGTTTGCGAGCGTTCCCGAGATCAAATCCCGAGGGCTGAGTTTTCCAAAAGGCAATATCTATCTGACTTTCGGCCGGCGAAAATTTGGGGCTGTTCATATTTATGACAAGCATCGTAGGGAAATGCTTCAACGAGGATTCGACGGGTTCAAGCAAGTCAATCAGTTCGTTGCCTCAATTATTAGGCCCTATGCTCCATTACATTTTGAAGGCGGAGACAGAGCGAATAAACTTGCTGTCGTACAGTCCTCTTCTGGAACGGCCATAATTCAGTTGCGGAATTCGGAAGATGAGTATTACTACACTGTCGTGACTGCATATCTTGGTAGAAATCCTCATGGTGGTCGTGTTGGCAGCCTTCAACCTCCAATATAATAAAGGCCGCCCGAAGGCGGCCTGTTGTGGCGACAGTAGTAGCGAGTCCTTAGCTCAAGGGGTCGGAATCCACCATTATGTGTCCTGTCTAACACGGGTCGCTCCGTGTTCGTCCTGCGGGGCACGTCAATAAGCGACTGATACGCACCCTAGAAGCTCTTTACGAACCACGCCCCGATAATAGTCCATTTTGCTAATTAATCAACAACGCGTCGATCAAAACATTCACCCGCCGGTTCATCCGGCCTTTCTTCTCGATCTTGCCGATCGAAATCTGGCCGATTTCACCGGTGCGGGCGACGTGGGTGCCTCCGCAGGGTTGTAGATCGACCTGGGCATCCCCTGCCCCAATGCGGACGAGGCGGACTTTGCCCGACCCCATGGGGGGTTTGACGGACATGGTTTTGACCATCTGTGGGTTGGCCTCAAGCTCGGCGTCGGTGATCCAATCTGTGGTCACTTCCAAATCGCGGTCGATGAGCTCTTGCAGCTTGGCAGCAAGCGCGTCTTTTTCGCCTGGGTGATCGGGCATGTCGAAATCCAGACGGCCTTTGACGGCGGTGATCGCGCCACCTGTCACCGGCAGCGGGATCACGACCGACAGCAAATGCAGCGCGGTGTGGACGCGCATCAGACGGTAGCGGGTGTCCCAGTCGAGGGTTTGGGTGACGCGGGTTCCAACGGGCGGCAGGTCAGAGCCATCCTTGGGCACGAGGATAATCTCAGTGCCGTCGCCTTTGAGGGTCGTGGCGATCTCGCATGTGCCGCCGTCCCATGTCAGCGTGCCTGAATCGCCCGGCTGGCCTCCGCCGGTGGGGTAGAAGATCGTTGCGTCCAGAATGATCCCGCCGAGGTCGTTTAAGGCAGTGACCTTGGCTGTCGCTTGCCGGAGATATGCGTCGTCGCGAAACAGCGGAGTTGTCATGAGGGTTTCTCTCGTGCAAGCCAATCTTCCAGATTGCGAATGGTGATTTCGCTTTGGTTGAATGGAATTTCGATACCAGCCTCGACAAAGCGTTTGGCGACCGCGTGGTTGATGTCGGACTTGGTTTGCAGGATCCAGTTCACGTCCTTAAGGATGGCACGGATCTCGAAATCTAGGCTACTGGCCCCGAAACCCTGAAAAATGACAGATGGTAAAGGGGTTAGCATGACATTCGGATGGCTTTTTGCAATGTCGAGCAAGATGCTTTCGACGTGCTTGGTGTCGCTGCCATAGGCGACGCCAACCGGTACGATGACCCGCCCACGAAGATTGCCGCGCGTCCAATTGGTCACCTGCCCGCTGACGAGATCAGCGTTCGGGATGATCAAATCGGTGCGGTCAAAGGTTTCGATCCGCGTCGAGCGCACGGAAATATCACGGACATTGCCCATTTGGCCGCCGACCTCGATCCAATCGCCAATTGCGATGGGCCGTTCGATCAGCAGGATAATGCCCGACACGAAGTTCGAGACGATATTTTGCAGCCCGAAACCGATACCAACCGACAGCGCACCCGCGACTATTGCCAGTGACGACAGGTCGATGCCGGCCGAGGAGATGGCAATCAGCGCAGAAAGAAAAATTCCGATATAACCGGTGCCCGACACGATGGCGTTCTGTCCGCCCGTGTCGATCTTGGTTTTTGGTAAAACCGAGTTTTTTAGCGTGCCTTGCAAAACCCGCGTGATGGAATAGCCAATCGCGAAGAAAAGAATGAAGCCAAGCAAATCCGTCGGAGAGATTCTGTTGTCGCCGAGGGCAAAACCACCCTGAAAGCGGGTCCAAGCCTCAGACAGGTCCGCAAGCCGCGCCCCCCAGATCAGCGCCAGAACTGGAAGAGTTGTCAGCACAAGAAAGTAACCGAACAGTACCGTGACAAGGGATTCGCGCTGCTCTTTGTCACCGGTGACAAGGATATAGGCCTCAGTAAACAGATTATGCAGCACGATCACAAGACCAATCGGACCGAGGGTAGCGATGGCCGGATAAATCAAACTGTTCGAGGCGGCCTCGTATCCGATGGCGGCGAGCACGGGGCTGAGAACCGCAGCGAACATCATGGCGCGCCCAAGATAAACCAACAGACGGTTGCTAATCGCCGTGGATTCGGTGCCGTGGCTTGACCAGACACCGGTCAAAAGGCGTGCAAATCGAAACAGTAGCAGCGCGCCGATCACCACAA
The DNA here is from genome assembly GCA_042092935.1 of Paracoccaceae bacterium. Classification (GTDB taxonomy): domain Bacteria; phylum Pseudomonadota; class Alphaproteobacteria; order Rhodobacterales; family Rhodobacteraceae; genus JASMHC01. The sequence goes on along the minus strand of JBELFK010000023.1, from coordinate 7,830 downwards.
GCGGGAAGCCAATAACCGCACTAGCTTCGGGTGAATAAAAATCGCGTACGGCGATGGCCGAAACCATCCCGTCAATCATCAGCAACGATGTTAGCCCAAGAATCAGGCGCCGCGCAAAAAGGTTTCTTTCGGCCCCGAGTTTATAGATCGCGTCGTCTTCCACTTTGCCAAAGATGCGGCCCGCAAGCCACTGGCCAACGATCAGAATGCCAGCCCAATAGGGCATACCCGCAAGCAGCACGTCGGTTCGCGGACCACCGATATCCGAAAAGTTCGCCGCTTGAACAAGGGCATAGACCCCCGCCAGAGGCAGGACCAGCTGACCGATTGAAAGCAGAAATTGCCACAAAAAGCCTCGGACCTGAAACCGGTTGCGAAGACTTTCGCTGAACCGGAAGGTCCAACTGCCGCCACGACTTAGCAGAACCAGTCCGACACCAATCAAGGCCACGATGGGCAACAGCCGTTCGCGCAGTGTTTTCTGTTGGATAGGGTTGTCGAGACTACTACGAATTCCGGCAATCAGACCGTTAATGCTTTTGCTGCCCTCGTCATATCCGCGTGCCCAATAGACCGGATTGAGCGGCGTCGGTCCAAGCTCGAACAGAAGTGACGTCTGGCGCTCGCGGATTATTCTGTCGATTTCCTTGATTACGCCATCTGCTCGTTTATAGGCCTCTTCCGCCCGTTTGATCGGCGCTTGGAGGCGTGCGATCTGGGTGTTCAGTTCATCCCTGCGCTGCGCAATCTCCGCACCCTCAGCAGGCTGGCCCTCGCCTGGCGCGGGCCCCAGCGCCTTGAATTGCTCCTGCAATGTCGCGATCCGGTCGGCTGAGATGCCCTGAGCCGTCAGGAATATTTGTCGCCACAAAACGATTTGGCTGCGCAACTCTTCAAGCGCAGCGTTGCTGGCGCGCGCCGAATCCACGGCGGCCTCGCCGCGTTCCGCGACAGCGACCCATGCGTCATAGTCGGGCGTCGTGCTGTCTTGGGCCACCGCAAGAAGCGGAAACACGAGCGCGAGTAGAAGCGCCGAAACCCGAAGGCCGGTTTTCAATGCACCGATCATACGCTTTCATAAACCGATGGAAGCGTGCTGGCATGATCCTCAAGCCAGCTTGGCGTCGGCAAGTCTTTGGCTTTCAGAAAGTCTGGATTGAACAGTTTCGACTGATAGCGGTTGCCGTAGTCACACAGCATGGTGACGATGGTGTGGCCCGGACCCATTTCGAGGCCCATGCGGATTGCGCCAGCGACGTTGACACCGGACGAGCCGCCAAGGCAAAGCCCTTCGTGTTCCAGTAGGTCAAAGACCATGGGCAGGCTTTCAGTGTCGGGGATCGAGTATGACATATCGGGGGTGAACCCTTCGAGGTTCGCGGTGATGCGCCCCTGCGCGATACCTTCCGTGATCGAGCCGCCTTCGGCTTTAAGTTCGCCGTTTATGTAGTAATTGTGCAGTGCCGATCCGGTTGGGTCCGCCAGCGCGATTTTCACGCCCTTGGGCTGCAAGGCCATGCCGACGCCCGCCAAGGTGCCCCCCGAACCGACCGCGCAGGTGAAGCCGTCGATCTTGCCGCCGGTTTGCGACCAAATCTCGGGGCCGGTGGTTTCGATATGGGCCTGACGGTTGGCGACATTGTCAAACTGATTGGCAAAAATCGCACCGTTGGGTTCAGTTTTGGCCAGTTCAGCCGCTAGACGGCCAGCATAGCGGATATAGTTGTTGGGGTTCTTGAAGGGGGCCGCTGGCACCTGCACCAATTGCGCACCCGCAAGGCGGATCATATCTTTCTTTTCCTGAGACTGTGTCTCGGGGATGACGATCACGGTCTTAAAGCCCATCGAAGCACCAACGAGGGCCAGACCGATGCCGGTGTTACCCGCCGTGCCTTCGACGATTGTCCCGCCGGGTTTTAGCTGGCCGCTGGCAATCGCGTCGTTGATGATGAAAAGCGCTGCGCGGTCTTTGACGGATTGGCCCGGATTCAGGAACTCGGCTTTGCCGAAGATCTCACAGCCCGTGGCCTCGCTTGCGTGGCGAAGTTTGATGAGCGGGGTTTGACCGATTGAATCGGCCAGATCCTTGGTAACACGCATGTCGAGCGCCCTTTTTATTTGCTTTGCCTATAGCTCTATGCGTCCCGTTTGAGAGTTTCAAGAAGCGCGGCGTATCCGATCACGATGACGTGCGAGCCAGTTGAGACAAAGCACCGTGGGAATGACGTTGATTTCACCACTGTCAACGAGGCGCATGGCGTCGCTAAACCCGAGGATATGGCTGCGAATATCTTCGCCCTCATCGACAACACCGCCGATTTTGGACTGAGATTCCGGCAAGGTGCAAAGGCCGACGTAGAGGAAGAAATACTCCGAGCTTGCACCGGGGCTGGAGTAGCCCTTGCTGACGAATTCAAGGGTGTGAAGGTCGAGGTCTGCTTCCTCTTTCGCTTCGCGGATGGCGCAGGTTTCCGGGTCTTCGCCCGGATCGATGAGGCCCGCGACAGGTTCAAGGCACCATGGAACAGGGTCATGACGCCCCGTTGGCCCCATGCGAAATTGCTCGACCAGTAAAAGCCTGTCGCTGACGGGATCGTAGGGCAACACGATGGCCGCGTCGCAGCCGACGAAGACCTCTCGGTTCAGCAGATTTGAGTGTGCGCCGTCGAATTTGCGGTGTCGCAGTTGCATCGCGTCCAAGGCGTAAAAGCCGACATATTCGCGTTCGACCGTTTCTTTGGTGACATCCGCCGAGGTCATGCCAGAACGCAAATCCGTCGGGGTCGGCAGGGCAGCGGCACGCAATCGGGATGCGGCGCGGGCGCGGATCATCGGAAAGCGGCGCACCAAGACCGAGGCGTCGATTTTGCTGTGATAGCTCATCGCTTCAACGGCGGCCTCGCGACTGATCGCGCCCCAATCGCGCTGCCAATCACTGAGAAACCACGGATCGCCGGCCAGAATCGCGCCAGCGGGCGGCCAGTAGATCTGACAATCTTGCGCGCCTTCGTCGGTGTCGACTGTGATCGCGCGCAGGTCATAATCAAACCCGCCTTCATAAAAATTGAGCCGATCAATATCGAGCGGCGTCAACCCGAACGCCAACAATCCCTTGGCGGTTTGGCCTCGGCTTGGGACGATCATTGGAAAGCTCAGGCCTTTGGCCCAATGCACAGCGTGATCGCTAAGCGTCGCATCGATCAGGGACACGCGCGCGTCGTTGTCGCCAAGCACGATGCGCAGCAGGTCGCGGTCGCGCAGGCTGCCGTAGAAGAATAGGTTGGTCATGAAACCTCAGGAAAATCGGCGGGCGGCAAATTCAGCGATCAGGCCAGTTACAAGCGATCCTATGACGATCGACGCCAAGACGTTCAAGTCCTGAAAATAGGCCGCATAGGTCAGGATCTCGTTGATGAAGCCGGACACGGCTTCAAGCAGGTCGTCGTATTTTTTTCGAAATGCCAATTTCCACATGCGCAGGAACCCAAAGGCAACAAGCGCCCAGAACACCAGATTGACGCCACCGGTCAAACCGTTGCCGAGTGCCGCCAGCATGCCGCGTCCGGCACGTTTGCCGATTGGGAACCAGCCGACAAGCACCGCAAGACCCAAGGAAATCTCGTAGAGTCGCCCGATCGCCTGACTCTCGGGGATCAGGGGCACAATGTTTGACAATGTCGCCAAGGCTGTCAGCGCCATGCAAAGCGCTGCGGCCAATCGAGCTGCTGTTGGCATCGGGTTAAACCGGCTTTCTGACCGTAATCTGTGTCACATCGCAATTTCCGCTATGAAACGCCGCAGCGCAAGAGCAGAGGTAGAAATTCCACATTCGACGGAAACGATCATCGAATCCCATGTCTTTTATTGCGTCCCAGCGATCATTAAACACGTCATACCAGCGCCGCAGCGTTTGCGAGTAGCTTTCGCCGAACTCGATCGAGCCCGAGACCGCGAGGCCGGCTTTCTCGACTTCCTGCCTAAGGACCGTGGGGCTGGGCAGCATCCCGCCGGGGAAAATGTACTTTTGAATAAAGTCCACGCCCTTGCGGTAAATCTCGAAGCGTTTGTCCTGAATGGTGATGATTTGCAGCGTCGCCTGTGCGCCGGGTTTCAGGCGGTCGCGCACCACGTTGAAGTAGGTTGGCCAGTAACGTTCGCCCACGGCCTCGAACATCTCGATGCTGGCAATCCCGTCGTAAAGCCCGCGCTCGTCGCGGTAGTCTTGCAGTTTAAGCTCGACCTGATCCTCAAGCCCCAGACGCTTCATGCGGTCTTGCGCGTAGGCCAGTTGCTCTTTCGAGATCGTCAGGCAGGTGACCTTCAGGCCCCGTTCCTTTGCGGCGTATTCGGCGAAACCACCCCAGCCGCAGCCGATTTCCAAGACATGATCGCCCGGTTTGACGCCCATCAGGTCCACCATCGAGGCATATTTCGCCGTTTGCGCAGCCTCAAGACTTTCCTGACCGGTCTCAAACTTCGCCGAGGAATAGGTCATCGTATCATCCAGCCATTCGCTGTAGAAATCATTGCCAAGATCGTAGTGATGCGAAATGTTTTTCTTGGCCTGACGTTTTGAATTTGACTGAAGCCAGAAGCGAAAACGCTCAAACGCGCGCACAAGGGCCATGCCGCGAAAGCCGTCGTAAAGCTCGTCATTGTCGGCGTGGATCAGATCCATAAAGGCTTGCAGGTCGGGGGTGCTCCACCCACCGTCCATATACGCCTCGCTGAAACCCAGATCGCCCTCGCGGATCAGCCGTGAAAACACGTCGGGATCATGGACTTCGATGGCCGCGACCGGCCCTGCGCCCTTGGCACGGGCGCGAAACACCCGCCCGTCGGGCAGTTGAAAATCGAGTATTCCGTTGCGCATTTGCTGCGCCGCCTCAAAAACCGGCGCAAAATACCTCGGCAAATTTTTCTGACCCTGAACAGTTTCCAGCACCATAAGCCATCCCCTTCCCATCGTCCTAAAAGCAAGGCTAGGACAAGCGCCCGCCGTGCATCAAGATTTTTCTCACGAAGTTTACTACGGGGAATTCTAGCTGCTGGATGCTTTAAACACCGATGTCAGAGCACTTTTTCAAGACTTTCGATCAAATGGGTGACCTCGGACGCGGTCGTGTAATGCACGAAACTGAGACGCAAGACGCCCTGCTCGGGGTTTATCCCATGGGCTTCAAGCGCACGAACCGCATAGAAATCTCCGCCCCCGGCCATGATCCCATGCTCCGCCAGTCTCTCTGACAGGGTGAAGGCGTCTTGAAAGGCATCGACGGCCACCGTCGGTGCGCGGTTTTCAGCCGTCGTCGGGCCAAGCAGGCGCACCGAGTTCTTGTCGGACAGATAGTCAAGCAAGGGTTGCAGCAGCTTGGTCTCATGGTCGCGCATCAGATCATGGACAGCGGCCATTCTTTCGGCGGGTTTGGTGCCGGACAACCCGTGGTGATCGTGCAGCATATCGACATAATCCGCCATGCCAGCGCAGGCCGCCACCTGCGCGTGATCCGGCCCCGCCGGGGTGAAGCGTTTGTAAAGCGTGTCGGCGTTGAAATAATGCGCCTGATTGGGAAGCAATTCGCCGAGCGCGCGCTTGATGACCATGACGCCTTGATGGGGTCCATAGGTCTTGTAGCTTGAGAACAGGTAGATGTCCGGTCCCAGATCTGCGACGTTGGGAAACCCGTGCGGGGCGTAGGAAACGCCGTCAACGCAAACAAACGCCCCCGCCGCATGGGCGAGCGACGTGATCTCGGCCACGGGGTTGATCTCGCCCACAACGTTCGAGCAATGCGGAAAACAGACCAGCCGCACCTTCTCGTCGAGCAGATTGCTGAGATCAGCCACGTCGAGATGGCCGGTTTCGGGATTAATCTGCCACTCGCGCACCTCGATCCCGTCTTGTGCCAAGCGGCGCCAAGGACCGGTGTTGGCCTCGTGATCCTGATTGGTGACGATGATCGCATCCCCGGGCGTCATCCACTGGCGAAAGGCATTGGCCAGAACATAGGTGTTCTGCGTGGTTGACGGCCCAAAGCTAAGTTCATCCGTTTCGACCCCCATGAGCGCTGCAAGTCGCAGGCGGGCCTCGTCCATTTCCTCGCCGCCAAGCCGCGCGGCTGCGTAACCGCCGTAGGGTTGCACTTTGCGCTGGTGGTAAAACCGGTGCAGACGGTCAAGCACGGGCTTGCAGGTGTAACTGCCGCCAGCGTTTTCGAAAAACATCTGGCCTTGCAGCGACGGTTCCGAAAAAGCTGGAAACTGGCTGCGAACAAAATCGGTATCAAGTGTCATGGTCATCCCCTGTTTGGCCTCACTCAAGGGAAAACGCGGGATCGTTTCAAGCGAAATCGGCGAGATTTCCTCCGCCTACCGCTGCGGCAACGCCCGTGGTGTGCGGTGCGGTTGTTGGCAACCCTTTGGCAACACGCGCCGCCAGAAAAGCAATCGCTTGGGCGTGGAGCGTATGGGCATTCACGATCGGATCGAGAACGTCGATCCTGGTATCAAGCGCAGCGCGCAGCAGGTGCATCAACATCGGGTTTGAAACGCCCGCCCCGGCGGCGATGAAACGCTCGGGCTGCGCTGGCAAGTGTTCGAGACCCAACAATACGGACGTTGCGGCCATGCCCAACAAAGTTGCAGTTGCGTCGGCGGGCGTAAGCTCCCACACCAGGTCGAGAAGATGGGTGAAGTTTGAACGCTGAACCCGCTTGGGGGGCAGTTTGCGGAAATAGGCGTCATCCAGAAACAGTTCGAGCGCCCCGTCAACGACGTCGCCCCTATCTGGGCTGGGCGCAATTTCGCGCAAAGGGCCAAGGCAGGGACCGGTTTCGAAACAGGTGATCGCTTGGGCATCGGTCGGGTCGGCGATCAGCGGGTCGACCCAGACAAGCGACGTCACATCCTCGAGCAGCAAAAAGGCCAAAGGGCGCGTGCCCATATTGCGTGCCAAGGCGTGAAGGTAAAACGGGTGAAGCGGCGCACCCTGCCCGCCCATGGCAATATCGGCGCTGCGAAAATCCGACACAACCGGACCGCCAAGCGTTTGCGACAACAATTCCTTTGGCAGCGCGACGCCCTCGGCGCTTTCCACGCCGGTTAAGGTGGCGTCCACTTTGGCAGGCGTTTTTCCCAGATGAGAAGACGTGACCTCGACGATCTTCACACCGTCGGTCAGCACGCTGGTTGACTGCCACTTCCCGTCGTTTTGAAGGTAATACCCTGCAACATGAATAGGCTCGGATATTTTCATCCACGCTTCACCTTCTAATACCGGTTTTCTCCGGCTCAATTGCGGTTTATAGACTGGCCCGCAATGTGAAAAGAGAGAAGACATGACTTACCACCCCAAATCGGACTTCATGGCAGTGATGATGCAGCGCGGTTTCCTTGCGGATTGCACTGATTATCAGGGCCTTGACGAGGCTCTGACCAAGGGGACAGTTCCGGGCTATATCGGCTTTGATGCGACGGCGAAATCGCTGCACGTCGGGTCGCTGATCCAGATCATGATGCTGCGGTGGTTGCAAAAGACAGGCCACAAACCGATCACCCTGATGGGCGGCGGCACCACCAAGGTGGGCGATCCCAGCTTCCGTGCGGATGAACGCCCGCTGCTGACGCCCGCGCAGATTGACGACAATATCAGCGGCATCAAACAGGTTTTCGCGAAATACATCAGCTATGACGACAGCGCGACCGGTGCCTTGATGCTGAACAACGAGGAATGGTTGGACACGCTCAACTACCTCGATTTCCTGCGCGACATCGGGCGGCATTTTTCGGTCAACCGGATGCTGTCGTTTGAAAGCGTCAAGTCGCGGCAGA
>JBELFK010000022.1:19848-26656 GCA_042092935.1 Paracoccaceae bacterium | reverse complement strand
GGGGCTCTGCCCCCGTACCCCCGAGGTATTTACGGCAAGATAAAGAAGTGCTGCTTATCTTTATCTTGCTCTAAATACCTAAAAACATGGCTTTTCGTCTTTATTTGACGGCGCGGATCAATTTACGTTCGAGCACGCGGACAACGGATTTCAGGTCATGTCCGCGTTTGAGGATTTGCCCGTCCATGCCAACGACGCAGTATTGCCCTTGCTTGTTGCGCAGTTTCGGGCATTTTTCGATCCGATATAGCGGGTGTTCGGCGGTGCGGCGGAATACCGAGAAAACAGCTGCGTCGCGCAGGGCAGAAATGCCGTAGTCGCGCCATTCGCCCGCAGCGACCATTTTGCCGTAGAGCCCCATGATAACGCCAAGCTCAAGCCGGTGGAAATGGACCACGTCAGGTGGTGCTGTGTGCTGACCGGGGATGCTTTGCATATTCATGGGATCAGCTTTGCGCCGATTGGTTACGAAATCAAGCGAATTGCCCCTGACAGAACCAACCCGAGGACATGGTGCCTCCGTGGGCGTAGTAGAGCCACAGTTTGTCGCCGCGATGTGTGCTGACCTGCCAGTAATCCCGCACGCCACTGCGCCAGTTGGGATCGTCAAGCCACCACTCTGGCGCAATCCGTTCCGGGCCTGTGGCCAAGGCCAGCGTCAAATCCTGCCGTCTCCAGCGGAACGCAGCAGGGGGGTGCGGGGTTTCCGGGGCGGTGACGGGTTCCGGTTGCCACAGCAAAAGCGGGCGTGGCGTGGCAGGTTTGGGCCAGTTTTTCGCAGGTTCCGACCAGGCGGCGGCGAGGGTTTGGGCGGATTTTTCCGGGATATGACTGTTGCCAGGGTGGCGGCGGGTGATTTGGTCAAGGCCGACGCGGCCCCCGATCCGGCTGATTAAGTCTTCGAGCTGACGCTCGGTGCCAAGTTTTTCACGGGCCGCAAGGGCGGCGTCCAGATGACCTGCGGGGCGGCGGTCGGCGATGGGTTCGACGCGCACGGCCTCAAGCCGCAGCATGTCGATACCGTAGCCCGCGTCGAGATCGCCAAGTTTCATCGCCAGCAGCGGGCGGATGCGGTCGGGGGCGTGTGTGGGACGGGCCAGGCCGGCCTCGATCCACTGCATGGTTTGGTCGGTCCGAAAGGCCTGAAGGCGCACCAATCGCGCGCCCTTGCCATCCTGCTCAAGCCGATCCGCCAAGGCAGGCAGCAGCTTGTCGATCCCAGCGAGGAGATCATCCTCGAGCCCGATCGGATCGGGCAGGGTCAGGCGGACGGCATAGCGCGGCGGCGGTTTTGTCGGCGATATCGGTTCGGATGCCGCCCCCAGCGCCTGATCCAACCGCAGCACGAGGCCCTTACCGAACCGCCGCGCCAATGCGGCGCGGGGCTGGCCGATCAGGTCTCCGATCCGGCGCAGGCCAAGACGCGACAGCTGTTGCACCACCTGCGGATCAAGCCGCAGCGCCGCGACCGGCAGGGCAGACAGCACCGTATGCGCCTTGCCCGGCGGCGCAATCCGGCCCTGCCCGCCCACGGGTTGCGCCATTGAAGGCCGCGCGCCACCGCGCTCCCAGTTGCGGCGCTTGGCGGCGCGGGATCGCGTGGCGCGGGCCTCTTGTTCGATGGCGTCTCCTGAACGGTGATTGCCCGCGTCCATGCCTGCGAAACGCGCCAAGGCCCAAGCCGCGCCTTGCGTGTCCCCCAACCCCAAACGGGCGCTGAGCCCGAGATCCATCGCCTCGGTCTCAATCTGGTGCAGCAGGTTGTCTTCGCCCCCGAAAAGATGCGTGCAACCGGTTATGTCAAACACCAGACCATCGGGGCGCATGGGCGAAACCCAAGGGGAAAACTTGCCGGCCCAGCGGGTGAGCACATCCAGAAACGCGGCCTCGGCCTGCGGGTTTTGCAGGCGGGTGACCAGATCGGGGCACATGGCCAGCGCATCCCGCAGAGGTTGGCCGTGATGAAGCCCGGCGGCGGACGCCGCTTCGGACAGTGAGTTCAACACCTGCATCTGGCCTGTATCGCGCAGCACGGCAAAAGGCATCTCGCGCAGCGCATCCGCATGACGGAGAAGACGTTCAGCGCCAAGGCGGGGAAACCAGAGCGAAAGAATACGACGATGAGGCATGGCGGCAATAAATGTTCCTATTATGTTCTCATTAACGCGTCTCGTGATACGAGTCGAGTCAGGATGCTGACGGAAAAGGACACTCAAATGCCGTGCAAAACGCTTGATCCAATGGGGGCCCAAAGGCAGGGTAGCCGGGACAAAAAATTTCCAAGGGAGAGTATTTATGAGAACGCGCGCTGCGGTGGCTTTGGAAGCCGGGAAACCGCTGGAAGTTATGGAAGTGAACCTTGACGGCCCCAAAGCGGGTGAGGTTCTGATCGAGGTTAAAGCCACCGGCATTTGCCACACCGACGAATTCACCCTGTCAGGGGCCGATCCCGAAGGGTTGTTTCCATCGATCCTCGGGCATGAGGGCGCAGGCATTGTACTTGAGGTCGGAGAAGGCGTCACCACGCTGAAACCAGGCGATCACGTGATTCCGCTTTACACGCCCGAGTGCCGTGAATGTCATTCCTGCCTATCCGGCAAAACCAACCTCTGCACCGCGATCCGTGGCACCCAAGGTCAAGGATTGATGCCTGACGGGACGACACGTTTCAGCATGCTCGATGGGACACCGATCTATCACTACATGGGTTGCTCGACCTTTGCCAACCACACCGTTTTGCCGGAAATCGCCTTGGCGAAAGTCCGTGATGACGCGCCATTCGACAAGATTTGCTATATTGGGTGCGGCGTGACCACCGGCATCGGCGCAGTTATTAATACGGCGGGGGTCGAGATCGGGTCGACCGCTGCGGTCTTTGGGCTTGGTGGCATTGGTCTCAACGTGATTCAAGGTCTGCGGATGGCAGGGGCAGATGTCATCATTGGCGTCGATCTCAACCCCGCTAAGGCTGAGATGGCCAAGAAGTTCGGCATGACCCATTTCGTAAACCCAAGCGATGTGGACAGCGTGCAGCAAGCGATCATCGAGATCACCAAGACCGAACAGGACCAATTCGGCGGCGTGGATTATTCGTTCGACGCGACTGGCAATGTGCAGGTGATGCGCGACGCGCTGGAATGCTCGCATCGCGGTTGGGGCGTTTCAGTCATCATCGGCGTGGCCCCTGCGGGGGCTGAAATTTCGACCCGTCCGTTCCAATTGGTGACGGGTCGCGTTTGGAAAGGCACGGCCTTTGGCGGGGCCAAGGGGCGGACAGATGTGCCCAAGATCGTTGACTGGTACATGGACGGCAAGATTGAGATCGACAGCATGATAACCCACAAGCTGTCGCTCGATGACATCAACAAGGGCTTTGATCTGATGCACGCGGGTGAATCGATCCGCGCTGTCGTTGAATTTTAAGTCCATGACAGATTGAACATTCAGGGGGCGCTCTGCGGCCCCTGTCTTGCCTGACGGACACCTCTGCCCATGTCGATCGACCTTTTCTCGCCCTGTGCGCTTCCTTGCGGGGTCACCCTCAAGAACCGGATCGTGAAATCGGCGATGTCGGATTCTCTGGGCGACGGCACGGGGCATCCGACGGATGGCCAAAGCCGCTTGTATCACCGCTGGGCGCAGGGGGGCTTGGCCGCATCCATTATCGGAGAGGTTCAGTGCAGCCCGCGATTTGCCGAGAAACCCGGAAATTTGGTTCTGGACGAGCGCGCCGACATTGAGCGTTTCAAAGACCTTACGCAGGCAGGGCGCGAAAACGGGGCCATGCTTTGGATCCAACTTGGGCATGCGGGCGCACTCGCCTATGCGCCCACCAGCGATCCGGTCGGACCAAGTGCCCTAAATATCGAGGGTCTGACCTGCGCCGAGATTTCCCGCGATGCGCTTAAATCGGTGCCGGCCGAATTTGCGCGCACGGCGGCTTTGGCCAAACGCGCCGGTTTCGGCGGGGTGCAAATACACGCCGCGCATGGGTTTTTGCTCAGTCAGTTTCTGTCGCCTTTGTTCAACAAACGCGACGACGATTATGGCGGGTCCATTGAAAACAGGATGCGCCTGCTGCTTGAAAGCATCGCTGCCGTCCGAGAGGCTGTCGGGCCAGCGTTTCCGATTGCGGTCAAACTGAATTCTTCCGATCAATTGGAAGGCGGCTTTGCAGAAGGTGGCGCCCTAAGGGTTGTCGAGGCGCTCGACGGAACCTCGGTTGATTTGATCGACATCAGCGGCGGCACCTATTTCCCGGGCGCGAAATCGGCCTCGGACGGGGCTGGGAAAGGACCGTATTTCCTTGAGTTCGTTCAGGCAGCGCGCGGATTGACGCAAAAACCCTTGATGCTGACTGGCGGTTTCAAAACCCGCGCCCAGGTGGATGACGCCTTGGCCAAGGGCGTCGATGTCATCGGGTTGGCGCGGGCATTGGTGATCGAACCATCGTTGCCGGCATTATGGCAGGCGGGGAAGATGCCCAATCCCACGTTCCCTCGGTTTGAGAAGGCACCGGAAGGCGGAATCACCGCGTGGTACACGATGCGGATGACGGGCTTGGCAGAGGGCATCGATGACTCGACTGCCTCTGATCTGTTTGAGGCCCTGGCAGAGTATGAAAAACGCGACCAAGCCCGCACCAGGGTTTGGCTGGCGCATTTTGGCCGCGGCGCCAAGGCCTAGCGCTTTTTCTGCTTCACCGCTGATTTGACCATTTTGCCAAAGGCTTTTGATGTTGCGCGCCGTTCTGCCAGCGAGGCCGAGTTGAACTTGTCCTCGGCGGCCAGTTTTTGCCATCGACGGTAGCGATCCTGATCGACGCTGCCCTCTTCAACAGCTTTGCGAATGGCGCAGCCCGGTTCAACTTCGTGACTGCAATCGTTGAATTTACACTGCAACGCCAATTCCGCGAGATCACCAAAGAGATCGGCAATTCCTGCTTCAGCGTCGCCCATCTGGATTTCCCGCATCCCCGGCGTGTCCACAACGGCGCAGCCGTCGGGTGTAAAGCGCATGTGGCGGCTGGTGGTCGTATGGCGGCCACGGGCATCGTCTTCTCGAATGCCCGCCGTGTCTGCCGTGCCCTCGCCGAACAGCGCGTTGACCAATGTCGATTTTCCGACGCCCGATGACCCGAGGAAGGCGACGGTTTGGCCGGACTTACACCAATCAGCCAGCATCTCGGCGGGTTGCTCGCTCAGCGCGTTCAGCACAATGACCATGACCCGATCCGAGATCGACTGCGCCTGATCGACATAGGGCTGCGGGTTGTCGCAGAGATCCGCCTTGGTCAACACGATGACCGGTTCGACCTCGGCTTCAAACGACAGAGCGATGTAACGTTCAAGCCGCGCGATGTTGAAATCGAGATTGCACGACGACACGATAAAGGCCGTGTCGACGTTGGCGGCGATCAGTTGAAAACGTCGGTCATGACCCGGCGCGCGGCGTTTGAACACGCTTTTACGTTCGAGAACCCGACTGCTGATCGGCAACTCGCGGTTCAGAAGCATCCAATCTCCGACCGTGGCCTCTGGCCCCGGTGGCACTTGCATTTCGATGCCGTCCCCAAGCACGAAGCAGCCGTTGCGATGGACGCGAACGACACGAACCGGAGGCGTTTCTGTCAATTCTTCAACCGTTGTCTGTTGCGAAAAAAAAGGTTGCCAGCCGTGTTTTTGCAGAAAGGTTTTCTCGGGTTTGGAGGCAGACTTTGGGCCGCTGGACGCGAGGAATTGTGAGTAATCGCGGCTCATCTCGCTAAGTCGAGACGCCGTAACGGGCCATAAAGGTCGCGATTGCGCCATCGATAACATGGTCGATTTCGGCGGGCTTGATCGAATCCCCTAACCCAAACATGACCCGTTGAAACAGGTCTGAACGACAGAGCGCCGCAAATTGATCGGCGGCAAGGGGCGCATCGTCGATGTTCAGCACACCTTGTTCGCTCATATAGTGCAAATAGCCGCTCAGACGCTCGGACCCCATTTTGGGGCCGGCCTCGTAAAACATGCGGCCCAATTCAGGGAATCGCTCGGATTCGGAAACACAGACACGGAAGATGCTTTGACCGAGGGCCGATAGGTAGAAGTCGATGATTGTGCGGGCTGAATAGCGCAAGACGACCTCAACCGGGGCATCGACAACCGCAACATTTTCCGCTTCCCGCGTTATGCGCAGGATTTCGGATTTCGCGGCCTCAAGAAACAACAGGTTTTTGTCGGGAAAATAGCTGTAAACCGTGGCTTTTGACACTTTCGCTGACGCGGCGATGTCGTCCATGCTCGCGCCCTCGAACCCTTCGCGCAAGAATACATTGCGCGCCGCATCCAGCACCTGGTCGAACTTGCGTCCTTTTTTCAGGATGGGTTTGATGTCGGTCATAGAGTCCTCGGTGAAACAGGCTCAAATATACGCTGCCCGAGCGGGTGCAAACAAGAGCGAATACAAGATGCGGCAAAGTGGTTGCGGCACAAACGAATTTGCGTAGTCTCTGAGCGGAAAGTGAGGTGGCCATGCGGTTTACGTTTCAACGGCGACGGTTTTCGGATTTGAACGAACAAGAGGTTCTGGCGCTTGCGATTTCTTCTGAGGAGGATGACGCACGGATATACCGAAGCTATGCACAGCATTTGCGAAAAGAGTATCCGGCGACGGCGGCGGTTTTTGACGAAATGGCGCAAGAGGAAGACGAGCATCGCACCCGTCTGATCGACCGTCATACTGCGCGTTTTGGCGATGTGATCCCCCTGATCCGGCGTGAACATGTTGCGGGGTTTTACCAGCGCAAGCCTGTCTGGTTGCT